>DATMJI010000082.1:0-8105 GCA_035553895.1 Acidimicrobiales bacterium | reverse complement strand
TTCGGGGGGATGGGTCGGGCCCGGGGGCCCGGAAAAGATTCTACCGGCACCCCTCGGAGCTGCCAGGTGCGATTCCTGGCCGCCCGGGACGGTACCGCCCGTCGGCGGACGGGAGCGTCAGGCCCGGCCGAGGGGCAGGGCCGGCGCCTGGCCCAGGTCGATGCCTCGAGCCGCCAACCCCTTCTCGATGCTGTTGCGCTCGGTGATGGTGAGCCGCCGCCGCCCCAGGACCATGTCGAGCTCGGGGTGGGGCACCCCGATGGCCTCGGCCGCCAGCACCAGGGCCTGGTCGTAGTCCCAGGCGGCGGCGTGCCACTCACCCGGCGTGGTCGGCAGGTTGTCGCCGTAGCCACCCAGGCGGGCCCGCAGGGCCTTGAGGTCGGAGCCGACCTGGTTCTGGCTCCCCGAGCGGGGTGGGGGAGGGGCGGCCGACGGGTTGCGTTGCGCCCGCAGCGGCCGCTCGCGCCGTGGCCGGTCCCCCTTCGTCGCCATGGTCCCCATTCTCTCACATCGAGGGGCGGCGGTCAGGGCCTGCCCGGCGCTCCCCCGCCCCGGCAACTGGTGGTCAGGCCGCTGCGTCGGCGGCCCCTCCGGACCACCAGAACGGGGGCAACGACGGCGGTGCCCGGGTCAGATGGTCCGGTTGGCCAGGGCCAGGTGATGGGCCGACCAGCGGCGGAGGTTCCTCAGCCGGCGGGCATCGAGGACCTCGCAGGTCCAGCCCCAGTGGATGCTGACCCAGTCGCCCACCACCACGTCGTCGGCGAAGCCGCGATCCGAGATCGATCGCAGCACCCGGGTGTCGGCGGGCTCGCCGAGGGCCAGATCCGTGCCGTCGAGGACGAGGGGTTGGCGCCGGACCACCAGCTCGGCACCCTCCACGGCACGGACGCGGCCCCAGCTGATCCGGCAGTTCTCCATGGTGGCCAGGGCGATGCCCTCGTGACCGAGGTGGCGGTACACGTCGAGGACGTGGAAGAGGTGGTAGGGGCGGGCGCCCTGGGGCGGCTTGCTCAGCACCTGGTCACGGGTGGCCCCGGTCAGCTGGCGCCCGAAGCGCTCGTCGAGGGATCGGTGCAGCGCAGCCGCCTCCACCCCGTCGAGCAGGTCGTTGCCCAGCCAGTAGGCCTCCACCACCCGGTGGTCGAAGGGATCCGCCAGGTGGTGGGCGGCGGCGATGGTCTGGAGGTAGGGCAGGGCGCCGGTGAACTTGGCCAGCAGCGGGGCCAGCCGCCGGTCGGGTTGGCCGGCAGCGGCGTGCTCGAGCAGCACCTCGTGATGGGTACCACCGCAGTAGCCGAGGTGGTTGGGCATGAAGGCGTAGCGGATGAACGACAGCAGCCCCGAGGGCTGGAGGTCGACCATCGTCATGGTCCCACCCTAGGTGCAGCGCTCCAGGAATCGCAGGGCGTCCCGGGCCGCCCAGTACCCGCACATCCCGTGCACCCCGGCGCCGGGTGGCGTCGATGCCGAGCACAGGAACAGACCGCGGGCCGGCGTGCGGTAGGGGTGGAGAGACACCATCGGCCGGAAGAGCAGCTGCACGGCGTCGTTGGCCCCCCCGGCGATGTCACCGCCCACGCAGTTGGGGTTGTAGGCCTCGAGCTGCGACGAGGTCGTCGTCACCCGGGCCAGGACCCGATCCCCGAAGCCGGGGGCGAAGCGCTCGAGCTGTGCCTCGACGGCCGCCGTCATGTCCCGGGTGGAGCCGGCTGGCACGTGGCAGTAGGCCCACAGGGTGTGCCGCCCGGCCGGCGCCCGGCTCGGATCGACCAGCGACTGCTGGCCCACCAGGACGAAGGGGTGCTCGGGATGGCGCCCGGCGGCCACCTCGGACTCGGCGTGGACGATCTCTGCGGCGGTACCTCCCAGGTGCACGGTGCCGGCCCGGCGGCAGGCGTCCGATCGCCAGGGCACGGGGCCGTCGAGGGCGTAGTCGACCTTGAAGGTGCCGGCGCCGTGGCGGAAGCGCTCCAGCCGCCGCCGGTACCGGTGGGGGAGGCGGGCACCGGCAGCGGCCAGCAGGTCGCGGGGAGCGGTGTCGAAGAGGACGGCCCGGGCCTGGGGGAGGTCGCCCGGCCCGGCGATGCGCCGGCCGCACTCGATGGAGCCGCCCAGGGTTGCCAGGTAGGAGGCCAGGGCATCGACGATGCGCTGGGAGCCCCCTTCGGCCACCGGCCAGCCCCGGGCGTGGCCGGCTGCGGCCAGCACCAGGCCGGCCGAGGAGGTGAGGGGCCGGCGCAGGTCCTCGACGGCGTGGGCGGCGATGCCGGCGAAGAGGGCCTGCGCCCGCTCGCTCGCCAGCATCCGCCCGGCCACCACGCTGGCCGGCCACAGCGTCCGGATCCCGAAGCGGGCGAGGACCAGGGGATGGGCGGGCACCCGCAGGACGGGGCCGAGGATCGACGACGCCAGGTCGTCCCAGCGGCGGACGAGGGGGTCGAGGAGGTGGCGCCAGCGGGCATCCCCGAGGTCCCGGGCCGTCTCGCCGGCGTCGCCGGCGAGGGCAGCGGCGGGCCCACCGTCGAGGGGGTGGGCCACGGCCACCTCGGGGTGGCGCCAGCGCAGCCCATGGTCCTCCAGGGGGAGCGACCGCAGGAAGGGCGAGGCCACGGCCAGGGGATGGACGGCCGAGCACACGTCGTGGACGTGGCCCGCCAGGGTGAGCTCGGCCGATCGGCACCCCCCGCCGATGCGCTCGTGCTGCTCGACCACGAGCACCGAGGCCCCTGCCCGGGCCAGGTGGACCGCGGCCGCCAGCCCGTTGGGCCCCGATCCCACGACGACCGCGTCATGCATGCGGCGGCCAGCGTGCCATACCGTCCACGCCCCCAGGTCCAGGTGCCGAGCGGGGACGCCGGGGTGCCGGCTGCGAACGATGGACGCCCTGGACCCGCCGCTAGCCTGGACGGGTGGCGACCGAAGCGACGGAGGCGACGGAGGCGACGGGGCAGGCCGGTGGCCAGGCCCAGGCGGCTGGCCCCAGGCCGCGACCGCTGGTGAGCCTGAGCGATGCCGCCCGGGCCGTGGTCCTCGAGGCACGGGCGGCCGAGCCGGGAGGCGACGAGCTGGCGCTGCGCATCGAGGTGGTGGGCGCCAATGCGTCCGATTACCTCTACGAGCTCACCTTCGCCCCGGTGGGTGAGGCCGGACCCGACGACGCCGTGGGCTACAGCGACGAGCTGCCGGTCCTGGTGCCGGCACCGTCGATGGACAAGCTCCGGGGCGCCAGCCTGGACAACGTCGAGCCGACGGGCCTCATGCTGCGCAACCCCAACCGGCCGGCTGCCACGCCGGCGGCGGCCGGTCCCCGTGAGCCGGTGCACCTGGAGGGCAGCGTGGCCGAACGCCTCCAGCAGCTCCTCGACGGCGAGATCAACCCCATGCTGGCCTCCCACGGTGGTTTTGCCGCCGTCGACCGGGTGGAGGGCGAGACGGCCTACATGATCATGGGCGGCGGCTGCCAGGGGTGCGGGCTGGCCCAGCTCACCCTCACCGAGGGCATCAAGGCCACCGTCGAGGACCGCATCCCCGAGATCAGCGAGGTGGTCGACGTGACCGACCACGCCGCCGGGGACAACCCCTACTACCAACCCAACAGCAAGTAGCGCCAAGCGAGACGGCGCCGCCGAAAGGCGGGGAATGTTGTTGCCAGAACCGCTGGTCGCTATCATGGCCATCGCATCGCCCGGCAGCCTGAGCGCCAATCCCGGTCATTTCGCCGTGGAACCAGCGCCGGGGGGCAGCACCTGGGTCAGGGAGCAACGGCGTCCTGCGCGGGAGTCCGTGGCACCCGTCCCTCGGGTTGATCTCCGTCTCTACGACCGGTCGTGCAGCGAAACAGGCGGTTGGCGCTCGAGAAACGGGTGCCCGCTGCTGATCCAGATTCACCAGAGACAACGAGGTACGCCATGAGCGAGTCGGTCCTCGAGCGATCCGTACTCGAACGCAAGGAGCGTGACGAGCTCCAGTCGATCGCCCGGGCCATGGGCGTCCAACCGCCCGCCCGCACCAAGAAGGCCGACCTGGTCGACCTCATCCTGCAGACGGCCGGCGTCATCCCGGCCGGGACGCAAGGTGGTGGGGCCAACGGCACGCAGGCGCCCCCCGGCCCGGTGTCCCGGCGCCGCTCGACCCGGGCCAACGGCGCCGAGCAGCCGAGCAACGGTTCGGCCCCCGACGGGGCCGGTGCCACCACCGAGGCCGACGCCCGGGAGGAGGCCGCCACCGGGACCGAGGCTGCCGGGGGCGGTGACGGCGCCGAGGTCGCGCCGGAGGCCCGGCCCGGCGACGGGGACAGCGAGAGCTCCGGTTCCCGCAGCGGCGACGGCTCCGAGCAGCGCCGGGGCGACCACGACCGCACCAACGACCGCACCAACGACCGCAGTGCCGGCACCGCCGGCAGTGGCGGCGGTGCCGGCAGCGACGGGGACCGCGGCCGGGGCCGCTCCGACGGCGACACCAGCGAGGGCAACCGGCGCCGACGCCGGCGAGGGCGTGATCGGGGCAGCGAACCCCGGGCCGAAGAGACCTACACCGGCGAGCCGGTGGCGTGCTCGGGGCTGCTCGACCTGCGCGACGAGGGCTACGGGTTCCTGCGCACCAAGGGGTACCTGGCCAGCAAGGACGACATCTACGTCTCGGTCAAGCAGGTGCGCCAATTCGGGTTGCGCAAGGGTGACCACCTGACCGGCGCCAGCCGCCCGGCCAACCGCTCGGAGAAGAACCCGGCGCTGCTGCGGGTCGACCAGGTGAACGGCAAGGACCCCGAGGAGGCCAAGCGCCGCCCCCGCTTCGAGGACCTCACCCCGCTGTTCCCCGACGAGGTGCTGCGGTTGGAGACGCCCAGCGACCCCACCAACATGACGGCCCGCATCGTCGACCTGGTGTCACCCATCGGCAAGGGCCAGCGGGGCTTGATCGTCTCCCCGCCCAAGGCGGGCAAGACCACGATCATGAAGCAGATCGTGAAGTCGATCGAGGCCAACAATCCCGACGTGCACCTCATGGTCCTGCTCGTGGACGAGCGGCCCGAGGAGGTCACCGACATGCGCCGCCACACCAAGGGCGAGGTGATCGCCTCCACCTTCGACCGTCCCTCCGACGAGCACACCCAGGTCACCGAGCTCGGCATCGAGCGGGCCAAGCGCCTGGTCGAGGAGGGGACCGACGTCGTCATCGTCCTCGACGGCATCACCCGCCTGGCCCGGGCCTACAACCTGGCGGCGCCGGCCACCGGGCGGATCATGTCCGGTGGCATCGACACCGGGGCCCTCTATCCCCCCAAGAAGTTCTTCGGTGCCGCCCGCAACATCGAGGAGGGCGGGTCGCTCACCATCCTGGCCACGGCCCTCATCGAGACCGGCTCCAAGATGGACGAGGTCATCTTCGAGGAGTTCAAGGGCACGGGCAACATGGAGCTGCGCCTCGACCGGCGCCTGGCCGAGCGCCGCATCTACCCGGCCATCGACGTCGACGCCTCGTCGACCCGCCACGAGGAGCTGCTCTTCGACCGCAAGCAGCTCCAGCAGGTGTGGCGGGTGCGCCGCGCCCTCAACGCCCTCTCGGCCGACGGGGCCTCCCCCAGCGCCGCCCTGGAGCGGCTGATGGACGGCATGCGGACCTTCGCCTCCAACGAGGCGTTCCTGGCCGAGGCGGCCAAGGCCGGCGGCCCCGCCGCCTGATCGTCCCACCACTCGAGGAGATCCCCATGAAGAGCGACATCCACCCCGACTACCAGGAGGCGAACGTCACCTGCTCGTGCGGGAACACCTTCACCACCCGCTCCACCGAGTCCAGCTTGCGGGTCGAGCTGTGCAACGTCTGCCACCCCTTCTTCACCGGCAAGCAGCGCCTGATCGACAGCGGCGGGCGGGTCGAGCGCTTCCAGCGCCGCTACGGGCAACGCAAGAAGTCGCCGGGCGCCGGCGCCTCCTGAGCGGCCCCTGACCCGGCCCGTCGAGTGCCGGGCCTCTACCCTGGCGCCATGTTCGAACGGCTGGCGGCCCTCGAGGACGAGCTGGCTTCCACCGAGGCCCGCCTGGCCGAGCCCGGGATCTTCGCCGACCAGGAGACCTACGTCGCCTTGACCCGGCGCCACAAGGAGCTCGATCCCATCGTCGCCGCCAGCCGCTCCTACCGCCAGGCGGCCGAAGACCTGGCCACGGCCCGGGAGCTGCTGGTCGACGCCAGCGGGGCCGATCGTGATGTGCTGCGGGCCGAGGTGGACGACGCCGAGGCCACCATGGGCCGCCTCGAGGCCGAGCTCAAGGTCCTGCTCGCCCCCAAGGACCCCAACGACGGCCGCAACGTCATCATGGAGTTGCGGGGCGCCGAGGGGGGCGAAGAGGCCAACCTCTTCGCCAAGGACCTCTTCGAGATGTACCAGGGCTACGCCGCCCGCCACGGGTGGAAGCTCGAGGTCCTCACCAGCGAGCCCTCCGACATGGGCGGTCTCAACCAGGTCACCTTCGTGGTCAAGGCACCCGACGCCTGGTCCCACCTCAAGCACGAGGGCGGACCGCACCGGGTCCAGCGGGTGCCCGTCACCGAGAGCCAGGGGCGGGTGCACACCTCCTCGGCCACCGTCACCGTCCTGCCCGAGGCCGAGGAGGTCGACGTGCGCATCGACCCCAACGACCTCCAGATTGACGTGTACCGCTCGTCGGGGCCCGGCGGCCAGAGCGTCAACACCACCGACTCGGCGGTGCGTATCACCCACCGCCCGACGGGGATCGTGGTGGCCATGCAGGACGAGAAGAGCCAGATCCAGAACCGGGCCAAGGCCCTGGTCGTGCTCCGTTCCCGCCTGCTCAAGGCCGAGCAGGACCGCCAATCGGCCGAGCTCTCCGAGCAGCGGCGGGGCCAGGTGGGCAGCGGGGGGCGCTCGGAGAAGATCCGCACCTACAACTACAAGGAGAACCGCATTTCCGACCATCGCATCGGCTTCACCAGCTACAACCTCGACAAGGTGCTCCAGGGCGAGCTCGACGAGGTGGTCGGCGCCCTGCGAGCCGACGAGCGGGCCCGCCAGCTGGCCGCCGGCGGCGCCGGCGGGGCCTGAGCCTCCGTTCTCGCCTGCCGGTGGTGAGCTGGCGCCAGTTGCTGGCCGGGGCGGTCGACGCCCTGGACGGAGCCGGAGTGCCGGCGCCGGCCACCGACGCCCGCCGGGTGGTGGAGCGGGCCTCGGGCTTGGAGGGAGCCGAGCTGGCCCTGCACCTCGGCCAGGAGGCCACCGGGCGGGCGGTGGCCCACCTCGACGCCATGGTGGCCCGCCGGGTGGCCGGGGAACCGCTGCAGTACGTCGTCGGCGCCTGGGGCTTTCGCACCCTCGACCTGCTGGTCGACCGGCGGGCCCTCATCCCCCGCCCCGAGACCGAGCAGGTGGTGGAGCGGGCCCTGGCCGAGCTGGACCGCCGGGCCGGCGAGGAGCCGAGGCTGGTGGCCGACCTGGGGACCGGGTCGGGGGCCATCGCCCTGTCGGTGGCCAAGGAGCGGCTGCGTAGCGAGGTGTGGGCGGCCGACGTGTCGGCCCCGGCCCTGGCCGTGGCCCGGGCCAACCTGGTCGCCCTCGGCCGCCCCGCGGCCCGGGTCCGCCTGGTCGAGGGCGACTGGTTCGACGCCCTGCCCGCCGGGCTGGCCGGGCGCCTGGACCTGGTGGTGTCCAACCCCCCCTACGTGGCCGAGGGCGACGAGTTGCCGGCCGAGGTGGCTTGCTGGGAACCGGCGGGGGCGCTGGTGGCCGGACCGACGGGCCGGGAGGCCTTGGAGCACCTGGTGGCCGAGGCCCCTGGCTGGCTGGCGCACACCGGCTCGCTCGTCCTCGAGCTGGCCCCCCACCAGGCCGAGGCGGTGCGGGCGGCGGCCCGGGCCGCCGGCTTCGCCGAGACCGCCGTGTACCCCGACCTGGCCGGCCGGGACCGGGTCCTGGTCGCCCGCAGCCCCGGCCCCTGACGGCACCCCCCTCCCGTTCTTTGTCGCCTGGACCGTGCGAGCGGCGGTGCAGCCGACAAAGATCGGGGGGGTGGGGGAGATCGTCGACGCCTCGGGTGACGCGCCGCCGGCGGCCGCCATCGACCGGGCGGTGGCCGCCCTGGCCGCCGGTG
>DATMJI010000081.1:0-19895 GCA_035553895.1 Acidimicrobiales bacterium | reverse complement strand
CCCCGCAGCTCGCCCATCTCGCCCCGCAGCTCGCCCATCTCGCCCCGGAGCTCGCCCCGCAACGAGTCCATCTCGCCCCGGAGCTCGCCCCGCAACGAGTCCATCTCGCCCCGCAACGATTCCATCTCGCCCCGGAGCATGGTCGCCATCGTCTCGATGTCGCTGCGCCGAGCGATGTCGTCCCAGTCGACAGGCGGCAGCAGTGTCATCATGGTGATCGCCGCCTGGCGACCCAGGGATGTCTCCAGCGCCGTGAACAACGTCCGCCGGTCAAGCTCGCTGACCATGGTGGCCTTCCCTCCCCTTGATCATCTTGGCGGGGGAAGCGCATGCCCGCCAGCGTAGTCGGGGGCAGGGACGGCGCCGCTCAGCGATCGGCGGGATGGAGCTTGTTCCAGACAGCCTGGGCGACGGATTCGGGGAGCCAGGCCAGAGACTGCAGATCCTCGAGGGCAGCGCCCTTCACCCCGTTCACCCCGCCGAACTCGGCCCGTAAGCGCTTCTGGCGAACCGGCCCGAGGCCGGGGATGCCGTCGAGCGCGCTGGTGGTCATCCGCTTGTCCCGGAGCTGGCGGTGGTAGGCGACCGCGAATCGATGAGCCTCGTCTCTCAGCCGCTGGAGGAGGTACAGGGCCTCGGACTGGCGGGGGATGCGGACGGGTTCGGGATGCCCAGGGATGTAGACCTCCTCGAAGCGCTTGGCCAGGGCGGCCACGGGAATCTCCTCCTCCAGGCCGAGCTCTTCCACGACCTCTCTCGCCACCCGGAGCTGGCCCTTGCCTCCGTCGACGACCAGGAGCTGGGGCGGGTAGGAGAAGCGACCTTCCCGTTCGGCGACCGGGCGTTCCCGCTCCTGGAGGAAGGCACTGAGGCGGCGGGTGAGCACCTCCCGCATGGCGGCGAGGTCGTCGTTGCCCGGTACGTGGCGGACCTTGAAGCGCCGGTAGTCCCGCTTCTTGGCCAGGCCGTCCTCCATGACCACCATGGACCCGACATAGTCGGTGCCCTGGATGTGGCTCATGTCGTAGCACTCGATGCGCAGGGGGGCTTCGGGCAGATCGAGGGCGACCTGGAGCTCGCGCAGGGCCCGGGCCCGGCTGTTGTGATCCGAGGCCCGGCGCAGCCGGTGCCGGGTGAACTCCTCGGTGGCGTTGCGGGTGACGGTCTCCTGGAGGCGGCGCTTGTCGCCTCGCTGGGGGACGCGCACCGCCACCCGGGAGCCCCGCAGCTCGCTCAGCCAGTCCTGGTAGAGGTCCAGCTCGTCAGGCTCGTCGGGCACGAGCACCTGGCGGGGGATGCCCAGGGTGGGCTCGTCGTAGAGCCCCTCGATCACCCGTCCCACCAACTCGTGGCGGGTGACGTCTTCCACCTTGTCGACGATGAATCCCCGGCGGCCCACCACCCGGCCCTTGCGGACGAAGAACACCTGCACCGAGGCCTCCAGATCGTCACCGGCGATCCCGACCACGTCGAGGTCCTCGGAGCGCTCGGCCACCATCTGCTGGCGCTCGATGGCCTTGCCCACGCTGACCAGGCGGTCCCGCAGGCGAGCGGCCCGCTCGAACTCGAGGTGCTCGGCGGCGTCGGCCATGTCGGCCTCCAGGCCGGCGACCACCGGTTCGGTGTTGCCGTCGAGGAAGGCGACGAGGTCGTCGACCAGGCGCTGGTACTCCTGGTGGTCTACGTCTCCCACGCAGGGGCCCACGCACTTCTCGATGTGGTACAGCAGGCAGGGCCGGCCCAGCCGTTGGTGGCGGGAGAACTTGTTGTCCGAGCACGTGCGCACCGGGAAGGTCCGCAGGAGGAGATCGAGCGTCTCCCGGATGGCGTAGGCATGGGCGTAGGGGCCGAAATAGCGGGTCCCCTTGCGCTTGGCGCCCCGCATGACCCTCGGCCGGGGCCACTCGTCGGCCAGGGTCACGGCCAGGTAGGGGTAGCTCTTGTCGTCACGCAGGCGGATGTTGAAGCGGGGCCGGTGGGCCTTGATGAGGCTGAACTCGAGCATGAGGGCCTCGACCTCGTTGCGGACCTCGATCCACTCCACCGTCGCCGCCGTCTGCACCATCTGGGCGGTGCGGGGGGGCATGGAGCGGGGGTCACCGAAGTAGCTGTTCAGGCGGGAACGCAGCGACTTGGCCTTGCCCACGTACACGACTCGGCCCTCGGCGTCCCTGAACTGGTAGGAGCCGGGGGCGTCGGGGATGGTGCCGGCGGGCGGGCGTTCGACCACTCCCCCATTCTCCCCGTCCGGGGCCGAAGTCGCGCCCCCCCGATCTGGTGGTCAGACGCTGGCGCTGGCGGCGCCTCTGGACCACCAGATCCGGCGGGCGGCGGCGGCGGCTGGGGGCTAGAGTGGCTGCCGACTCGCCGCCCTGGTACTGCGACGACATATCCGCTCCGAGGCCGACATCCCCGTGCAGGGCGACCAGGCTGTCCGCACCGGCCGTCATCGGAGCGCTCCCACGGGAGGAAGACCGATGTTGCGCATGCAGGCTCGCCTGCCGGACGGCTACCGCCAGGACTCGCCGGCCGGACTCGACCAACGCATCGGTGCCGCCAAGCACACGCTGGGCGAGCGCCTGTTGATCCTCGGCCACCACTACCAGCGAGACGAAGTCATCCGCTGGGCCGACGCCCGGGGGGACTCCTTCCGGTTGTCCCAGTTGGCCGCAGCCAATGCCGAGGCCACCTACATCGTGTTCTGTGGCGTGCATTTCATGGCCGAGTCGGCCGACATCCTCACCGCCGCCCACCAGCAGGTGATTCTCCCCGACCTCAACGCCGGCTGCTCCATGGCCGACATGGCCCACATCGACGAGGTGGAGGAGGCCTGGGAGTCCCTGGCGGCGGTGGTCGACGTCGAGCGGATCGTGCCCGTGACCTACATGAACTCGTCGGCCGCGCTCAAGGCGTTCGTGGGCCGGGCCGGCGGTTCGGTGTGCACCTCCACCAACGCCCGGGCGGTGCTGGAGTGGGCCCTGAACCAGGGCCGCCAGGTGCTGTTCCTCCCCGACCAGCACCTGGGGCGCAACACCGGGCTGGCCATGGGCTTCGGCCACGACGACATGGCCCTCTGGGATCCCCGGTGCGACCTGGGGGGCCTGAGCGAGGCCGAGGCCAAGTCGGCCACGTTGTTGCTGTGGAAAGGACACTGCTCCATCCACCAGCGCTTCACCCCGGCCCAGGTCGCCGCCTTCCGGGCGGAGCACCCCGGGGGCATCGTCCTGGCCCACCCGGAGACGCCATGGCAGGTCTGCGAGGTGGCCGATCACGTGGGCTCAACCGATGCCATCATCAAGGCCGTCGACGCCGCCCCCGCCGGTTCGGTCATCGGCGTGGCCACCGAGATCCACCTGGTGCAGCGCCTGGCCGCCGAGCACCCCCACCTGAGCGTGCGCTCCCTCGATCCCGTCGTGTGCCCGTGCTCGACCATGTTCCGCATCGACGCCGCCCACCTGGCGTGGGTCCTGGAGTCGCTGGTGGCCGGGGAGGTGGTCAACCGCATCACCGTCGACGAGGCGACGGCAGCCGATGCCCGGGTGGCCCTCGACCGCATGCTGTCGATCACCTGAGGCGGCCCGGGCGGGAGATCGGCTCAAGCCGGTGGCGGGGCGAGCCGATGATCGGACCGATGGGCCACGCAGATGGTGAGGGGATGGCGTGCTCGGTCGCGCGCCGGCCGGCGACGGTCTCGGCGAGGTTGCGCCGCACCGCCGGCCGTCTCGCCTGCCGCACCCGTGACGCCGCTGCCGAGCGACTGAACCGGGCTGCGTTGGAGGACCTCAAGGCTCGCGGCGTCGTCCAGATGGGCCGGGAGAGCTACGGATCACCTCGCGTGTACGTCCACCGGGGCGATTCGACCGTTCTCTCCATCGGTGATTTCGTCTCCATCGCCGGTGGGGTGGAGATCTTCCTCGGTGGCAACCACCGGGTGGACTGGATCTCGACCTACCCCTTCCGCTTGCGCTGGGGGCTTCCTGGAGCGGGAAGCGACGGGCACCCGGCCAGCGGTGGCGATGTCGTCATCGGCCATGATGTGTGGGTCGCCCGCGGCGTGAAAATCCTCTCCGGCGTGACGGTGGGCAACGGGGCCGTGCTCGCCGCCTACTCGGTGGTGACGAGAGATGTGCCTGCCTATGCCGTCGTCGCCGGCTCGCCGGCACGCGAGGTGCGGAGGCGCTTCAGCCCGGAGACGATCGCCGACCTGGAGTCCATCGCCTGGTGGAACTGGCCGCAGGATCGAATCCGCCAGGAGGTCAGCGTGCTCTCGAGCGCCGACATCGACTCCTTCATCGGCCGGCACCGACCGCGTGCAAGCGATCGCCGCCCGCAATCAGGCAACGGCGTCAGCGGCGACCGTGGATGACCTCGTCGAAGACCGAGGCGATCTCCGCGGCCACCGTGGTCCGGCTGAACCGCCCGAGGACGACCCGGCGGCCCTGCTCGCCCCGTCGGCGGCGTAGGGCGTCGTCGTCCCGTAACTCCTCCAGGGCAGCCAGCCAGTCTGCTGCAGTCCGCAGCGACGGCCCCAGGTCGCCGCCGCCCAGGATCGCTTCGGTCATACCGGTCGGGCTCACCAGCGCCGGGACCTCGCACGCCAGGTACTGCAACATCTTCAGAGCGCACTTCCCCTCGGACCACTCGTCCGTGCCCAGGGGCATCAGCCCGATGTCCATGGCCTGGATGGCCTCGACCTCCGTCTCGGCCGACCAGCGCTGCCAGCGCAGCCTTTCGGGGGGGATGCCGGGGAGCTGCGGTCGCCGGTCGGCCACCACGAAGAGCTCGGCAGGCGAAGAGCGAAGGAAGGATGACAGGGGCGAGGCGATCCGCTCGAGGTAGCGGAAGTTGGCACTGGTGCCCATCCAACCGATCACCAGCGGCCGGTCATCGGCTGGGACCCGGGTGGTGGCCCGGTACCGATCGGTGTCGACCGCAGTGGGAACGATCCGCACCGTTGCGCCCTGCGCCTCGCACCACGACGCCAGGTACTCGTTGCCCGCCATGACCACGTCGGCGCCGCGTGCCAAGCGGGCGATGGCCGCCGGTGCTCCGGCCCGCCCGAGCCAGACGGCGTCGTCGACGTCGAATACCCAGGGCCGCTTGGTCACGATCTCGAGGGTGACGAAACCCGGCACCATTTCCCGCTGGAGCCAGGTCAGGTCGGCGCTCCAGGTGGCGGCCACGCCGGGGATCCTCGTCGCCAGCTTCGGGACCGCCCACGCCGCCTTGGCCACCCGCGAGGTGACCACCGGTGCCGCCCACGCATGGTCGGCCAAGGGAGGAGGCGCGTACTTCTCGATGCGGGGTACCAGCTCGCGCACGCGAATGCCGTGGCCAGCGAGAGCCGGGACGTGCTGGGCGACCCGGAAGCGCCTCGACGGGACGGACCGTCCCGAGGTGATGGCGGCGACGTCGATCACGGTCCGGGACGGGCCCAGACGGTCATCCTCCCGGTCTGGCCGAGGGCGGCGAGAGCGGCTGCGGCGGGAAAGGCTGCGACCCTGAGAAGGCGCGAGTGCGCGGCCGCACCGACCAGGCGCGTTCCGAGACGGTGCCCGGACCCGGCCTCGAGGGCCCGGCCACAGCTGCCGACGAGGTTGGTGAGGGTTCGCTGTTGGTGTAACCCGGCGACCCGCCAGCCCGCCGCCTGCAGCAGGTGGGCCAGGGTGTCGGGTTCGAAATGGTAGAGGTGGCGGGGCAGTTGCAGGGCGTACCAGTGCGAGCGGAAGATGCGCCGCTCGACGCTGGCCGCGTTCGGCACAGAGAGGGCCAACCAGCCGCTCGGCTTGACCCACGCTCGCATGCGGGTGAGAACCTGGATCGGATCGTGCAGGTGCTCGAGCACCATCCAGGCGGCGATGAGGTCGAACTGTTCGTCCAGGTCGGTGACGAGCTCGACCTGGGCGTTGATGACGTCGAAGCCCTGGGCGGCGGCGCGTCCGGCGGCGGCCGGAGACGGCTCGATGCCCTGGACCTGCCACCCCTTGGCGGCCATCGTGGCCAGGAACTGGCCGGAGGCGCAGCCCAGCTCGAGCAGGCGGCCCGGCGGGAGCGGCGGGACGGCGTGGTCGCGGGCGTCGAGCAGCCGGCGGGCCCAGCCGTGGCGACGTGCCCTACCAGTCCGCACTTCGCTGACCGCCCCTTCCAGGGCATAGGGCGCGTAGCTGTCGGGGTAGTAGTAGCCCATCGTCTCCAGGGTGGGGCGGGGGTCGGTGCGCAGCAGCCCGCACCCCTGGCAGCGGATCACCGCGTAGCGGCCGGGCAGTCCGAGCTCACGGTCCTCGCCGTGCACGACGGTGACGGCGCCCATGGGCCCGCACAAGGGACAGCGGGCGGTCTCGGTACGCACGCAGTCGGTCTCAACGGGCACGGGCCAGCCTCCGCTTCATGGCGCCGTGGAGGGCGAATCCGATACCGATGTAGTAGAGCGAGGTCCCCAGGGCGATGCCCACCAGTCCCAGGGCGTGCAGGCCGGCCAGCTTGAGGAGGATGCCCACGGTGAACCCGACGATGCCGATGCGCGTGGGAGTCCGGGTGTCGCCGGTGGCGTAGTGGGCGCTGGAGAGCACCTGGCCGGTGCCCCCCGCCACCAGGACGCCCCCGAGGGCCAAGAGCAGGAGCCAGAAGGTCCACAGCTGATCCCCGAGGACATCGGGCGCCATGAGGTTGAGCACCGGCAGACCGCCGAGAGCCAGGAGGTACAGCGACCCGGTCATGGCCAGCACGACGGTGACCAGGCGCCGGTAGCGGTCGGCGAAGAAGGACCAGCGCTCCTCCTTGGCCGCCATGGCGAGAGCCGGCGTCTCCGGCAGGGTGATGGCACTGTTGACGACCTGGGCGCCCACGCTGTAGAGCCGGGAGGCGAGAAACAGCAAGGACAGCCCGCCGGCCGGCGTGAGCGACGCCAGCCACCGGTCCACGAGGATGTCCGAACGGTAGTAGGCGCAGGCGAGCACGAGCGGGCGAGACCGGCGCCAGGCCTCCCGCACCAGGCTCGCCCGCCGGTTCGGCATGACGAACGAACCGAGGATCGGGTAGAGGAGGCTGGCCTGGAGCCCCAGCCGTACGTTCGAGGCCCACGCCGCCGCATGGACACCGAGCCCCCCGATCGTCAACACCATGAAGGCCAGCCCGGCAGCGCCGCCGATGACTGGCGTCACCCCCGCCCAGCGGAACGAGCCCCTGGACTGGTAGACGGCACTGAGCACGACGGCTTGGGCGCTGAAGACCATGCCCACCAGCTGGATCCTGGTCAGCTCGACCGCCAGCTCCTGGACCGGTCCCTCGAAGCCGGGAAAGAGCACCGGTGTCCAAAGGGGTGCGGTGCTCCCCAGAACGAGGGCCACCCCGCCGAAAGCCACGGTGGCGCCGGCGAACAACGTCCAGGCCGCGCCCCGGACCTCCTCGCCGTCCTCGCCGGCGAGGAGGGGAACGAGGACGTTGGCCAGGGTGGTGCCCAGGACAGCGAGCACGATCTGGGGTAGCGCATAGCCGGCGAAGAGGGCATCCGTCTCGCTCCCTGCGCCGAGGACGACAACGGCGATGCCCTGTTGGACCACCCCCAGCGCCACGGCGGCAAGCGCCAGACCACCGAGGCCGACCGGGCGGGCGAGGTGACCCTTCCAGATCCTTACGTCCGGCACGCTGACCCCTGGGGCACATCCGACCGGACCAGGGATCGGTAGAAGCGGGCGTAACGCTCGACGGCGCCTTCGATGGTGAAGTGCTGCCTGATCCTCTGCCGGGCCCGGGCACCGACAGCTCGGCGGGTGGATTCGTCGGCACCCAGCAGGGCCAGCACTGCTCCGGCCAGTGCCTCCGGGTCCCGAGCAGGGACGATTGTGCCCGTGTCGCCCAGCAGGAGGGCGGTATCCCCGACGTCGGTGGCGACGCAGGGCACCCCCGCCGCCATCGCCTCGCCCACGGCGTTGGGGAAGCCCTCGCTGCGGGAGGCGGACACGGCCACATCGAGACCGGCCAGGAGTCGGGGAACGTCGTGGCGGCGCCCGAGCAGATGCACCCGATGACTGAGACCCAGGTCGCTGATCCACCGCGCCAGGCGAGGGTTGGAGGCGACGATGCCCTCGCCGCACAGCACGGCGTGGAGCCGGTGGCCATGCTCGACGATGTGGGCCAGCGCTTCCAGGAAGTCTCGATGTCCCTTGGCGGCATCGAACCTGGCCACCATGCCGACGAGGGGGGTGCACGGATCCAGGCGGAGCTCGCCGCGCAGAGATTCGGCTGCGAGGGCGGCCGGCCGGAAGGTGCACACGTCGATACCGTTGGCAATGACGACGGCGCCGCTCCGGTAGCCGAGGCGCTCGTGGGACCGGCGAGCCTCCTGTGAACAGCTCAGGACCCGGTGCGGCACCGATCCCGAGAGGAGTGCGGCGGTACGCGCCGACCAGCGGTGCCGATAGGCATCCTCGGGCCCCGGTGCCGACTGGCGGATGTTCCAGACCACGGTCCCGGGCCCGGCCATCCGGGCGGCCACCCCGCCCACGATGTCGGCGGCGTAGAGCCAAGTCTGCACGATGTCGGGGCGGCTCAGGCGGAGCCACGCCACCAGGCGGGCGAAACCCACGGGGTCGGGCAGCCGGCGCATCCCGAGCTCCTGCACCTCCACGCCCCTCTCCCGCAAATGCCCGCCCAGGGCACCTTCGTCGGTGAGGGAGATGACCCGGTTCTCGAACTGGAGCGGATCCATGCCGGTCACCAGCTGAGAGAGCATGCGTTCGGCCCCTCCGACGCCCAGGCCCGGCAGGATGTGGGTGATGCGGATCGGTGTCATGGTGCGGCGGGGGCCAGAGGGCTGCGGTCACGCTCCCGACGACCGCCACCCGCGCTCCCGGCGAGGTAGACGTCGCGCCAACACCTCTCGGCCACGCCGAGATCGTGACCGGCGATGGCCGCGCGCGCCGATCGGGCCAGCTGCCCGCTGGTACGGGGATGGTCCAACACGTCGAGCATGGCGGCGGCGAGGGCATCCGGGTCCGCTGGCGGGACCAGGCGCCCGGTGACGCCGTCGTCGACGACCTCAGAGACCCCACCGACGTCGCTCGCCACCACGGGGACGCCGGCGGCCATGGCCTCGACCACAACCCGGGGGAGGCCTTCGGAGGTCGAGGAGAGGACGAAGAGATCGAGGGCGCCGAGGACCTCGGCCACGTCCCGGCGAACGCCGGCGAAGATCACCTGGTCGGACACGCCGAGTTCCATGGCCAGGGCCTCCGCATCGTGTCGCCCGGGTCCGTCGCCGATGACGGCGAAGCGAGTGTCAGGCCGGTTCGAGGCCACGAGGGCCACCGCCCGCAGGAAGGTCCCGGGATCCTTGGGCGGTGCCAGTCGCATCACCGAGCCCACCAGCGGGGAGCCGGCAGGGACGCCGAGCTGGCGACGAACGGTCGCCGCGCTGGCCCCGGCGGCGGCGATTCTGTTGATAGCCACGCCGTTGCGGATCACCCGGTACTGCTCGGGGGTACCCACTCCTCGCCTGAGCCCCTCTCGGCGGTCCGCCTCGGCGACTACCACCAGGAGGTCGCATGTCGTGGCCATGAGCCGTTCGGCGAGCACCGCCAGCCGCTGCACCCACGCCGGCTGGTACGGACGGAAGCTCCAACCGTGCACGCTGTGGACGACGACCGCGGTACCGGCCAGGTGAGCTGCTGCCCGCCCCAGCACGCCCGCCTTACTGCTGTGGGTGTGGACGACATCCGGGCCCACCCGCTTCATGAACCGCCAGAGCTGGTAGCCAGCGGCCAGATCCCGTAGCGGGGAGAGGCGGCGCACCAGCGACGGCACCACATGCACCTCCACGCCCCGCCGGCGGGCCTCGTGGTGAAGCGAGCCGGTGCTGCCGGTCTCGAGCCCGCAGACGAGGCAGGGGGCGAAGGTCTCCCGGTCGAGGCCGGTGAGGATGTTGAGTGCCGTCTCCTGCGCTCCCCCGACGTCAAGCTTGGTGATGACGTGGACGACCTTGAGCTTGGCCAGGCTCAACGTCCCGCCCCTCGCAAGACGCTGCGTACGGTGCGGCCCATGACCCGCAGGTCGAAGCCGAGGCTCTGGCGGCGCAGGTAGTAGAACTCGTACTGGAGCTTCTCCAGGGCGTCGGTCTCGCAACCGGCGTAGCCGTACTTGACCTGGGCCCAGCCGGTGAGGCCGGGCCGGACCAGGTGGCGCAGGTCGTAGAAGGGCAGCTTGTCGGTGAGCTCGCCCACGTAGCGGGGCTGCTCGGGCCGGGGGCCGACGACCGAGAGGTCCCCCCGCACGATGTTCCAGACCTGGGGCAGCTCGTCGAGGTGGGTCCGCCGCAAGAGGTTGCCGAAGGGGGTGATCCGGGGATCGTGCTCGCTGGTCCACTCCCCGGTGGCCGCCGAGGTGGCCTCGCCGCCCATGGTGCGGAACTTCAGGATCTGGAAGGTCCGGCCCTGCTTGCCCACCCGTCTCTGGCGGAAGAGCAGCGGGCCCCGGTTGGCCACGGCGTTGCCGGCCAGCACCAGTGGTGTCACCACGGCGAGCAGCACCAGCCCGCCCAGGGCGAGGGCCACGTCGAGGAGGCGCTTGGCCCGCCCGTAGCGGGCCCGATGGAGCTCACCGATGTCGAACATCAACGACACCCGCTCCAGCTCGGAGACGGGCAACTTGCCCAGCCACTGCTCGTAGAACAACGACAGGGTCCGGATCCGCACACCGGCGGCGTGCAGGGCAGCGGCCTGGGCGACGATGCTCTCGTCCGCCTGGGCGTGGCGGTCGAGCACCACCACGGTCGCGTCGAGAGCGTCGGCCTGTTCGACCAGCGGCCGCCCCGGTCCGTCGCCGGCCCGGGCGGCCTCGACGTCGAGGTGGGCGACGACCGACGCCGGCCGTTCCGGCGCCTGGCCCAACTCGTCTTCGAGGACGACGGCCTCGCCGGGTCCGGCCACCAGCAGGACGCGGTCGCGCCCCTCGGCACGGGTCACCCCTTCCCGGGCCACGGTGGCGCAGAGCACGAACCATGGCACCAGCACCACGGCGGCGCCGAACACGACCCACCGGGGCAGCAAAGCCGTGCCGGTGAGCAGTTGGATGGCCGAGATGCCCAGTGCCCCCCCGCTCGTGGCGCCGGCGGCGGCAACCACGGCGACGCGGCGACCGCGAGCGAGGTCGGGCAGGCCCAGCCCGTAGGCGGCCAGGCACAGCAGGGCGATGTAGGCGAACGACCAGCCGAAGCGCGACGAGCCGGTGTAGTCGTACCCCGGCACCGAGGCGACGGCGTGGACCTTGCTGAGGGCCACCACGGCCACCACCACCCCGCCGTACAGCGCGACTCGGGCCAGGTGGCGGTGCACGTCTAGTGCATCGGCGCGAAGCCGGCGGCGGTTGAGAGTCCTTCCCCCACCGTGCTCCGGGACTGTGGCGGCGCTCAGCGCCGCCGGGGCACCGGAGAACGGGTGACGGGGGATTCAGGCGCCGAGGAGGGGGGCGAGGAACCGCCCGGTGTGGCTATCGGGATTCTTGGCCACCAGCTCGGGTGGGCCCTCGGCGATGACCCGGCCACCGCCCGAACCGCCTTCGGGGCCGAGGTCGACGATCCAGTCGGCCGTCTTGATGACGTCGAGGTTGTGCTCGATGACCAGCACGGTGTTGCCCTGGTCGACCAGGCGGCTGAGGACGCCGAGCAGCTTGCGGATGTCGTCGAAGTGCAGGCCGGTGGTGGGCTCGTCGAGCACGTACATGGTGTGGCCGGTGGAGCGCTTGGCCAGCTCGGACGCCAGCTTGACCCGCTGGGCCTCGCCCCCGGAGAGGGTGGGGGCGGGCTGGCCCAGGCGCACGTAACCGAGCCCCACGTCGACCAGGGTCTGGAGGTGGCGGGCGATGGCCGGCTGGTTGGCGAAGAAGGCCAGGGCCTCCTCGCAGGGCAGGTCCAGCACCTCGGCGATGGTCCGGCCCTTGAAGGTTACCTCCAGGGTGTCCCGGTTGTACCTCGCGCCCTTGCACACCTCGCAGGGCACGTAGACGTCGGGCAGGAAGTGCATCTCGATCTTGATGGTGCCGTCGCCGGCGCAGCCCTCGCACCGGCCGCCCTTGACGTTGAAGGAGAACCGGCCCGGCTGGTAGCCCCGCACCTTGGCCTCGGGCGTCTTGGCGAACAGGGCGCGGATGCGGTCGAAGACGCCGGTGTAGGTGGCCGGGTTCGAGCGGGGGGTGCGCCCGATGGGCGACTGGTCGATGGCGATGACCTTGTCGATGGACTCGGCCCCGATCACCGAGCGGTGCCGCCCGGGGGCGATGCGCGACCGGTAGACCCGCTGCATGAGCGACCGCAGGACGATGTCGTTGACCAGGGTGGACTTGCCCGACCCGGACACGCCGGTGACGGCGACGAAGCAGCCCAGCGGGAGGTCGACGTCGAGGTCGGCCAGGTTGTGCTCCCGTGCCCCCCGCACGCCGAGCCAGTCCTGACCGGGCGACCGCCGGACCTCGGGAACAGGGATCACCCGGCGCCCGGCCAGGTAGTCGCCGGTGACGGACTGATGACAGCCCACCAGGCCCTCGACCGGCCCGGAGTAGACCACCCGTCCGCCACGCTCGCCGGCCCCCGGCCCGATGTCGACCACGTGGTCGGCCACCCGGATGGTGTCCTCGTCGTGCTCGACGACGATGACGGTGTTGCCCAGGTCACGCAGGCGGGCCAGGGTCTCGATGAGCTTGTGGTTGTCCCGTTGGTGCAGCCCGATGGAGGGCTCGTCGAGCACGTAGAGCACCCCCACCAGGGCCGAGCCGATCTGGGAGGCCAGCCGGATGCGCTGGGCCTCACCGCCGGCCAGAGTGCCGGCCGAGCGGTCGAGGGACAGGTAGCCGAGACCGACGTCGAGGAGAAAGCCCAGGCGGGCGTTGATCTCCTTGACCACCCGCTCGGCGATCATCCGGTCCCGGTCGGAGAGCTCGAGGCCGGCCAGCACCGAGGCCGCCTCGACGATCGGCAGGGACGACACGTCGTGGATGGACCGCCCGTCGACGGCGACGGCGAGGGACTCGGGCTTGAGTCGGGCGCCGTGGCAGATCGGGCAGGGCACCTCGCGCATGTAGGACTCGGCCTGGCCCCGGCTCCAGTCCGACTCGGCGTCGCTGTGGCGGCGCTGGAGCCAGGGGATCACTCCCTCGAAGGCGGTGCGGTAGGAACGGGAGCGTCCGTAGCGGTTCTTGTAGTCGACCTGGAGCTTGGTAGTGCCTGTCCCGTAGAGCACGGCCTTGCGGTGGCTCTTCTTCAGTTTGGCCCACGGGGTGCCCAGGCGGAAGCCGTAGTGGCCGGCCACCGCCTCGAGCACCCGGTCGAAGTAGGCGGTGCGGGCCGAGGCGAAGGGGGCCACGGCGCCCTCGGCGATGGAGAGATCGGGGTTGGGGACGACCAACTCGGGATCGACCTCGTAGCGGGTGCCCAGGCCGTCGCAGTGGGGGCACGCACCGTAGGGGGAGTTGAACGAGAAGTTCCGGGGTGCCAGCTCGTCGAAGGACAGCCCGCAGGTGGCACAGGCCAGGTGCTGGCTGAAGGTCAGGATCTGGGCCGGCGTCGCCTCCCCCTCGCCCGGGCGCGGCACCAGCTCCACCTCGGCCACGCCCTCGGCCAGGCGCAGGGCCGTCTCCAGGGAGTCGGTGAGGCGCCGCTCGATGCCTGCCCGCCGGACCAGGCGGTCGACCACCACCTCGATGGTGTGCTGCTCGTAGCGCTCGAGGCGGATCTCCTCGCCCAGGTCCCGGACCTCGCCGTCGACCCGGGCCCGGGAGAAGCCCTCGGAGGCGAGCTCGCCGAGGAGGCTCTCGTACTCACCCTTGCGGCCCCGCACCACCGGGGCCAGCACCTGGAACCGGGTACCCTCGGGCAGCTCGAGCACCCGGTCGACGATCTGCTGGGGCGTCTGGCGGGCGATGACCTGGCCGCACCGGGGGCAGTGCGGCACCCCGATGCGGGCGTAGAGGAGTCGCAGGTAGTCGTAGATCTCGGTGATGGTGCCCACCGTCGACCGCGGGTTGCGCCCGGCCGACTTCTGGTCGATGGAGATGGCGGGCGACAGGCCCTCGATGAAGTCGACATCGGGCTTGTCCATCTGGCCCAGGAACTGGCGGGCGTAGGACGAGAGCGACTCGACGTAGCGGCGCTGGCCCTCGGCGTAGATGGTGTCGAAGGCCAGGGACGACTTGCCCGAGCCGGACAGGCCGGTGAGGACGATCAGCCGATCACGAGGCAGCTCGAGGGAGACGTCGTCGAGGTTGTGCTCACGGGCGCCGCGAACGACGATCGAGTCTGGCACCAGCTGAGTCTACCGGTGCCCTTCCCCCGGTCTCGCTCGGCACGAGCGTCGACACCGCCCAGCTGCCCATCTCCCATGAGCGGTCTTCATCGACCCGGTAGGCGACGAGGTAGGGAGCCACGTCGTCGGGCTCGGACCCCACGAAGACCAGCTCGTCCACGCCGGCCTCCCTGAGCCGGTGGGCCAGCTCGGCCCCGGCCCCGGGATCGGGGTTGTGGAGCCAGCGCTGGTCCGAGAAGCTGGCCCACGCCAGGCGAGGGATGTTGGGGTAGGCGCTGACCAGTACCGGTTGGCTGTGGCCGTCACCGGGCTGGGACGTCGCCCCGGTGGCGGCGATGCGCTCCAGGAGCTCGCCGGTAAAGGAGTGGATGCGGGCCAAACTGGTCACCGCACCGACGGACAAGAGGGCGGACACGCCAACCAGGCCGGCCGCCGCCCAGCGCCGGGAGCCGACCGGCAGGGCGGGGGACCGGCGGGCGAGGGCGTCGACGGCGAGGACCGAGACCAGGGGGATGGCGAGGGCGAAGTAGCGCCCGCCCCACTCGGCACTCCCCCCCTCCCGGTACTGGGTGGCCAGGATGGCGGCCACGAACAGCCCGGCGGTGACGGTGACCAGCAGCCGGCCACTGGCCGCCTCGAAGTAGCGGCGGTCCACCAGGGCGAGGGCGACGGCCGCCACGGGGAAGGCGACGAGGAATCCGGGGACGGTCCGGCTCGGACTGTCGGCGAAGGCCAGCACCGAGACGGCCCCCGCCACCAGAACCACGGCGACGAGCAGGCCCGGTCGTTCGGGCCGGCGCCGGGCGACGACGGCCCCGGCCACGGTGAGCACCACGGCCAGGAGAAGGGCGAGGTCGGCGCTGGTGGTGACGCCCGCCGAGGGGTCGAGCCAGGTATTGATGAATGCCTCCATCCGGGCACCGAGAAACCCCCCCTCGACGGCCGGCGCCTGCACCCCGCCGGGGCTGGCACCGACCAGGGCGATCTGGGCCTGCTTCTCGGCCAGCGCGGCAGCAAGTCCGGCACCGGCCACCGCCGCGGCGCCGGCCAGGAGGCGGGGCCGGCGCAGGGCGATGGCGCTGAGGCCGATGCCGGCGGCCAGGGCGGCGGCGAAGACCAGGGCCTCGCTGCGGACCAGCACGGCCGCGGCGGTGGCCAGCGCCGCCAGGAGGAAGGGGCGGGCACCACCACGCTGGAGCCCCCCGGCGGCGGCCACGACCGCTCCGGCGGCCAGGGCGGCCCCCAGAGAGTGGGCGATGAGGAGGTAGGCGTCGAACAGCAGCGGGCTACCCAGCCCCACCGTCCACAGGACCGGGCGCTCGAGGCCCCCGGCCACCCGGCGGGCCAGGAGGGCGGCGGCCACGGCGGCCCCCACCGTGCCGGCGATGGACAGCAACACCATGGCGGTGATGCCGCCGGCGCGGTCCAGCCCGGCCAGGAGGACCGGGTAGGCGGGATGCTTTGCGAAGGGTGCCTGACCGTGGCGGCCGACGGTCGAGGCCCCCAGCGGGTAGTAGTCGTCGCCGGGATCGAGCTCGGCGAAGGGGTGCTCGACGATCCAGCCGCCATCACCCTGGATGGTCCGGGCCTGGATGACGGCGACGCCCTCATCGGGAGAGAAGGAGGCGCCCGGGCCCACCACCGGGATCAGCGCCACCAGCACGAAAGCCAGGAGCCCGGCGTGCATCGCCAGGGGTGCCGCCCACATCCGCCGCAGCCACCCCACGTCCGGTGCATCGGCGCGGGTCGGGCCGGACTTGACCGGATCAGCCGGCTCCGCCCTCCAGCAGGCCGGTGTCCCGGGCCAGGTCGACGCACCACGACCACAGGCCGGTGATGGCCGACGGGCCCCCGTCGGCCATGGCCACCCGAGCCGGGCAGCCCAGGGTGGCGAAGGTGAAGCGCTCCTCCTCACCCGGCAGGGCATCGTCGCGCAGGTCGATACGGGCCGGCCCGTCCCCCGCCGTCAGGAGGGAGAAGTGCCCGGGGGCCATCCATCCGGCCCGGGTGCCGCCGTCCTGGAGGTTTTGGAAGGCCGTTGCCACCTGCTCGACGTTGAGAGCGGCCAGGCGCAGCGCCGGGCGGGTGCTGCGGTGGAGCACGGCCACCCGCTCCTCCGGTCCGAAGCGCCCGTCGGCCTCGAGGACCGTGGCCATGACCTCGACGAGCTGGACCGACACACCCGTGCCGAAGTGCAGGCCGCCGTAGAGGAAGCTGATGCCGTCGCGCATGCGGGGTTCGGCCGCCGGCCCCGCCGCCGCCCGGAACGGAGCCAGCAGCTCCTCCAGGCGCTCGAGGACCCAGCCGTGATGGTGGCGCTGCTCGTTCCAGGTCGCCCGCAGGTGGAAGATGGTGGTGTCGACGAAGGCCTTCCCCAGGGCGTCGAAGGAGGCGATCGACCCTTTTGGGAACGGCTCGGGATCGGCCGCCACCAGGCGCGAAGCGGAGTAGCCGGAGCGGGCCAAGCCGTAGGGCGGGTAGTCAGGGCGATGGCGCCGGGCCCGCTCCACCGCTGCTTCGGCCAGCAGCGCCGACAGCGCGTGCAGGTCGACGCGGAGCTCGTCGAGGATCTCCCGGCGCCTGCTCGGGGATTTGCGGGCCAGCTGCTCGGCCCTGGGCACCGGGGCCAGCCCGTCGGCACCGTGCTCCCGTAGGGCCCGGACGAGCGCCGGGACGCTGCGGGCCGGTGCCCCGGCCACCCTCAGCCGACTTCCCGCAGCTCGCGCTTGAGGTCGCCGATCTCGTCGCGGAGGCGAGCGGCGTACTCGAAGCGCAGCCCGGCGGCCGCCTCGTGCATCTCCTCCTCGAGGCTGTGGATCAGCCGGGCCAACTCGTCGGCCGGGAGCTCGGCCAGATCGGCACGGGCCCGATCTCGCTCCCGGGAGCGTCGCTCGCCACCGGGGACCGCTGCGGACGACTCGGCCGGCCGGAGGTACACCAGGATGTCGCTGACCGCCTTGCGGATGGTCTGGGGATCGATGCCGTGCTCGGCGTTGTAGGCCTGCTGGAGGTGGCGGCGGCGCTGGGTCTCGTCGATGGCCCGGCGCATGGAATCGGTGATCTGGTCGGCGTACATGAGGACCTGGCCGTCGACGTTGCGGGCGGCCCGGCCCATGGTCTGGATGAGCGAGGTCTCGCTGCGCAAGAACCCCTCCTTGTCGGCATCGAGGATCGCCACCAGTGCCACCTCGGGCAGGTCGAGGCCCTCGCGCAGGAGGTTGATGCCGACGAGGACGTCGAATTCGCCGAGGCGCAGGTCGCGCAGGATCTCGATGCGGGCGATGGTGTCGACGTTGGAGTGCAGGTAGCGCACCCGTAGGCCCTGCTCCAGGAGGTAGTCGGTCAGGTCCTCGGCCATCTTCTTGGTGAGGGTGGTGACCAGGCTGCGCTGGCCGGCAGCGGTGCAGGCACCGATGTGCTCGATGAGGTCGTCGATTTGGCCCTTGGTGGGCTTGATCACCACCTCGGGGTCGACCAGGCCGGTGGGGCGCACCAGCTGCTCGACGATCTGGGCCGAGTGGGAGCGCTCCCAGGAGCCGGGGGTGGCCGAGAGGAGCACCACCTGGTGGACCCGCTCGAGGAACTCCTCGAAGCGCAGAGGCCGGTTGTCGGCCGCCGAGGGCAGCCGGAAGCCGTGCTCGATGAGCGTCTCCTTGCGGGAGCGGTCGCCCTCGTACTGGCCGTGGAGCTGGGGCACGGCCACATGGCTCTCGTCGAGCACCACCAGAAAGTCGTCGGGAAAGAAGTCGAGCAGGGTGTGGGGCGGCGTTCCCGGGTCCCGACCGTCGATGGGCGCGGAGTAGTTCTCGATCCCGTTGCACACCCCGACCTCGGCCAGCATCTCCAGGTCGTAGTTGGTGCGCATGCGCAGGCGCTGCGCCTCGAGGAGCTTGCCCTGGCCCTCGAGCTCGGCCAAGCGGGCGGCCAGCTCCACCTCGATGCGCTGCATGGCTGCTTCCAGGCGCTGATCGCCGGCGACGTAGTGCGTGGCCGGGAACACCACCAGCTCGGTCAGGTCCTCCAGGCGCTCACCGGTGAGCAGATCGACGCGGGTCATGCGCTCGACCTCGTCGCCGAAGAGCTCGATGCGCACGCCGGTCTCCTCGTAGGCCGGATGCACCTCGATGGTGTCGCCCCGCACCCGGAAGCTGCCGCGGGCGAGGGTCATGTCGTTGCGCTGGTACTGCATGTCGACCAGGCGGGAGAGGATCGAGCGCTGGTCGTGCTCCTCTCCCCGGCGCAGCACCAGCAGGTTGGCCCGGTACTCCTCGGGCGAGCCCAGGCCGTAGATGCACGAGACCGACGCCACCACAATGACGTCGCGCCGGGTGAGCAGGGCCGAGGTGGCCGAATGCCGGAGCCGGTCGATCTCGTCGTTGATCGAGCTGTCCTTTTCGATGTAGGTATCGCTCGAGGGGACGTAGGCCTCAGGCTGGTAGTAGTCGTAGTAGGAGACGAAGTACTCGACCCGGTTGTGGGGGAAGAACTCCCGGAACTCGTTGGCCAGCTGGGCGGCCAGCGACTTGTTGGGGGCGATGACCAGGGTGGGGCGCTGGGCCGCTTCGATGGTCCACGCCACGGTGGCCGACTTGCCGCTCCCGGTGATCCCGAGCAGCGTCTGGAAGCGGTCGCCACGGGCCAGGCCCTCGGTCAGGGCGGCCACGGCGGCCGGCTGGTCGCCGGCCGGGGCGAAGGCCGAGACGACCTGGAAGGGCGGCATCGCCGTCGATGGTACTGGGCCGTTCCCCGCCCCGCCCGCTACGAGGGAGGGCCCGCCAGCGAGGTGATCCAGGTCCAGAGCCGGTCGATCTGGGGGGGCAGGGCCTCGGGGGGCCCGGCGTTGTCGACGACCATGTCGGCCCGCTCCAGGCGTTCGTCGCGGGAGAGCTGGCGGTCCAGCCGGGCCCGGATGTCCTCGACCGCCATCCCCCGCTCCCGCTGGAGCCGGGCGATCGCCGTTGCCTCCGGGCAGTCGACCACCACCACCCCCTCGACGTCGTAGTGGCCCGTCTCCAGGAGCAGGGGAACGACCAGCACCACGCCGGCGGCGGCGGGGCTGGCCCGGGCCCGCTCGGTCACGGCCCGGCGCACGGCGGGATGGGTGAGGGACTCGAGGTCGGCCAGGGCCGTGGGGTCGGAGAAGACCAGGCGGGCCAGGGCCGGGCGGTCGAGCTCGCCGGTGGCGGCGACGATCTCTGGACCGAAGCGCTCCACGGTGGCGTGGTACACCGCTTCCCCCGGTCGCTGGAGCTGGCGGGTGACGTCGTCGGCATCGATGACCACAGCACCCCGATCGGCGAGGAGCCGGGCGACGGTCGACTTGCCCGACCCGATGCCGCCGGTCAGGCCCACGGTCGCCACGGCGGAACGCTACCGGCCCCGCCGCCGACCGCCGGGTCCTGAGGGAGGCGGAGCCCTCAAGTCGGCATCCAAACCGGACGAAGAAGCACTCAGGCAGGGCCGCAGCGGCCGCGCCGTCATGGAACCGGAGATCGAAGGAGATCCCAAATGGCAAAGCGCTCGAACGTCCTGGTGATCCTCGGGGTCGCCTTCTTCGCCCTCGGGGCGGCGATCGTGTTCCTCCTGGTGCGTGACGACACGGCTTCG
>DATMJI010000080.1:0-8572 GCA_035553895.1 Acidimicrobiales bacterium | reverse complement strand
GGGGTGGGGAACCTCTTCGACGGGGCGGCTGAGGCCCGGCTGGCGGCGTCGGCGCCGCTGGCGGCCCGGTTGCGGCCCCGCACCCTCGACGAGATCGTCGGCCAGGACCACCTGCTCGGGCCCGAGGGGCCGCTGCGGCGCCTGATCGAGGCCGACCGCCTGTCGTCGGTCATCCTGTGGGGACCGCCGGGCACGGGCAAGACCACCCTGGCCCGAGTGGTGGCGGGGGCCACCCGGGCCGCCTTCGAGCCCCTGTCGGCGGTCACCGCCGGGGTCAAGGACGTGCGGGCGGTGGTGGAGCGGGCCCGGGCCCGGCTGGGCGAGCAGGGCCAGGCCACCATCTTGTTCCTCGACGAGGTCCACCGCTTCAACCGGGCCCAGCAGGACGCCCTGCTGCCGTCGGTGGAGGAGGGTCTGCTCACCCTCATCGGGGCCACCACCGAGAACCCGTTCTTCGAGGTCAATGCCCCGCTGCTGAGCCGCTCAACGCTGTTCCGCCTCCGCCCCCTCGACCACGAGGCGGTGACCACCCTGCTGGCCCGGGCCGCCGCCGCCGAGGGCGTCGACGTCGATGACGACGCCGGGGCCCACCTGGCCGACCGGGCCGGCGGCGACGGCCGGGCCGCCCTCGGCGCCCTCGAGGTGGCCATCGCCCTGGCCGCCCCCGGCGGCGGGCGGGGTCCGGTCACCCTGGCCCACGCCGAGGCGGCACTCGACCAGCGGGCCCTGCGGTACGGGCGGGACGAGCACTACGACGTCATCTCCGCCTTCATCAAGGCCATCCGGGGCGGCGACCCCGACGCCGGCCTCTACTGGCTGGCCCGGATGCTGGCGGCCGGGGAGGACGCCCGCTTCGTGGCCCGCCGGCTGGTGATCCTCGCCTCCGAGGACGTGGGCATGGCCGATCCCAGCGCCCTGGTGGTGGCCGACGCCGTCGCCCGGGCGGTGGAAGTGGTGGGGCTGCCCGAGGCCCAGCTCAACCTGGCGCACGCCGTGGTGCACCTGGCCACCGCCCCCAAGTCGAACCGGGTGACCGTTGCCCTGGGCCGGGCCCAGGCCGATGTGGCCGACCGTCCCCCCGGCGAGGTGCCGGTGCACCTGCGCGACCGCCACTACCAGGGAGCGTCGGCGCTCGGTCACGGGGAGGGCTACGACTATCCTCACGACCACGAGGCGGGCTGGGTCGCCCAGCAGTACCGCCCCGCGGAAGTGGCCGCCCGGGTGTACTACGAGCCCTCGGCCCACGGCTACGAGGAGGAGGTCTCCCGGCGCATGGCTGCTCGCAGGAGCGACGAGGGTTCCCCCCGGTGAGTGCCGTCGATCTGGCGGCGGTGGTGGTGACCATCGCCAGCGTCTCGGTGGCGGTGCTGGCCGCCTTCGCCCTACGGGCCCTGCAGCGGACCCTGGCGCTGCTGCGCCAGGGCCTGGAGGACCTGCAATCCGACACCGTGCCGGTGGTGGCAGAGCTGCGGCGCAGCCTCCATCACGTCGACGCCGAGCTCGACCGCCTGGACGACGCGGTGGCGTCGATCCGCTCGGCCTCGGGAGCCGTCGACGCCGCCTCCCGCCTGGCCTACGTGGCCTTCGCCAACCCGGTGATCAAGGCCATGGCCCTCGGTGCGGGCACGGCCAAGGCCGCCCGGTCCCTGCGCCAGCGCTGAGCCGGCGCCAGGGAGGTCGGCGGCGGTGTTCAAGCGCTTGACGTGGATGACGGTGGGTACCGGCATGGGGGTGGGCCTGGCCGTGTGGGGCCAGCGCAAGGTGCGGGCCACCGTCGAGCGCTACCAACCGGCGCGGGTCACCAGCGAGCTGGTCGAAGGGGCCCGGCGGGTCGGTACCGGGATCCGCTCGGCGGCCGAGGAGGGCCGCCAGGCCATGCGCGAGCGGGAGCGCGAGCTCCGGGGTGGACGGCGAGACCAGGGCCCGGACGACCCCTGATGGCGAGCGGGGCCGCAGGTAGGCTGGGAGAGCCATGAACGCCCCCCAACTCCGGCGCGCCTTCACGTCCTACTTCGAGCAGCACCGCCACACCCTCGTCTCCTCGGCCGGCCTCATCCCCCACCACCCGTCGGCCCCCCTGTTCACCAACTCGGGGATGATGCAGTTCGTCCCCTACTTCCTCGGCGAAGAAGCGCCGCCTTGGCCCCGGGCCATGTCCATCCAGAAGTGCGTGCGCCTGAGCGGCAAGCACAACGACATCGACGAGCTGGGGCGCACCCGGCGCCACCTCACCTTCTTCGAGATGCTGGGCAACTGGAGCTTCGGCGACTACTTCAAGCAGGAGGCCATCGGCTGGGCCTGGGACCTGCTCACCGAGCACATCGGCTTCGACGGCGATCGCCTCTGGGCCACCGTGCACCGCAGCGACGACGAGGCCGAGGCCATCTGGCACGAGGTCGTGGGCCTGCCCATGGAGCGCATCCAGCGGCTCGACCAGGAGAACTTCTGGGAGATGGGGGCGATCGGCCCGTGCGGGCCGTCCTCGGAGATCCACTACGACTGCGGCCCGGAGTGGGGTGAGGCCGGGGGCCCGGCCCGGGGCAGCGGCGACCGCTACGTGGAGTTCTGGAACCTGGTCTTCATGTCGCAGTTCCGCCACCCCGACAACTCGCTCACCGAGCTCCCCCGCCAGAACATCGACACCGGCGGCGGGTTGGAGCGTTGGCTCATGCTCCTCCAGGGTGTCCCCACGGTCTTCGACACCGACGCCGTGCGGCCACTGATCGAGGTGGTCGAGTCGATCAGCGGGCGGCGCTACGGCGATGGCGCCGACGACGTGGCCCTGCGGGTGGTCGCCGACCACGCCCGCTCCATCTCCTTCCTGGTGGCCGAGGGCGTGGTCCCCTCCAACGAGGACCGGGGCTACGTGGTGCGCAGCGCCATCCGCCGGGCCGTCACCCGGGGCCACCAGCTCGGCATCGACCGGCCCTTCCTCCGGTCGCTCGTCGAGCGCACGGCGAGCCTGCTGGGCGATGCCTACCCCGAGCTGGCCGGCGCTGCCGACGTGGTGGCCGACACCGTCGAGCGCGAGGAGCACCGCTTCCGCCGGACACTCCAGTCGGGCTCGACGCTGCTCGAGGCCGAGCTGGCGCGCGGGGCGGTCCCCGGCGACGTCGCCTTCAAGCTCCATGACACCTACGGCTTCCCCATCGAGATCACCGAGGAGATGGCGGCCGAGCGGGGGGTCACCGTCGACCGGGCCGGCTTCGACGCGGCCATGGCCGAGCAGCGGGCCCGGGGCAAGGAGTCGCGCCAGGGGGGTGGAGCCGAGATCGCCCTGGGGACCTACCGGGAGCTGGTGGAGGAGTTCGGCCCCACCGAGTTCACCGGGCGGGAGGAGCACGAGACCAAGGCCCGGGTGCTGGCCGTCCTCGACGCTGCCGACGGCGCCGTCGAGGTCTTCCTCGACCGGTCACCCTTCTACGCCGAGGCCGGGGGCCAGGTGGGCGACACCGGCACCATCAGCGCCGCCGGCGCCCGCGTCGAGGTGCTCGACACCACCTATGCCCTGCCCGGCCTGCACCGGCACCTGGCCCGGCCGGTCGAGGGCGAGCTGCGTGAGGGCCAGGAGGTGGTGGCGGCCATCGACGTGGAGCGGCGCCAGGCCATCCGCCGGAACCACACCGGCACCCACCTGCTGCACTGGGCCCTGCGCCAGGTGCTGGGCGACCACGTCAAGCAGCAGGGCTCGCTGGTCGGCCCCGACTACCTGCGCTTCGACTTCAGCCACTTCCAGGCCGTCACGCCCGAGGAGCTGGCGGCGGTGGAGGATCTGGCCAACGCCGAGGTCCTGGCCAACGACCCGGTGCGCCACTACGAGACGACCAAGGCCCAGGCCGCCGAGGCCGGTGCCATCGCCTTCTTCGGGGAAAAGTACGGCGACATCGTGCGGGTGCTCGAGGCCGGGCGCCACTCGGTCGAGCTGTGCGGGGGCACCCACGTGTCCGCCCTCGGTGACATCGGTCCCATCCGCATCACGTCGGAGAGCTCCATCGGGGCCAACCAGCGCCGGATCTTCGCCACCACCGGCACGGGGACGCTGGCTCGGGCCCGGGCCGACCGCCACCAGCTCGACCGGGCCGCGGCCCTGCTGGCCGTGCCCCCCGACGAGGTGGTGTCCGGGTTGGACCGGCTCCGGGAGGAGCTCAAGGAGGCCCGGGAGGAGCTCAAGGCGGCCCAGCGGGCAGCGGCTGCCGCTGGGGCGGGCGGCCTGGCGGCCGGCGCCGTCGACGGGGTGGTGGTCGCCCGCCGCGACGGCGCCGGGCGCGACGAGCTCAAGGACCTGGCCGTCGCCGTGCGGGAGCAGGCAGGGATCCGGGCGGTGGTGCTGGGCGGTGCCCCGCCCGGAGGTGGTGTGGCGCTGGTGGCGGCCGTGCGACCCGGCAGCGGCCTGGTGGCGTCGGAGCTGCTGGCCGGCGCCGCCCGGACCGTCGGCGGCGGCGGCGGCCGCGCCCCCGACCTGGCCGTCGCCGGCGGGCGGGACCCCGGTCGCCTCGACGAGGCCCTGGAGCAGGCCCGGGCCGCCGCCGGTGTGGCCGTCCCCGCTTGAGCGGGGGGCGGGTGCTGGCCCTCGATCTGGGGAGCCGGCGCATCGGGATGGCGCTGAGCGATCCCTCGGGCGTGCTGGCCACTCCCCTGCGGGTACTCGAGCGGGGACGGAGCCACGCCGCCGACCACCGGGCGGTGGCCGAGGTGGTCGCCGACGTGGGCGCCGAGCGGGTTGTGGTCGGCCTGCCGCTGTCGCTCGACGGGGGTACCGGTCCCGCCGCCACCGCCGTGCTGGTCGAGGCCGAGGAGCTGCGTCACCGCTTGGCGGTGCCCGTCGAGCTCCACGACGAGCGCTTCACCACCGTGGCCGCCCACCAGGCCCTCGCCGCCGCCGGGCGGGGCTCCCGGGCCCGGCGGGGCGTGGTCGACCGGGCGGCGGCCGCCGTGCTGCTGCAATCGTGGTTGGACCGGCGCCGGGGGGAGGGGGACGCTCGATGACCGACATGTTGTTCGACCAGGACGGGCCGGGGACCAGGGACGGCCCGCCCGGGCGGGGAGGCCGGCGCCTGGTGGTCGTGCTGGGCGCCCTGCTGGGTGTGGTGGTGCTGGTCGTGGCCGGGGTGGGCCTGTGGATCAAGGGCAAGATCGACCCCGGGGGCGAGCCTGGCGCCGAGGTGGCTCTCACCGTGCCCGAAGGGGCGACGACGGCGGCCATCGCCGAGCTCCTGGCCGACGAGGGGGTGGTGAGCGACGCCACCGTCTTCCGCTACTACGTGCAGTTCAGCGGGGGCGGGAGCTTCCAGGCGGGGGAGTACACGCTCCAGGAGAACTCGGCCATGGGCGATGTCGTCTCCGTCCTCGACGCCGGACCCGAGATCAGCTTCGAGCAGCTGACCGTGCCCGAGGGCTTGACCGTCGAGGAGGTGGCGGCCCGGGTCGACGAGGTCGAGCGCCTCTCGGGCGAGCGCTTCCTCGAGCTGGCCGAGTCCGGGGACGTTCGCTCGACGTACCAGCCCGACGGCGTCGACAGCCTCGAGGGTTTGCTCTTTCCCGAGACCTACCGCTTCGACGGAACCGAGGACGAGGACGAGCTCCTGACCAGGATGGTCGAGATGTTCGACTCGGTCGCCACCGAGGTGGGCTACGGCGAGGGCGACCTCGAGGGCGGGCTCAGCGCCTACGAGGCGATCATCCTGGCCTCGCTCATCGAGTCCGAAGCCCGGGTGCCCGAGGACCGGGGCAAGATCAGCCGGGTCATCCACAACCGGCTGGAGGAGGGCATGCTCCTGCAGATCGACGCCACCGTCATCTTCGCCCGGGGCGAGCGCCGGGCCAACGGTCAGGTCCTCTTCAGCGACCTCGAGGTCGACTCCCCCTACAACACCTACCGCAACCCCGGGCTGCCGCCCACGCCCATCGCCGTCCCCGGCCGGGCATCGCTGGAAGCGGCGTTGAACCCGACGCCGGGCGACTGGCTCTTCTACGTCAAGTACGAGGAGAACGGGGCCCACGCCTTCTCCGAGACCAATGCCGAGCACAACCGGCGCATCGCCGAGGCCAAGGCACGCGGCGTCAACCCGTGACGGCCTGGTCGCCCGGCGGGGGGACCGGGGTGGCCGCCGTCATCGGCTCGCCGGTGTCCCACTCGCTGTCGCCGCTGATCCACAACGCCGCCTTCCGGGCGCTGGGCATGGACTGGGTCTACGTCGCCTTCGACGTTCCGGCGGGGCAAGGCGGCTCGGCCCTGGAGGCCATGCGCACGCTGGGCCTCGGGGGGCTCAACGTGACCATGCCCCACAAAGCGGCGGTGGCGACTGCGGTCGACCGCCTGGCCCCGGCCGCCGCCGCCCTGGGCGTGGTCAACACCGTGGTCCGCCACCACGGTGCCCTCGTGGGCGAAAGCACCGACGGGGCCGGGTTGCTCGCCGCCCTGGAGGCCGACCTCGCCTTCGTCCCCGAGGGGAGGCGCTGCGTCGTGCTCGGCGCCGGCGGGTCGGCCCGGGCGGTGGTGCTGGCCCTGGCGGGCGCCGGAGCCCGGGAGGTCGCCGTGGTGGCCCGGCGCTCCGCCCAGGCCGAGGAGGTGGTGAGGCTGGCCTCCACCTCGCGGGTCCGGGCGGGATCGGTGGGCGACGTCGCCGGGGCCGAGCTGGTCGTCAACACCACCCCGGTGGGCGACCGGCTGCCGCTCGAGCTGGTCCCGGGCGACCTCGGTGCGGGCCAGCTGGTGGTCGACCTCCTCTACCACCCCCGCACCAGCGCCCTGGTGCAGGCGGCCGGCGACCGGGGGGCGGTGGCCACCAACGGGTTGGGCATGCTCGTCCACCAGGCGGCGCTGGCCTTCCAGCTCATGCACGGCGTCGCCATGCCCCTCGATGCCGTCCACGCCGCCCTGGAGGCGGAGCCGGAGGCGCTCCGGCGGTAGCGTCGCCGGTCCATGGTGCTCGCCTTCGGCTGTGCTGTCCTCGGGGTGATCGTGGGTCGGGCCCTCACCGTGGTCGTCGAGCGGGTGCCGGCCCGGGCTCCCCTGGGGCCCGATCTGGCTCGCCTGGCCCGCCGGCCCCTGGGCCCGACGCCCGGTCGTCACAGCCCCGCCCTGGAGGCGGCCACCGCCGTGCTCTTCGCCGGCGCCGCCCTGCGCCTCGGCGCCGACGCCGCCCTGCCTGCCTTCCTCGTCCTCTTCGCCGCCCTGGTGGCGATCACCGTGATCGACCTGGAGCACTACATCGTGCCCAACCGGATCGTCTTCCCCGTGCTGGTGGCATCGGTCGTCCTGCTCGGCTTGGCCGCCCTGGTCGACGGCGACTGGTCGTCGCTGCGTACCGGCCTCGTCGGGGCGGTGGCCGCCGGCGGCGGGCTGCTCGCCATCAACCTGGTCTCGCCGGCGGGCATGGGCATGGGTGACGTCAAGCTGGCCCTGGTGCTCGGGCTGTTCCTGGGCTGGCTGGAGCTGCCCCTGGTCTTCGCCGGGCTCTTCCTCGGCTTCTTGTTGGGTGCCGTCGGCGGGGTGGTGCTCATCGCCCTCGGCCGGCGCAGCCGCCGGGACCACGTGCCCTTCGCTCCCTTCCTGGCCGGGGGCACCGTGCTGGCCGTGCTGGTCGGCGGCCCCCTGGCCGGCTGGTTCTTCGGCTGAGGCCTCGCCACCGGGCGGGCGGGTCCGCCCGGGTGGTCGGGGTACCCTCGCTGGCGTGCTGCGCTTCCTCACCGCCGGCGAGTCCCACGGGGCCGGTCTGGCCGTCACCGTCGAGGGCCTGCCGGCAGGGCTGCCCGTCGAGGAGTCGGAGATCGCCGCCGAGCTGGCCCGCCGCCGGCTGGGCTACGGCCGGGGGCCGCGCATGCGCTTCGAGGCCGACGAGCTCACCATCCTCGGCGGGGTCCGCCACGGCCGTACCCTGGGCTCGCCGGTGGCCGTGCTGGTGGGCAATGCCGAGTGGAAGCGCTCGGACCGCTGGCACGAGGAGATGTCGCCCGCGCCGGGGCGCACGGCCCAGCCCCTCACCACGCCCCGTCCCGGTCACGCCGACCTGGCCGGCATGCAGAAGTACGGCTTCAGCGACGCCCGGGACGTGCTGGAGCGGGCCTCGGCCCGCGAGACGGCGGCCCGGGTGGTGGCGGGCTGGCTGGCCAAGGCCCTGCTGGCCCGGCTGGGGGTGTCGGTCCTGTCGCACGTCGTGGGCATCGGCGGGGTCGTCACCAAGAGCACCGAGCGGCCGGTGCCCGCCGACCTGGAGCGGGTGGACGCCTCGGAGGTGCGCTGCTTCGACGCCGGGGCCGAAGCGGCCATGGTGGAGGAGATCAAGGCGGCCGCCGCCGCCGGCGACTCCCTGGGCGGGGTGGCCGAGGTCCTCGCCTACGGCGTGCCCGTGGGGCTGGGCAGCCACGTCCACTGGGACCGCAAGCTCGACGGCCTGCTGGCGGGCGCGCTGATGAGCATCCCCGCCGTCAAGGGGGTGGAGATCGGCGACGGGTTCGAGGTGGCGGCGCTGCGGGGCTCGCTGGCCCACGACGCCATCCACTGGGACCCGGGCACCGGCTACGGCCGGGACACCACCCGGGCCGGCGGGGTCGAGGGGGGGATCTCCAACGG
>DATMJI010000079.1:0-4901 GCA_035553895.1 Acidimicrobiales bacterium | reverse complement strand
GAAGGGGCACCGTCACCAGTGGGGACGGCGGTGACGGGGCGGCGACCGGCGGCGGGCGCACCGGTGACGGAGGCGGCGGGAGCACGGGCTCGAAGACCGGCACCGGCGAAGGCGCCCGGAACAGCAGGGGGGACCGGGCGGTGGCCTGATCCAGGGCCGACAGCAGCGACGGGCGGGGGGCCGACTGGTCGGCGGCGATGATCCCCCAGCTGGCCCCCTCGCTGCGCAGCTCGAACACCTGGCGCCAGCGCTGGGCGAAGTCGGCGCCGTCGCCCACCAGGGCGATGCCCGCCCCCACCAGCGTCTCGCCCACCGGCCGGTCCTCGCCGTCGAGCAGGGCCTGGTTGAAGGCCGGCTCGTGGAGCAGCCCTGGCAGCACCGCCTGGAAGAAGAACACGTCGGGCCTCACGTCGCCCTCCAGGGAGGACGTGAAGCCGGTCGCCCGCCGCTCGAGCACGGCGTCGAGGTCGATGGCCTCGCCGAGGAAGCGGCGGTCCCAGGGGTCGGGCGGCTGGGCCACCCGCAGCGGGCTGGGAGCCAGGGGCACCGACCCGGCATCGGGCACCATCACCTGGCGGAGCGGCGGCAAGCCTCCCTCCAGCACCCGCCCGGCGCTCCAGAGCTCGGCCCGGCCGGCGTAGACAGCGAAGGTCGCCCCGATGGAGCGGGAGAGGCGGGCGGCGCCACCGGCCAGGCGCAGCCGGGCGCCGCCGACCTCCACCACCTGCTCGCCGCCGTCGACGACCAGCAGGGCATCGCCCTGGCGCAGGACGGGAACCGAGCCCGCCACCAGCCGGGACCCGGGCCCGGCACCGCTGGCCGCCCGCAGTTCCAGCGTGGCCCCCTCAGCCAGGGCGAGCACGGCGCCACCGGAGGTCATGCGGATCTCCTCGCCCGCCGCCAGGCGGTGGTCGCCGGCGGCCAGGGTGCGTGTTCCGTCGTCCCCGTCCACCTCGGCCGTGCCGGTGAGGGCCAGCGCCAGGGTCGTATCGGCGCCGCCCGGCGAGAGGGTGGCGCTGGCCACCAGGGCGGCGACCAGCACGACGGCATTGAGCACGGCCACCGCCGACGTCCGGGCCACGCGGTTCATCGTGCCACCTCCCGGGGCCGATCCGGCCGCGGGGCCAGACCGGCCGTCACCGCCGGGAGCACGAGGGTGAACGTCGAGCCCTCCCCCACCTGGGAGCGGCAGCTGAGGTTGCCCCCGTGGGCCTCGCAGATGTGGCTGGCCAGGGCCAGGCCCAGTCCCAGCCCGCCGAACTCCCGGGTGGCCGAGCCGTCGCCCTGGGCGAAGTCGCCGAAGATGGTGCCGAGGCGCTCGGGGGCGATGCCCACGCCCTGGTCGCTCACCGCCAGCTCGACGTAGGGCTTGGAGCCGTTGTTGGCCCGGGCCGCGGCCCGGGCCGTGATGGTCACCGATCCCCCGTCGGGGCTGTACTTGACGGCGTTGTCGACCAGCTCGTCCAGGACCTGGTCGAGGTAGCGGCGGTCACCCTCGATCTCCGGCAGGCCCCGAGCCACCCGCACGACCATGCGGTGGCCGGGCCCGAGGCGCTCCTTCCACCGCTCCCGGGCCGCCTCCACCAACTGGCGCACGGCGACCGGCGAGGTCTTGAGGTCGAGGCGGCCGGCGGAGACGGTGGCGAAGTTCACCAGCCGGCTGATCACCCGCTCCAGCTTCCCGGCGCTCACCAGGATCTCGGCGGCGAAGTCCTGGGTCTTCTCCTGGGACAGGGGCCGGGTGGACAGCATGGAGGCGTAGCCCTTGATGGGGGTGAGCGGTGTCTTCCACTCGTGGCTGATGTTGGCCAGGAACTCGGTCTTCATCCGCTCGATCTCGCGCTCGGGGCGCAGGTCTCGCATCACGATCACCCCACCGGCGATCTCGCCGGCGGGACCCCGCACCGCGCCACACGACACCGCCACCGGTACTTCGGTGCCGTCGCGGCGCACCACCGTCCCGCTGGTGCTCCACGGCTCCAGCCGGGGGAAGGCCAGGCGCTTGGTCAGGTCCTCCCGCTGGGGCCCGAACAGCTCCAGGCGGGAGATGGACGCACCGCAGACCTCCGAGGACGGGCGGTCGAAGAGCTCCTCGGCGGCGGCGTTGAAGTCCGTGACCGAGCCCGAGGCGTCGACGGCCATGAGGGCCTCGCCCATGCCCGCCACCACCGCCTCCAGGCGGCTGCGGAGACGGGCCTCGTCGATGGCGGCGGTCCGCAGGTCGCCCGTCATCCCCCCCAGGGCCACGGCCATCGAGTCGAAGGCCTCGCCCAAGGTGCCCAGCTCGTCGGCGGTGTCGATCTCGGCCCGGGCGTTGAGGTTGCCGGTGCGGATCTCGCCCGCGGTGCGGGTGAGCCGGCGTAGGCCCGATCCGATGCGCTCCCCCACCAGGGCGGCCAGGACGAGCGCCACCAGGGCGGCGCCCAGGGCCACCAGGAACAGGGTCTGGAACAGCTGCTGGCGGGTCTGGGCCACCAGGGTGGTGGGGGCTGACACCACCACCGAGAACACCGGCTCGGTGCCGCTGAGGACGGGCTGGGCGGCGATGAACAGGTCGTCGACCACCTCCCGGGACGGCTCGGCGGTGTCGAGGACGCCGCGGGCGGCGCTGGTCAGCGCCGACGCCGCCGGCTGGGGCCCGGCGCTGGCCAGCAGACCGTCGCGGCCCACCAGAGCCAGGCTCAGGCTGCGATCGCTCTCTCGGCGCAGGGCGAGGTAGCCCTCGTCGAAGGGCTCGGCGGCGAAGACGGCGCCCACGAAGCGGGGGCGGCCCCCGACAATCACCGAGACGGGCGAGGCGGCCGCCGCCAGGGCCTCACCAGCCACCACCGCCGGAGCCCCGGGGTTGCCCTGCTGGGCCGACAGGATGTCGCCCACCACCTCGGAGCTGGCGATGTCGATCTGGATGGCCGGGCTGTCGACGCCGACACCACCGACCACCACCCCCTGGTTGGTGACGTAGGCCAGGATCGCCCCCCGGAACACCAGGTTCTCGGCGATGGTGCCGAGGTCCGAGCGCAGCTCGTTGCCGGCCAGGGCTCCGGCGTCGGAGCTCGGGTCCTCGGAGAGGGCGAGCAGGCGGGACACGTTGCCGGGGCGGTCCGAGGAGCCGAGGACCAGCGCCCCCAGCTTGGCGCTGAGGCGGGCGTCGTCGGCCGTGCGCTCCATCTCCGCCGCCTCGGCGCTGGCCCGGGACTGGATGCGCAGCAGCGCCTCCTCCTCCACGTTGGCCACCACCACGGCGGACAGGGCCACCGACACGGCCAGGACGACGAGCAGGACGGTGCCGGTGGCGCTAGCCGCCACCCGGGCCGAGATGGAGCGCCGGCTGGCGGTGAGCAGGGCGGCACCGAGGCCGAGGGCGCCGAGGCCGCGGGCCACGTTGGCCAGCCCGTCGATGTCGCTCAGCCCGGGGGCCAGCGTGGTGGCCTCGGCCAGGGCCAGGAGGGTGACGGCCAGGCCGATCTGGCGGCGGGCGTCGGTGTCGCCCGAGCGCAGGGACCCGGCGGCCAGCAGGACCAGCCCGGCCAGGCGGGGAACGATCACCGTCGGGGCAGTGGCCGTTTGCACCAGGAGGGAACCGTGGATGAAGGCGGCCAGGCCGAGGCCGATGAACCCGAGGGCCAACAGGAGCTGGCCGGCCCGCTCGCCGGCCAGCAGCTTGGCCCGCACGACGACGCCGAGACCGGCCACGGCGGCGAGGAAGAGCACGAACTCGGCCGCGAAGCCGAGTTGCGCCGAGGCGGCGCTCACCGGTCCCTCACGCTTGCCAGCTCGGTCGCGACATCCTTCTCCCTATCGACGCCCTGGCCGGGGAACTGGACCACTGCCTGGTCACGAGGCCGGGAACAACGGGTCCCCTCCGTAGGCGGCCAGCACCCGGAGCGCCTCCTCCAGGTTATCGACCGCCTCGACCGCCATTCCCCCACCCTCGAGGCGGCGGGCCTGGTCGACCTCGGGCCGGGGGACGAGGAGTACCTCGACCCCGCTGCGGCGGGCGGCCGCCGCCTTCTGGGCGACGCCCCCGACGGCACCGACGGAGCCGTCGAGCTCGATGGTGCCGGTGGCCGCCACCTGGCGCCCGCCGGTGAGGTCGCCGGGGCTCAGGGCGTCGAGAACCTCGAGAGCGAAGGCCAGCCCGGCCGAGGGGCCGCCGACGCCGTCGAGGGCGATCTCGACGGGGAAGGGGAAGTTGAACTGGCGCTCACGGGTGGCGAGGGTGGCGCCCAGGTAGGCGGACCCGGGCCGCCCGGGGGCGGGATCGAGGACCACGGGCAGCTCCTGCAGGGTCCCGGCCCCGGCCCCGCCGTCGCCCTCGACCACCAGCACCACCGTCGAGCCCGGACGGGCCGCCGCCACCCGGGATAAGACGTCGTAGTGGGTGGTAACGCCGGCCCCATCCATCCCCACGATGGTGTCGCCCGGGGCCAGTGCCATCCCCGCCGGGGACCCGGCCGTGACCTGGACCACGGCCGCCCCCCGACCGGTGACGGCGTCGTAGCCCAGCGCCTCGAAGGCCACGCCGACCGCCGCCTGCACGGAGGCGTCCATCTCCGTGCGGTTGACGTCGGCCAGCTCCCGGGCCTCCACCCCCCGGGGCAGGACGTGCCGCTGCTCGACCACGTCGACATCGGGATCGAGCCAGCCGGCCACGGCACCGAGGAGGCCAACCTGGTCCAAGCGGACGGTGAGCAGGGAGATCCGGCCCTCGGAGGGGGGGGCGGCGAAGGCACCGGCCATGACCAGCGGGTCGACCTCCACGGCCGAGCCGGGGGCCAGGGCGTAGTACGGCAGCTTGACCACGGTGGCCCCTGCGGTGGCCAGGGCCATCAGGGCCACCACGGCCACGGCGACCCCGATCCGGCGCCGCCGGCGCCGCCGGGGATGCAGTGGGCCGGGGG
>DATMJI010000078.1:0-30117 GCA_035553895.1 Acidimicrobiales bacterium | reverse complement strand
GGGTTGCAGTGCGTCCCGCATGGCCTGGGCTGGGGGTTGCAGTGCGTCCCGCATGGCCTGGGCTGGGGGTCGCAGTGCGTCCCGCATGGCCTGGGCTGGGGGTCGCAGGGCGTCCCGCATGGCCTGGGCTGGGGTTGACACGGCTGGCACGGCGACGGAGTGGCGGGGCAACAGTTCCCACCGGACTCCAGCTGGTTGATGGTGGTGTGGGCGGCAACGCCGGTGGCGCTGGCATCGCCGGTGTCGATGGTGGTGGTGCCGTCGCTGTGGTTGGAGGCGCCACCGATGTTGGAGGCCACGGCGTTGCCGCCACCCCCGGCTAGGGCCGCCTGGTTGTTGGTGGCGGTGTTGTCGGAGGCGTTGCCGATGGCGACGTTGTTGCCGGTGTCGGCGTTGGCCACCCCGATGTTGGTCACGGTGGCGCTCTGGTCGGCGCCGGCCGTCCCCGTTCCCAGCACCAGGAAGAGCCCGGCGGTGGCGGCCGCGGCCAGCAGGCCCACCGCCAGGCGCCGCCCACCCGCTGGAAGTGCTGTCGATCTGGTCATGGACGCTCCTTTTCTTGCGTCGCCCTTCACGGTCCCGCCCGGTGACCCGGACGATCGTGAGAAGCCCCGGGGAGCGCAGCGTCGGAGACGGTTCCGGGGTCCCGCGGCGGCGAACCTACGAAGCCTCTTCCTGGGGGCGGTATCGGCAATTGCCTTATATTCCGAGGCTGGTCCGCCTCCGAGGCGGACAAATCACCACAAGCTCCCTGCCTACGGGCAGTGGGAAGGGGAGATCTCAGCTGGTCGGCCTCCGGGCCGTGCTGGCATGCCGGGCGTCGATGAGCAGCCTGGCGGCCTGCACCCTCGAGGTGACCCCCAGCTTGGCCATGAGGTGGGAGACGTGGACGCTGACGGTCTTCTCGCTGATGAACAGTTCCGTGGCGATGCGGCGGTTGCTCGCGCCTTCGGCCACCAGGTCGAGCACCTGGGACTCTCGCCGGGTGAGCCCGGCCCTGGAGACCAGTTCCTCGGCCGGCGATGCCGGCGATCGAGCCGTCGGGTCCTCCTCGCTCGCCGGAAGATCGAGACCGGCGCTGCGGGCGACCTGTTCTACGAGAGCCCGCAGCGGCGGGGCACCCAGCTTCCCGGCCGTCTGGTGGGCGAAAAGCACGAGCGTCAGTGCCTCACGATGGTTGCCGTGCCGGCTCACGAGAGCCTCGGCCTGGCGCAGGCGGGCGTAGGCGGCTGGATAGCAGTGACCGAGATCGTCCCACGTCCCGGCGGCGAGCGCCCAGGGCTCGACGGCCTTGGCCCCACGGGCCCGGGCCAGCTCGCCGGCACAGAGGTGGTCGTACGCGCTGATGACGGCCTGCAGGGCCCCCGGTGGCCGGCCTTGGCGGGAGATGGCAAGAGACCGCTCTCGCATCTCCTCGGCGGCGGCCACGGCCCGATCGAGCTCGCCGACGCGACTGCAGGCACGGGCCTGCGCAGCCGTTTCCGCCTCGACGCGCATGCCGTGCCACACGAGCGGCGCCAGGTACCACACGTCGTCGGTCGACCGCCCGTGCTCGAGGCCGGCGTGCACCGCGTCCCTGGCCTCGTCGAGTCGTCCCTGCCACAAGGCCAGGCCCGCAGTCAGGGTCTCGATGGGAACGGTGTGGACGAGCTCGACGGCCTGCGAGGCGAGCTTGCGGGCCGCCGCCAGATCCGATTCGGCGTCGTCGAAGCGACCCCGCCCGACCTCGATCTTGATCCGGGCGAGCAGCAGCTCGATGGCCGAGACTCCTCTGGGAGAGCGGCGGAGGGCATCGGCGATGTAGCGCTCGGCGTCGTCCCAGCGGCCGAGCCGGAACAAGGTGTCAGCGGCGATGGAGCGCAGCGAGACGCCCCAATGTCGTTCGAGGCCCAGCTCGACCACCCGCTCGACGCCTCGCAGGGCCACGTCGAGCGCTTCGCCGAGACGGTTCAACGGACCGGAGAGGGTCGCCGCCAGGTTCCGGTACCCGCTGGCGATCTCCGCCGGTCGGCCGAGCTGCTCGGCCAGCTCCAGGGCCTTGTGCAGATCAGCCACGCCCACATCGGGCTGGTCGAGGAGCACCAGGTTCGATCCGATGGTGGTCAGGGCGTGCGCCTCCTGGGCGAGGTGGCCGACAGAACGAGCCATAGCCAGGGCCCGGCGGCCCTGCTCGAGCGACTCACGATGGCGGGCGGCCGCCAGCAGGGAGCGGGCATAGGCACCGCTGGCCTCGGCACCTACGAGGGAGTCCTCGTCGCCGATCTCGCCGACCACGGCTTCATGGACGGTCAACGCCTCGTCGCCCATGCCGGAGGCGACCAGGTAGTCGCCCAGGCGCACCGAGAGGCGCCGGGCCCGCTCGCTGCCCACCGGCAGCCGGCGCAAAGCCGATCGGGCCAGGTCCACGGCTCGATTGCTCTCGCCCTCGAGGTGGGCGGCCGCCGCGGCTCGCTCCTCGAGGTCTGTCAGCTCGACCGATGCCGGACGGTCCTCGGCGTCCACCTGCGGCCAGAGGCCGATCGCCCGCTCCAAGTGGAGCCTGCTCTCGGCGTAGCCATTGGCTTGCTCGGCTGCGGTGGCGGCATCGAGTGCCGCCGCCAGGGCTTCGGTGCGGGCCCCGGCGAGGAAGAGGTGGTGGGCCAGCTCCGACTTCTTGGCGGCTCCGGCAGCCGGTGCCCTCAGGTGTCGCCCGAAGCGAGCATGTGCTTCCCGGCGCTCGCCCGGAAGCATGTCGGCATAGGCAACCTCTCGAAGCAAGGCGTGACGGAACCGAAGCTGGCCGTCATCGCCGCGGATCACCACCACGTTGTGGGCAACGGCCTCCCGCAGGGCGGCGTCGAGCTGATCGGCGTCGAGATCCGAGGCCACGGCCGCCAGTAGCTGGTGGTCCACGACCGCGCCACCCGTCGCCGCCAGCCGCAGCACTCGCTGGGCCGGGTCCGAGAGCCGCCGGATCCGTCCGAGGAGCATGTCCTCGAGGGAGGTGGGGATGCTGATCAGGTCGCCCTGGGCCGCCAGCACCGCCAGCTCCTCGGCGTAGAAGGGGTTCCCCTGTGACCGCTCCCAGATCTTGTCGTGGGTGTCGGCGTCGAAGGCGGCAAGGCCGGTCCCATCCACCAGCGCCATGAGCTCATCACGACCGAGGCGTTGCAGGTGGAGCCGGGTCACGCTCGGGTGGCGCTGCAGCTGGGCCAGGTACCGGAGCAGGTCGTGCCCGGCGGCGAGCTCGTCGCTGCGGTAGGAGAGGACGAAGCTGACGGCAGCGCCCTCCAGGTTGGGGATCAGGAAGGCCAGGAGGTCGCGGGTGGAGCGGTCGGACCACTGCAGGTCCTCCACGACGAGAACCAGGGGAGCCTGCCGGCTCGTGGCCTCGAAGAGGGCGAGGATGAGCTCGAAGAGCTGTGCCCGGGATCCCCCGTCGGCGCTGGAACCGGCACCGGGGCTGGGGAGCAGCGAGGCCAGGTAGGCCCGAAGGGGTTGCAGGAACCTCGTGGCCGTCTGCCCGTCGAGCAGGTGGTCGAGGGGACGGAGGGCGGCGAGGACGGCTCCGAACGGCAGCGGAGCGCCGGAGTCGAGGCAGCAGCCGATCAGCACGATGGTCGGGGGGGCGGTGTAGACCTCCAGGGCTTGGCGGATGAGGCGGGACTTGCCCACGCCGGCTTCGCCGCCGATGACGAAGGTGCCCGACACCTCTGTTCGGGCGGCATCGAGCACCCCGCCGAGCTGGCGGAGCTCCACCGCTCGACCAACGAAGGCGACGCTCGGGATGTGATCGCCCACCAGGGAGGATGGTACGCCTTTCCCGAACACCCGGCGGCGAGAACCGGCTCAGCGCAAGGGCGTGAGCAGAAAGCTGCCCGCCAGCGCCGTCATGCGGTCGATGCGCCGGACGGCGGGCTCCGGGTCGAGGCCCAGCCAGCCGAGCAGCCAGAGGTGCTCGCCGACGGCCCATGCGGCGTCCCTGGCGGCATCAACGCTCCAGTTGTTCAGGAGGTTCAGCAGCGGAGCGACGACATCGTCGATGGCGTCACCGGTGTCGTCGAGGAAGTGTTGACGCAGTGACTGCATCTCGAGAGCGAAGATGCGGTTGACGTTCTCGTAGTCAAGGCGCTGGGTGCCGTGATCGGGATGGCGGCCGAGCTCGTCGAAGGTCCGCATCAACGCGACCGCCAGGTCCAGGTTGATATGGGCGTTGACACCGGCCACGGCGAACTGGATCGACCAGATGTGGGGAGAGCTGCGGCGCTCGATCAGAACCCGCCATGAGCGGGGGACGGCCTCGGGCGCCTCGACGCTGGCCCGTAGGGCGTCGAGGTAGCGGTTGGCGAAGGCGACGTCGAGCACGGTCAGGAACTGTCGGTCTTCGAAGAACCCGTCCCGGATACCGGCCAGGATCCGGGTGGTGATGACCAGGTAGAGGTGGTTGAAGCTGGCCACCCCGTCGCCCCGGCCGAGCGGTTCCCGATCCTCGATGTGGGCGCCGATGGCCCTCATCCGTGCAATGGCCTCCTCGACCGAGACCACCGGAGGTTGGCGGAACACCGACGACCCCATGCCCGGCGCCACCCTAGCGCCGCCGCACCGGGGCATCAGCCTCCGGGCGCGACGTGGGGCGGACACGCAGCCCGCCCCACGTCTCGTGCCCGGTCGTCCGCGACGTCAGATCTTGGCGCCCACCGGGCACCGCCAGACCCCACGGTGGTCCACCAGGTCGACCACGTCGAAGACGATTCCGAGGTCGCCGAAGCGGTCCCGGTCGCCGTCGAAGTCAGACTCGCTGACCTGGTTGACGAAGACGGAAGCGGCCACTCCGATTGCGGTGGCGTCGCCGGTGTGGATCTCGGCGGTGCCGTCGCTGATGTTGGTGGCGGCACCGAAGTTGGCGGCCACGGCGTCACCGTCGTCATCGCTGTCTGCGTCGGCGTCCTGGTCGACGTCGGCGTCGTTGTCCGAGGCGTTGCCCACGGCGACGTTGCCCCCGGTGTTGGCCACGGCCTCGCCGTCGTTGTCGACATGGACCTCCTGGTCATCCAGGGCGATGACGCTGGATCCGTCCGACTGCTGGTCGACGGAGGTCTCGGCATCGACGCCCACAGCGTTGGCGTCGCCGGTATGGATCTCGGCGGTGCCGTCGCTGACGTTGGTGGCCGCCCCGACGTTGGCAGCGACGGCGTCGCCGTCGTCACCGCTGTCGGCGCCGGCGTCCTGGTCGACGTCGGCGTCGTTGTCCGAGGCGTTGCCCACGGCGACGTTGAGGCCACTGTTGGCCACGGCCTCCCCGTCGTTGTCGACCTCCACCGACTGGTCACCCAGTGCGAAGATACCGGAGCCTTGGCTGATCTGGTTCACGAAGGTCTCGGCGATCACGCCCACGGCGGAGGCGTCGCCGGTGTGGATCTCGGCGGTGCCGTCACTGACGTTGGCGGCCGCCCCGACGTTGGCAGCGACGGCGTCGCCATCGTCACCGCTGTGGGCGTCGGCGTCCTGGTCGACGTCTGCGTCGTTGTCCGAGGCGTTGCCCACGGCGACATTGCCACCGGTGTTGGCCACGGCCTCGCCGTCGTTGGTGACGTCGGCAGACTGGTCGGCGGACGCCGAGCCCGTACCCAGTGCCAACACGATGGCGACGGCAGCGGCGAGCACCGCCAGCGTCAAGGGTGCCTTCCGGGCGCCGTCACCTGTGAAGATTCGTTCGGTCATGCAAGTTTTCCTTCCGGTCGCGGTCTTGTGTGGAGCTGGTGCGACAGGGCGAGGGTGTGCTCTCGCCTGGCTGCGTCCACCCCGGCGGTGGGTGCAGGTTCCCGATGGCTCGAACCACCGGTGTCGCGCGCGGTCAAGTCAGCGAGTCCGGCGAAAGGCGAGATCGGGGCAGGCCACTGGCCGCCCCCAGTGGTGTGGATCGTGCGACCCGGCAAGTCTTCCCGCCCACCGGCCGGCAGAAACGATCGGACCCACAATTTCTCTCGCCGTAAGGAGGGCGGGAGCCGGCCCGCCGATCACTCACCGCTTCCGGCGGAAGACCTCGACGGCCTGGGACAGGGGGACGAGCTCGCGCCGGTAGCGCTGGTGGGTCCGCTCCACCGCCTGCTCGGCCTCGCGGCGGGAGCGGACGAGCTCGGCCTGGAGCCGGTCCACCTCGGCCTCCAGGGCCAGGACGCGTTTGACCCCGGCCAGGTTGAGACCGTCGGCCGTCAGCTCCTGGATCCGGCGCAGCCGCTCGAGGTCGTGCTCGCTGTAGCGGCGGCTGTTGCCCACCGTGCGGGCAGGATCGAGCAGTCCCTTGCGCTCGTAGATACGCAGCGTCTGGGGATGGACCCCGGTCAGCTCGGCGGCCACGGAGATGACGAACACCGCCCGGTGGCGATCCTGGTCCGCCATGGGGATCAGCCCACCTCCAGATGGGCCCGGGGCGACTCGCTGCTCGCCGCCGCCAGCTCCTCGACGGCCTTGCGCTCGGCGTCGGAGAGCTTGGTCGGAACAGCCACCTCGACGGTCACGAGCAGGTCGCCCGGGCGCGAAGTGCCCGACGACGGGACGCCGTTGCCCTTGATCCGAAGGGTCCGCCCCGACCGGGTGCCCTCGGGGAGGCGCAGGGTGACGGGACCGCCGTTGAGGGTCGGGACGGTGATGTCGGCACCCAGCGCCGCTTCCGGGTAGGTGACCGGCACGGTGAGGGTCAGGTCCCGGCCCCGGCGACCGTACAGAGGATGGGGTGCGACCCGGACCACGACGAAGAGGTCGCCGGGCGGTCCCCCGTTGCGACCCGGCCGGCCCCGGCCCTTGACCCGGATGCGCTGGCCGTCTTCCACTCCCGAGGGGATGCGTACCTTCACCTCCCGCTGGCGGCGCTGGACGCCGGAGCCGTGGCAGGTCGGGCAGGGGTCCTCCACCACCACGCCGCGGCCGGCACAGCGGTCGCAAGGGGTGGAGAGGCTGAACAGGCCCTGGTTGTCGTCGAGCACGCCCCGCCCACCACACTTGGGACAGGCCACCGGTGAGGTGCCGGGACGGGCCCCCGAGCCGCCGCAGGTGGCGCACGAGGCCTCGCCGGCGAGGTTGACCGTGGTGGTGACGCCGTTCACGGCGTCGACGAAGGCCAGGTGGAGCTCGGCCTCGACGTCGCCGCCCCGCTGGGGTCCCGGGCCCCGGCTCGGGCCCCGGCGGGTGCGGGAACCCTGGCCCCCGCCGAAGAGACCGCCGAAGAGGTCGCCGAGGTCGCCCAGGTCCTCGACCCGGAACGACCCGCCGGCACCGCCGAAGGGGCCGCCGCTGCCGCCCCGGCCCCCGAAACCGGCACCGACGGGACCCAGGCGCCGGACCTCGTCGTACTCCTTGCGTTTGCCCTCGTCGCCGATCACCTCGTAGGCGGCCGACACCTCCTTGAAGCGCTCCTCCTGGCCGGCGTTGCGGTCGGGATGGGTGTCGCGGGCCAGCTTGCGGTACGCCCGCGAGATCTCCTTCTGGGTGGCGTTCTCGGAGACGCCGAGCACCTTGTAGTAGTCCTTTTCGAACCACTCCCGCTGGGGCGCCATCGTCCTCCTCTCCTCAGGCCCTCGGTCGCTTCACCAGGACGACCCCACCTTCATCCCCGGACTCGGACCATGGCGGGTCGCAACAGCCGGCCGTTCCAGCGGTAGCCGGCGCGCAACGTCTCGGCCACGCTGGGCTCGCCCCCCTCCCCCGGCTCGTGGGCGACGGCGTCGTGCTCGTTGGGATCGAAGACGTCGTCAGTCGGGTCGACCCGGACCAGACCCTCCTTCTCGAGCACCCCGAGGAGCTGGGCGCGCACCGGAGCCAGCGACTCGTCGCCGTGGCCCACCCCGTTGTCGAGCGCATCGAGGACCGGCAGGAGCGCCTTGACCAGGCCGGCAGCCGCCTGCTCGGTGAGCTCCAGCTGGCGTTTGGCGGCCTGCTTGCGGAAGTTCTCGAAGTCGGCCTGCTTGGACCGGGCCAGCTCGAGGTACTCGTCACGCTGGACGATGACGGCCTCCAGCTCGCCCACCAGATCTTCGACCGAGGACTCGTCGCCGGTGTCCCGATCCCCGGGCGCCGGATCGGCCGGAGCCTCCGGCGCCTCGGGGTCGGGCACGACGTCGGGCCCGTCCGCTGCGGCCGCGTCGGATGCGTCCTCGGCCGCCGGCTCAGGGGCCGGAGCCGGGGGCTCACGCCTCGGTGGCTCCGGTCGGGAGGGCGGCCCGGGCCGTTCGGAGAAGGCCTCCGGGTCGTGGGGACGACCGATGGGGCTCATGCCGGGCGGCCCTCGTCGTCGACGATCTCGGCGTCGACCACGTCCTCGTCCGAGGGCGCCTTGATGTCGGAGTAGGACTCGGCCGTGGTGTGCTCGTAGAGCTTCTGGGAGAAGGTCTGGCTGGCTCCCATCAGGGTCTCGCTGGTGGTCCGGATGCGGTCGATGTCGTCGCCGGCCACGGCGTCCTGGAGCTCTTTGAGGGCCGATTCCACGGCGTCCTTCTCCGGACCCGGAACCTTGTCGCCGTGCTCCCGCATGATCTTCTCGGTCTGGTAGATGAGGCTGTCGGCGGTGTTGCGGGCCTCGGCCTCCTCCTTGCGCCGGCGGTCGTCCTCGGCGTGGGACTCGGCGTCTCGGACCATCTGGTCGATCACGTTCTTGTCGAGCGACGACTGGCCGGTGATGGTCATCGACTGCTCCTTGGCCGTGGCCCGGTCCTTGGCCGAGACGTGCACGATCCCATTGGCATCGATGTCGAAGGTCACCTCGATCTGGGGGATGCCGCGCGGTGCGGGGGGCAGGTCGACCAGTTGGAACTTGCCCAGGGTCTTGTTGTACATCGACATCTCCCGCTCCCCCTGCAGGACGTGGATCTCCACCGAGGGCTGCATGTCCTCGGCGGTGGTGAAGACCTCGGTGCGCCGGGTCGGGATGGTGGTGTTGCGCTCGATGAGCTTGGTCATGACCCCGCCCTTGGTCTCAATGCCGAGCGACAGCGGGGTGACGTCGAGCAGGAGAACGTCTTTGACCTCGCCCTTGAGCACGCCGGCCTGCACGGCGGCCCCGATGGCGACCACCTCGTCGGGGTTGACCCCCTTGTGGGGCTCCTTGCCGGTCATGCCCTGGACCAGGTCGACCACCGCCGGCATGCGGGTCGAGCCGCCCACCAGGATGACGTGGTCGAGGTCGCCCTTGGCCAGGCCGGCGTCGGAGATGGCCTGGTTGAACGGCCCCTTGCACCGCTCCAGCAGGTCGGCGGTGAGCTCCTGGAACTTGGCCCGGGTCAGGTTCTCGTCGAGGTGCTTGGGGCCCTCGGCGGTGGCGGTGATGAACGGCAGGTTGATCTGGGTGGACTGGGTCGAGGAGAGCTCGATCTTGGCCTTCTCGGCCGCCTCCTTCAGGCGCTGGGCCGCCATCTTGTCCTTGGACAGGTCGACCCCCTCCTTGGACTTGAACTGCTGGACGAGCCAGTCGATGACCCGCTGGTCCCAGTCGTCGCCGCCGAGGTTGGTGTCGCCGTGGGTCGACTTGACCTCGAAGACGCCGTCGCCGATCTCGAGCACCGAGACGTCGAAGGTCCCCCCACCGAGGTCGAAGACCAAGATGGTCTGGTCGGCCCCCTCCTTGTCGAGGCCGTAGGCGAGGGCGGCCGAGGTGGGCTCGTTGATGATGCGCAGCACCTCGAGGCCGGCGATCTGGCCCGCCTCCTTGGTGGCGGTGCGCTCGGCGTCGTTGAAGTAGGCCGGGACGGTGACCACGGCCTGACTCACGGTGTCGCCCAGGTAGGCCTCGGCGTCGCGCTTGAGCTTCTGGAGGATGCGGGCCGAGATCTCCTGGGCCGAGTACTGCTTGCCGTCGATGTCACTGGTGCGCCACGCCGTGCCCATCTGGCGCTTGACCGAGCGGATGGTGCGGTCGGGATTGGTGATGGCCTGGCGCTTGGCCACCTCACCCACCAGCACCTCGCCGCCCTTGGCGGCGAAGGCCACGACCGACGGGGTGGTCCGCCCGCCTTCGGCGTTGGGGATGACCGTCGGCTCGCCCCCCTCGAGGACGCTGACGACGGAGTTGGTGGTGCCGAGGTCGATTCCGACAGCTCTGGGCATGGTGATCCTCCTAGGGGACAGGGAACACTGGGATCCGGGTCGGGCACCAGGATAGCGACCGAGCCGGTCCCTACCACCAAAGTTGAGCACTCCACACTTAGGAAATCTAAAGGCAGCCTAGCGGCTCTAAGGTGGAGGGATGCCGACGCTTGTCCTGCTCCGCCACGGGGAGAGCACCTGGAACGCCGAGAACCGCTTCACCGGCTGGCACGACGTCCCGCTCACCGCCCTGGGGCGCAAGGAGGCGCAGCGGGCCGGCCAGCTCCTGGCCGAGGCGGAGGTGGCCGTCGACCTGGTGCACACCTCCCTCCAGCAACGGGCCATCACCACCGCCAACCTCGCCCTCGAGGAGGCGGAGCGCCTCTGGGTGACCCAGCGGCGCCACTGGCGGCTCAACGAGCGCCACTACGGCGATCTGCAGGGCCGCGACAAGGCGGAGACGGCCGAGCGCCACGGCGCCGAGGCCGTGCAGCGCTGGCGGCGCAGCTACGAGGTGCGCCCGCCGGCCATCGGTCCCGACGACCCCCGCCACCCCGGCCACGATCCCCGCTACGCCACCCTGGCGCCCGAGGTGCTGCCCGGGGGGGAGTCCCTGGCCGACGTGGTCAGCCGGATGACCCCCTACTGGTTCGACGCCATCGCCCCCGATTTGTTGGGCGGCCACACGGTGATGGTGGTGGCCCACGGCAACAGCCTCCGGGCGCTGGTCAAGCACCTGCGCCGCATCCCCGACGACGAGATCCCGGGCCTGGAGATCCCCACCGGGGTCCCCCTGGTCTTCCACCTCGACGACCGCCTGGTCCCGATGTCGTCGGGCTACCTCGGCGAGCCGGAGGAAGCGGCCGCGCCCGCGCCCCCCGAGGACGAGCCCGACGACCCCGCCGACGGCTGAGCCCGGCGCACTCGCCCGGTGCACTGCGCCCGGCGCTCCCGACCGCCGCCCCAAATCCCGATCTGGCAGCAGAAGTGGCGGGAATCTCGACCAGTCCTGCTGCCAGATGGTCCTGGATGGCGGGGAGGGGGGAGCCCCACGGCTTCAGCCGTGCTCACCCAGTTCGTCGACGGCGGTGTGATCGCTCATCTCGGTGCCGGCACCGTAGGCCGCCCGGCCCACCATGTGGGCCGAGATGGGGGCGGTGATGAACAACAGGACGGCCACCAGCACCAGCTTGGCCACGTCCCCGGGGTTGCCGATCAGCAGCGACGCTCCCCCGACGATGCAGACCAGGCCGAGGGTGGCGGCCTTGGTGGCGGCGTGCATGCGGGCGAAGACGTCCGGAAAGCGCAGCACGCCGACGCCGGCCAGCACCGCCAGCAGGGAGCCGGCCAGAAGGAGCAGTGCGGCCAGGACCTCGACGGCGGTGCTCACCGGGCCCCCCGCCGCTCGATGAACCGGGCCACGGTGACGGTGCCGGCGAAGGCGACCAGCGAGCCGACCACGAGCACGTCGAGAAAGGCACCGCTGCGCCGGGCGGCGGCGTCGACGGCGATGCCGCTGATGATGACCACCAGCAGGGCGTCGAGGGCCACCACCCGGTCGGCGATGGAATCGGCGCGCACCAGCCGCACCAGCACGAGGGTGCCGGCCAGGATCAGCAAGGCGATGCAGATGTCGGTCACGGTGTTCATGGTCCCTCCTGAGGAGCCTCCGGCGCCGAAGGGTCCAGCTCGGCCAGCCGGCGCTCGACGTCGGCGATGGCCTCGTCGCTGCCGAAGGCACGGAGCACGTGGCGCTCGAGGCGGGCGACGTCGTGGCGCACCGCCTCGATCGAGTGCAGGTGCAGGACGTGGACGAAGAGCAACCCCTCGTCCTGGCGGACCTCGAGGGTCAACGTCCCCGGGGTCAGGGTGATGGCGTTGGCCACCAGGGTGGTGAGGACCTTGGAGGAGGCCGAGACTGGCACGGCAACGATGCCCTCGTTGATCCGGCTCGTCGGGGTCAGCACCTCCCAGGCCACGACGACGTTGGCCTGGACCAGCTCCCGCCCGAAGTAGGCCACCAGGCGCAGCGCCGGCCCCAGGCGGAAGCGCAGCGTGCCCTTCCGGGCCCGGAAGGGGAACACGACGCTCAAGACGAGGACGACCAATACGCCGCTGAGCAGGTTGGCGATGCTGAGTCCCTCCCACAGGGCCACCCACACCGCCACCAGCCACACTGCCGCCCCCGGACCGACCCTCATCGTCCCAGCACCGCCTCGGTGTAGGCGACCGGGGACAACAGCTCGCCGGCCGCCCGCTCGGTGAGCTCGAACAGCGGGCCGGCGGCCACGGCGATGATCAGGCTGATCACCACCAGGCCGGAGGTCGCCCCGAGCATGAGCTGGGGGGCCCGCAACCGGGCGCTGGCGTCGTCCGGATCGACGTCGCCACCCTCGGGCCGGCCCCAGAAGGCCCCGCCCCAGATCTTGGTCATGGAGAACAGCGTGAGGGCGCTGACCAGCAGGCTCACGCCCACGATCGCCCAGGCATGGATGGCCATGCCCGCCTGGATCAGCGCCAGCTTGGCCACGAATCCCGAGAACGGCGGGACCCCGGCCAGGCTGAGGGCGGGGAGGAGGAAGAGGGCGCCGACGAGGGGCGCTCGCCGGGCCAGGCCACCCAACCGGCGCAGCAGGCTGGTGCCGGCCAGGTGCTCGACCAGACCGCTGACGAGGAACAGCGACGTCTTCACCACGATGTGGTGCACCGTGTAGAGGATGGCTCCGGCCAGCCCGGCGATGCTGAACAGCCCCAGGCCCATGATCATGTAGCCGATCTGGCTGACGATGTGGAAGCTGAGGATGCGCTTCATGTCGTCCTGGGCGATGGCCCCGAGCACCCCCACCACCATGGTGGCCCCGGCCAGGACGAGCAGCAGGGTGGAGCTTCCGTCGGTGGGAAACAGCAGGGTCTGGGTGCGGATGATGGCGTAGACGCCCACCTTGGTCAGCAGCCCGGCGAAGATGGCCGTGACCGGCGACGGCGCAGTCGGGTAGGAGTCGGGGAGCCAGAAGAACAGCGGGAAGATGGCGGCCTTGACCCCGAAGACGACGAGCAGGAGCAGGCCCAGCGCCGTACGCACCCCCTCGGGGAGATCGGCCAGGCGCCCGGCCAGGTCGGCCATGTTGACCGTGCCGGTGGCGGCATAGACGAGCGCCACGGCGGTGACGAAGAAGGTGGAGGCCACGATGCTGATCACCACGTAGGTCATCCCCGAGCGGACCTGGGCCCGGGTGCCTCCGAGGGTGATCAGCACATAGCTGGCACTGAGCATGACCTCGAAGGCGACGAAGAGGTTGAACAGGTCGCCGGTGAGGAACGAGGCGCACACCCCGGCGGTGAGGACCAGGTAGGCGGGGTGGAACCACGGCGAGATGTCGTCGTTGCCGGGCTGGCCGATGGCGTAGACCAGCACCACCAGCACCATGACCGCCCCGACCACCAACATGATGGCCGAGAAGAGATCGGCGACCAGGGTGATGCCAATGGGTGCCGGCCACCCGCCCAGCTGGGTCACGGCCACCCCCCCGCCTTCCACCTGCACCAGGACGGCGACGCTGGTCCCGACCACGGCGACGAGCACCACGCTGCCGAGCATGCGCTGCAGCCCGGGGAAGCGGAACAGCGCCAGGGACACGCCGGCGGCCAGCAGGGGCAGGACGATGGGGAGGGTGAGCAGGACCCTCATGTCGCCGACCCCTGGTCGCCCCGGTTGAGGCGGGCGATGCGGCGGTCCTCGACGTCGTCCTCGACCTGATCGTCGCTTCCGATGACCCAGCTCCGGTAGGCCAGGGCGAGGAGGAAGGCGGCCACCCCGAACGTGATCACGATGGCGGTCAGGGCCAGTGCCTGGGGCAGGGGATCGGCGATCGGGCCCACGCCCGGTCCCTCCGCCGCCTCGCCCACCAGGGGTGGCCGGCCGGGACGCCCGCCGGCCAGCAGGAGCAGGAGGTTGGCGCCATGGCCCATGAGGGCCAGGCCGATGACGATCCGGGTGAGCTGGCGCTGCAACAGGAGGTAGGTCCCCACGGCGTAGAGGACGCCGACGACGACGGCGGTGGACACGATCACGGCTGCTGCTCCCCGCCGTCGCCGTCCTCGGCCCCGAGCGTCCGCAGAACCATGAGGACCAGACCCACCACCACCAGGTACACCCCGATGTCGAAGGGCAGGGCCGAGGTGGCTTTCACCTCGCCGAGGAGGGGCAGGTCGAGCTCGAGCTTGGCCGATTCGAGCAGGGCGTTCCCGGCCACCAGTGAGGCGATGGCGGTGAGGGCGGCCAGAGCCAGGCCGGCGCCGAGGAGGGCGACCGGCTCCACCCGCACGGACTCGGCGACTCGTCCGGCACCTCCCTCCAGGTAGAGCAGGACCATGGCGGCCCCGGCGACCAGTCCCCCGACGAAGCCCCCGCCAGGGGCGTTGTGGCCGGCGAACAGCAAGAAGATGGAGAAGACGAGGATGGTGTGGAAGACGGCGTCGACACCGACGTCGAGGATGATGGAGCGACGCTCATGCATGGCTCACCCCGGGGGGCTGCTCGGGATCCCGATCCGGATCCCGATCCGGGTCCCGATCCGGGTCCCGGTCGCGCCGGCAGGCCCGCACCAAGCTGAAGATGCCCAGGGCGGCGACGGTGAGCACGGTGATCTCGCCCAGGGTGTCGAAGCCCCGGAAGTCGACGAGGATGACGTTCACCACGTTGCGGCCGCCCGCTTCGGGCAGGGCCCGTTCCAGGAACTCGCCGGACACGCTGGGAGCGGTGCGGGCGCCCGAGGCCACCATGGCGAAGGCGGCCACGAAGACACCCACGCAACCCGCCACCGCCACGCGCGCCGCCCCGCCGAGGGGCCAGACCGATCGGCGCTGGAAGCGATCGGGCAGGTGGCGCAGCACCAGCACGAAGATGACCACCGACAGGGTCTCGATGAGCAGTTGGGTGAGGGCCAGGTCGGGGGCGCCTTGGATCACGAACAGCACGGCCACGCCGTAGCCGACGGCGCCGAGGAAAAGCACGGCGGGGAAGCGGCGGCGGGCGGCGGCCACCCCCACGGCGGAGGCCACCACCAGGGCAGCGACGGCGAGCTGGCCGGGTGACTCGGCCACCAGCAGGTCGCCGGGCGCCGGGCTGCGCACCAGGGCCGGCAGGGGCAGCACCACCGCGGTGGCCAGGATCACCCCCAGGTACACCGGCAGGGAGCCGTTCTGGACCACACCGGTCACCCGGTCGGCCACCCGGTTGAGCCCGGAGACGGCGCCGCGGTAGGCGCCGTCGGCGCTGGGCACGGCGGGAACCGCCTCTTGGACCCGGCTCACCCGCCGCCGGAGGGCGAAGATGGCCACCCCCACGGCGAGGGTGAGCACCGAGAGGACCAGGGCGGGGTTGAAGCCGTGCCACAGGGCGAGGGTCTTCGCCTCCACCTCGGGGTCGAGGGCCCGGGCCGCTCCGTAGACCAGCGAGCTGGCCAGGGCGGGGACCAAGCCGAGCACGACGGTGACGGCGGCCAGGATCGCCGGCGGGACCAGCAGCCCGGTGTGGGGTGGCTCCACCTCCGGTCCCACCGTCTCCAGGGACCGCTCGGCCGGGTCCTTGGTGGCAAAGGCGCCCCAGGCGAAGCGGGCGCTGTAGCCCACGGTGAGCATGGAGCCGCCCACCACGGCGGCGAGCACCAGGCCGGCACCGCCGAGCGGGGAGTGGAGGAAGGCGTCGTAGGCCGCCTCTTTGGAGACGAAGCCGAACAGCAGTGGGAAGCCGGCCATCGACGCCGCCGAGACGGCCGCCACCCCGGCAACCAGGGGCAGCCGGCGGCCCAGCCCGTCGAGCACCCGCAGGTCGCGGGTGTGGGCCTGGTGGTCGACGATGCCCACCACCATGAACAGTGCCGCCTTGAAGGCGCCGTGGGCCACCAGCAGGGCGGCTCCGGCCACCGTGGCTTCGGGGAGCCCGACGCCGAAGAGCACGAACATGAACCCGAGCTGGCTGATGGTGCCGTAGGCCAGGAGGTACTTGATGTCGTGCTGGCGCAGGGCCCGGTAGCCCCCGAGCACCAGGCTGGCCAGCCCGAAGCCGATGACCAGGGGGCGCCAGGGCCCGGAGGTGGCGAAGGCCGGGGCCAGCCGGGCGACGAGGTAGACCCCGGCCTTGACCATGGTGGCCGAGTGGAGGTACGTGCTCACCGGGGTCGGGCCGGCCATGGCACCCGGCAACCAGAAGTGGAAGGGGACCTGGGCCGACTTGGTCACGGCGCCCACCAGCACCAGCACCAGGGCCGCCGAGACGGCCGGGCCGCTCGGCGGGTCGGCCAGCAGGGCCGACAGCGAGTAGGTGCCGGCGGCCTGGCCCAAGAGCACGAAGCCGCCGAGCATCACCAGCCCCCCGGCCCCGGTGACCAGGATGGCTTGCAGGGCGGCGGCCCGGGCCGAGCCCTTCCGGTCCTCGAAGCCGATGAGCAGGTAGGAGGTGACCGAGGTCAGCTCCCAGAAGACGTAGAGGGCCAGCAGGTTGTCGGCGAGCACCAGACCGAGCATGGAGCCGGCAAAGGCGGTCAGGGTGCCGGCGAAGCGCCCGAGGCCGGGCTGGGGCGAGAAATACCAGCGGGAGTAGGCGAGGACGAGCACACCCACCCCGGACACCAGCACCACCATGAGCAGGGCGAAGCCGTCGAGGCGGAGGTCCAGGCCCAGGCCGAGGCCGGGAACCCATGACGTCGCCGAGGCGACGGTCCCGCCGTCGAGGACCGCCGGCGCCTGGGTCAGTGCCCAGGCCAGGGTGGCGGCCGGGGCCAGGGCGCAGAACCAAAAGGCGTTGCGACCGAGCCGGCGGGAGGCCGGCGAGGCGAGGAGCGCCAGGGCACCGTGGAGTGCGAGCAGTGCGAGCAGTGGTCCTCCTCGGGGCGCGCCGGCCGGGACTCGCCGACCAGGCTTCCCGGCACTCCCGGGTCAGAGCCTACCGGGGTGCCCTCGGTCCCCTCACCTCGTCCCGGGCCGGCGTTCCGGCGTCAGAAAACCACCTCTGGTGTGCATTTCTGACGCCGGAACCGCTCGCCAGGGCCTAGATGGCGTCCGGGCCCTCTTCGCCGGTGCGGATGCGCACGGCCCGGCCGACGTCGGTGACCCAGATCTTCCCGTCCCCGATCTTGCCCGACTGGGCCGATGCGGCGATGGTGTCGACCACCTTGTCGGCCAGGTCGGCATCGATGAGGACTTCGACTTTGACCTTGGGCACGAAATCGACCGTGTACTCCGTGCCCCGGTAGGTCTCGGTGTGGCCACCCTGGCGGCCGAACCCCTTGACCTCGCTGACGGTCAGGCCCTGGATGCCCACGCCCTTGAGGGCGTCCTTCACGGCGTCGAGCGCATGGGGCTTGATGATGGCAGTCACGAGTTGCATGTCGTGGTCTCCTCTCAGACCTCGGCCTTGGCGGTGGTCATACGACCGGCCGGAGCCCGGCTGGTCATGCTGGGCAGGGCGTCGAGGCCGTAGCCGGGCGCCCCGTGCTCTTGGATGTCGAGGCCTTCGATCTCCTCGTCCTCACTGACCCGCAGGCCCACGGTGGCCCTGATGGCCAGGAAGAGCAGGCCCGACGCCACCACCACGAACACGAAGACGGCGAGCACGCCGATGGCCTGGGTACCGAGTTGGCCCAGGCCGCCACCGTAGAACAGACCGGCATCCTCGGTGGCCACGAAGCCGTCGGCTTTGGTGGCGAAGAGCCCCACCGCCAGCGTGCCCCAGGCCCCGCATACGCCGTGGACCGAGATGGCCCCGACCGGATCGTCGATGCCCGAACGCTCGAACAGGGCCACGGCGAACACCACGATCACCCCGCCGATGAGCCCGGCGGCCAGCGCTCCCCAGTTGTCCAGGGCGCCACAACCGGCGGTGATGGAGACCAGTCCTGCCAGCATTCCGTTGCCGGCCATGCCCACGTCGGGGTAGCCGCTCTTGAGCCAGATGGCGATGGTCGAAGCCACGGCGCCGGCGGCGGCGGCGATGAGGGTGGTCACGGCGATGTCGCCCACGGCCAGGTCAGCCGCCAGCTCCGAGCCCGGGTTGAAGCCGAACCACCCGATGAACAGGATCAGCACCCCCAGCACGGCCAGGGGCATCGAGTGGCCGGGGATGGCCCGGGGCTTGCCGTCGGCGCCGTACTTGCCGAGGCGGGGGCCGAGGATGATGGCGCCCATCAGGGCAGCCCAGCCACCCACGCTGTGCACGACGGTGGAGCCGGCGAAGTCCCCGAAGGGGATGTCGAGCTTGGACAGCCATCCGCCGCCCCACATCCAGCGCACCACGACCGGGTAGATGAAGGCGGTGATGGCGAAGCTGTAGATGAAGTAGGACTTGAACTTGGTGCGCTCGGCCATGGCCCCCGAGACGATGGTGGCGGCGGTGGCGGCGAAGGCGACCTGGAACAAAAAGTTGGTGGCCAGGGTGAGCGACGACTCGTCGAAGCCGGCGGGGTTGAGGAACCACCCGCCCAGGCCGAAGAAGTCGTTGCCGTCGGGCCCGTAGGCGATGGAGAAGCCGATGGCGGCAAAGGCGAGCACGCCGGCGGCCAGGTCCATCATGTTCTTCATCATGATGTTGGCCACGTTCTTGGCCCGGGTCAGGCCCGCCTCCACCAGGGCGAAGCCCGCTTGCATGAACAGCACCAGGACAGCGGCGATGAAGACGAAGATGTTGTCGAGGATGTACTGGGTGTCGGGCTCGGCCGGCTTGTCGAACGCCAGCGCCGGCGATGCCAGCCCCACGACGAGCACGGTGGCGAGCACCGCCCCTACGACGCACTTCCTTCGCATGTGACCATCCCTTCTTCGGTGGCTATCTGACAGGAACCTCAAGGTAGGCAGGCCCGGTTTCCCGACCGTTGTGGGCGTGTTACGCCTCGTGCACGTCATCCTGAACGGAACCTGACGGCTCCAGGAGGTAGCCACGGCCCCGCACCGTGCGGATGGCGAGGCCGACCGATGCCAGGCGCCGGCGCAGGCGTACGGCGTGGACGTCGAGGGTGTTGCGAGCGGTGCTGCCGTCGGGCCACCCGGCCCGCGTCAGGGCGTCGCGGGAGACGACCGTGCCGCTGCGCTCCACCAGCAGCGCCGCCAGGCGGGTCTCGAGCGGCGAGAGCGAGACCCAGCGCGATCCCACCCGCAGCACGCCGCCCTCCAGGGCGGGGGGCACCGGGCGGTGGTGCCGGGTCCGCACGAGCAGGCCTCGGGAGCGGGACTCGAGCTCGAGATCGTCGACCGGGACACGGATCCAGTCCTCGAGGCAGTCGCCTCCCGAGGGCGGCGTGGTGTCGGCGCCGACCAGCAGAATGCGGGGCCGACCCTGGCGCCGGAGTTGCTCACGACGCCACCGCTCCTCGGGCCAGCGGACGTGCGCCACCTCCATGTTGGGAACCTAGGGAGGCTCTGTTGCCGGGTTGTTTCCCGGGCGTGAACAGCGACCGGACGTTTGCCCAAGGCAGGGCCGGGCGAGCGGAACCTCGGCCGCCGGACGGCTAGGAGCTGGCCCCGGCGTTGCCGTAGGCCCGCTGGGGGTGCAGGCGCACGACCACCCGGTGCTCGGCCACCATGGCTCGGCGGTACGCCGGCCAGTCGTCGTGCTCGCCGGACAGCGACCGGTAGTAGTCGACCAGCTCCTCGACGGTGGCGTCGTCCGGCTGGGCGGCAGGCGCCGACAGCTCCACCTCGCCCTCCAGCACGGCGTAGGCCCAGAAGTCCTCACTGGCCACGTGCAACGCCGCCCACGGCCGGCGGGACAGGTTGGCGTACTTCGCCCGCTCGGTGGTGGTGGAGATGCGCAGCTCGCCGTCGCCCGCCCGTTGATGCAGCACGTTCGACAGCTGGGGACGCCCGTCGCCCCGCAGGGTCACCAGCACGGAGCGGTGGACACGAGAGGCGAGGTCGAGGCCCGTGGTCAGCTCCATGGTTGGCGCCAACCAGGGGCTGGTGGCCCGTATTCCGGCCGGCTCCGAGAGGGTCAGACGATCGTCGGGCACCCCCCGGTGAAGTCGATGCGGGCGAGGTGCAGCGAGCGCACCCCGCCGGCGTGGTAGCCGACGGCGCCGGGTGCCCAGGCGTGGTAACACATGTGCAGGGCACCGTCGCCGCCGGTGAAGAACTCCTGGCCGCCCGGTCCCACCGCCTGCTCGCCGGCCGCCAGCCACGGTCGGGACCTGGTGTCCTTGCGAAACCGACCCAGGGGGTGGCGGCCGGTGGCGTAGCCCACGGCGTAGCCGTCGGACTCCCACCACTGGGCTGAGTAGAAGAGGAAGTAGCGGCCACCGTGGAGGACGAGCGACGGTGCCTCGATGAGGGGCCGCTCCCAGGCCCGGTCGTGGCGGAGGAGCTCGGTGGCCGCCGCCGCCAGGCTGAGACCGTCCGGGGCGAGGGGCGCCGCCCAGATGCTCGAGGGCCGGTGCAGGGCGTTGTCGTCGCTCTTCCAGTACAGATATGCCCTCCCGTCTCCGTCGACGAAGGGGCTGGGGTCGATCGACCCTCCCCGCTCCAGCTGGAACATCAGCGGGCCCACGGTGATCGGAGAACGGGCCCTCGGGCCGGCCCGCGGTGGCGACAGAGATGCACTGGCGGTCGGAGCGCGGCTCGCGCACCGTGTAGTAGAGGACATAGTCGTCGCCACGTTCGAGCACAGCCGGTGACCAGGTGCGGCCCGGTGCGGCCCACGCCGGGAGTGCCGGCAAGGCGTCACCCAGGTGGTCCCAGGTGGCCAGGTCGTGGGAGCGCATGACCTGCACGTTGGTGGGCCCCGCCTGGGTGGCGTAGGCGTAGTAGGCGGCGCCGGCCCGCAGGATCCACGGATCGGGGAAGTCGCGCCGATCCACCGCCGGGCCGGCGCGGTGGGGCGGCGGCGTCCGGGCGCGCCTTGGCCACGTGACCACAACCCCTGGTGTACACCCTTCGCGCCGGCGATCGGCACCGCCCCTGCTTCCCCGTGCCATCCGTCCGCTACGTCGGCACCGAGTCCTCCTGGCTCGATGTCCGGAGGCCACAGGCGGGACCTTTCCGGTTCAGGTTCAGGCAGGGACGAGCGCGGCCAAGGCGGACAGCGCGAATTCGGCAGTCTGCTCGCGCGACAGGGCCGACCCCCTAGCTGCTGCCTCATCGAAGCGGTCGGCAGGCATCGTGTGGGCGAGGCGGTTGCGGATCTGATCGAGGCGAGCCAGCTGATCGCCGTAGGGCACCGGTGCGCCCGCTGGTGCCACATGCAAGAGGACGGCGGCGGCGTGGTGGGCATCGACCTTATGGAATGCCTCGATGAGGTTCCAGAGGACCACCATCAGGTGCGTCCACGCCCCGCTGCGCCGGAAGCGGTCGATGAGCAGGGCGAACTCCTCGAGGGTTCGCCAGACATCGCCGTGGCGAGCCTCGACGGTGACCGCCGTGATGCGGGTGATGTTCTCGAGCAGTCCGCTCCGGGCCGCCACTGCGGCGTCGATGCCCTGGCGGGCGAGGCGGACGGTCTCCATCGGGTCGGTCTCACCGCTGACCTCGGCTCGGCAGTACAGCCACCACGCCGCCGTGGAGTCGTTGTCGACCTCGCCGACCAGGCGCCCCTGGCGCTCCAGGTAGGGGGTGGCCGCCTCGGCGTCACCAGCGTAGGCGTGCATGATGGCGATTTGCCCCGAGAGGTAGGCCGCCAGCCAGCGTCGATCGTCGCCCACCGCTCGCCCCAGGGCGTCGGCCGCGCTGCCGACGGCCCGGGGGTCCTGGCGGTACATGCGCACCACGGCCTGGGTGGCGAGCACGTCGGCCAAGCCCGGATCGTCGGGGTCGGCGACCAGGAGCAACCGTTCGACGATCGCCTCGGCCCGATCCAGGTCGCCGGCGAACCAGCGGCCCCACGCCGCCGCCGCAGCGACCACCGTGCGGCACCGGAGATCGAGCGGCGACACCCGGTCGAACAGCTCGAGCGCGTCTTCGGCCCAGACGCTCGCCTCCCACCGGGGGCGGAAGTGCAGGTAGGCGAACAACCCGGCGACGAGCCGGCCCAGCGTGTCGGCGTCGTGCCGGCGGCGGGCGAGGGCGACGGCCTGGCGGACGTTGTCGAAGGCCGCTTCGATCGCCGCTACCGCGTCGGCCTCGGCCGGACCGGTGACGGCTGTGCCCAGGCTGCGAACCAGGTCCCGGTGGTAGGCCATGTTGGCCAGGTCCACGGCCTCGCCCTCGCCGACGCTGTCCAGCTCGTCGCGGGCGTAGGCCCGCAACGTCTCCAGGAGTCGGTAGTGCCACACGCTCCCGTCGCGGCTCACCACGACCATCGACTTGTCGACGAGGTCGGCGAGCAGGGCGGGGACCTCGGCGGGGTCGAGGTCGTCGAGGGCGCCGACGGCCTCGGCGGCTTCGATCGTGAAGGCACCGGCGAAGGTGCCGAGTCGCCGGAACAGCCGTCGCTCGCGCTCGGCCAGCAGGTCGTATGACCAGGCGACCGTGGCCCGCAGGCTGCGATGCCGCTCGTCGGCTCCCCGGCGCCCGCCGGTGAACAGTTCGAAGCGGTCGTCGAGCCGTTTGGCGATCTCGCCGGGCGGCAGGGCTCGCACCCGGGCGGCAGCCAGCTCCAGTGCGAGGGGGAGACCGTCGAGGCCGCGGCAGATGGCGGCGATGCTGGCCAGGGCCGAAGCATCGGCGAAGAAGTGCGGGTCGCTCTGCTTGGCCCGCTCCAGGAACAACGTTCCGGCGGCGCTCTCCTCGACTCCGATATCGGCCTCGGGCACCTCGAGCCCGTCGACCGACCACACGGCCTCGACCGGGATCGACAAGCGCTCCCGGCTCGTGGCCAGGACGACGAGCCGGCCACAAGTCCTGGTCAGCGTCTCGACGAGCTCGGCGATCGGGTCCAGGAGATGCTCGCAGTTGTCCAGCACCAGCAACGTCGGGCGCAGCTGGAGCCGGTCGCAGACGGCCTCGACCATGGTGACGCCCACCCGCTGGTCGATGCCGAGCGCCGTTGCGACGGCCGGCAGGAGATGTTCGGCGTCCGGTACGGCGCCGAGGCCGCACCACACGGCCTCGAGGTCGCCGGGATGGGCGGCCAGGTGCTCGGCGATGACCGTCTTGCCCACGCCCCCGGGACCCACCAAGGTGATCAGGCGCTGGGTACCGAGCAGCTCATCGATGTCCCGCAGCGCTCGCTCACGGCCGATGAGCGGGCGGGCTGGCGGTGCCCGGGACGGCCGGCCGCCGGAGCTCGGCACCGGGGCCGGGTGATCGAGTGAAGGGTCGTGGTCGAGGATGCGCCGCTCCAGGTCACGCACCGGGCCACCGGGCTCGAGGCCCTGGTCGATGAGGGTGGCCCGGAGGCGCTGGTAGGCGGCCAGGGCGTCGCCCTGCCGGCCCGCTCGGTAGAGCGCCAGCATGAGGAGCTCGTGGAACCGCTCGCGTAGCGGCCAGGTGTCGCAGAGCGCACCCAACTCGGCGAGGACGCGGTGCGGATGACCGCAGCGCAACTCGGCGTCGGCTCGATCGGCCATCGCGTCGAGCCGCAGCTCGACCAACCGGTTCGCCTCGATGTCAGCGACCAGCCCGTCGCCGAGGTCGGCCGGCGTGTCGCCCCGCCACTGGCCCAAGCCATCGTTCAGCTGCTGCAGCGCAGGTACGGCCGCACCGGCGCCCAGTGCCCGGCGGCCGGCGTCCACCTGAGCCTCGAACACCAAAAGGTCGATCCCGTCGTGGGCAACATTGAGGCGGTAGCCGGCGCCCGAGGTCTCGAGCCAGCCCTCGTCGGCCGTGTCCCGCGTGATCCTGCGCAGGTTGGCCACCGCCGTCTGGAGGGACTTGTTCGCCGTGCGGGGCGGGCGATCGCCCCACAGGTGGTCGAACAAGGCGGTGGTGGAGACGGCGTGGCCGGCATGGAGCGCCAGCACGGCCAGCACGCAACGCTCCCGCCGGCCGGTGATCCCCACGTCGGCGCCGGCGGCCCGGAGCCGCAGGGGGCCCAGGATGCCGATCTCGATCACCGGCCAACGCTAGCTCGGAGGGTTTCGCGCCGGCTCGAGTGGTCGAGATCGGTTGTTACCGGACAGTGACCCCACGATGACCGGCCTGCCGGAAGATCGCTGGGCAAGCCACTCAACCCGAAAGGACACGCCATGTTCAAGGTCACCGTGTTGTACAACCAGCCGACCGATCCCGCCGGCTTCGAGGACTACTACTTCGACCGCCACCTCAGCATCGCCGCCAAGATCCCCAACGTCACCCGCGTCGAGACGGCCAGGGCCGCCGCCACACCAAACGGCTCGCCGTTGCCCTACTTCCGCATGGCGGAGATCTGGTTCAACGACCTGGAGACGCTGCAGGCCTCGATGGGCTCCCCGGAAGGCCAGGCCACGGTCGCCGACCTGGCCAACTTCGCCACTGCCGGCGCCGACGTGTTCATCGCCGCCGTCGACTGACATCCGGACCGGCGGCCGAACCAGCAGGTGGTGGCCCTGGCGACCAGCACTGGGCCACCACCGAGCTGGGCGCCGTCCCGAGCAATCGGGCGGCCGCAGCGGCCGAACGCTCTCGTGCCCGCTCGAGCCCGGGCCGCCGTGGCCGGCGGGAGCGATGGTGCCCATCGTTCTCCGTTCGAAATTGCCCCTTGCGCAGCGTTTCGGAGCAGGCAACAATCCTGCGCACTTTCGACCGGCGACAAGGAGTGAAGATGCGTATATCGGGCGCGAGACGGGGCGGGCGGGCCGAGCACCGCGGCGGGCTACGACGTCCCCGAACCCCTCTCATGCTTTTGGTGGTGTTGGCCTTGGTCGCCGCCGCGTGCGGGGACGACGACGGGGAAGACGAGGCCACAACGGGCGGTGACCGGACGGCCACCACGACCGAGAGCACCACCGGTACGGGCGAGGTGACGGTGGACATCGACGGGAAGGCCGAAGACTTCAACGCCGGATTCCTGGCCTACTTCCCCGACCGCGTGACCGTCCACCCCGGAGACACCATCGTCTACGAGAGCCGGTACAGCGGAGAGCCTCACTCGATCACCTTCGGGACCCTGGTCTCCGAGGCGGTGGACGCCTTCCGTTCGCTGACCCCCGAGCAGCTCGAGAGCGAGGGGCCACCTCCCCCCGAGATCGAGGCCGCATTCGAAGCCATCCCGCCGATGCTGCCGGAAGGGCCAGGTGACGCCAACCAGGCCAGTGTGAACCCGTGCTTCGTGGTTTCCGGCGACGTGCCTGACGATCCCACTCAGCCGTGCGAGGTCACCGAACCGGCGCCCTTCACCGGCACCGAGACGTTCTACAACTCGGGCTTCCTGCCCGACGGCGAGACCTTCGAGCTCCAGCTCGCCGACGACATCGCCCCGGGGACCTACGTCGGCTTCTGCACCCTGCATTTCACCGAGATGATCTCCGAGGTCGTCGTGGTGCCCGAAGACCAGGAGATCCCTTCCAGCGACGAGGTCGAGGAGCTCGGCCGGCAGCAACTGGACGACCTGGTAGCCGAGCTGGCCCCAGCCGCCGAGGTACCCGCCGACGTCGAAGCTGGTGGGGTCTCGGCCGGGGCGGCACCCGAAGACGTCACCAACGCCATGGTGCTCGAGTTCCTTCCCACCGATGTGGAAATCGCCTCCGGCGACAGCGTCTCGTGGGAAATCGTCGGTCCTCATACGGTGAGCTTCAACGCCCCGGAAAGCGCCCGGGTCCTGCTCAACCAGGGGGACGACGGGGGCTACCACCTCAACGAGGAGACCCTGGCACCTGCCGGCTTCGACGCACCTCCTCCGCCCGAGGAGGGCGGTGACGGCGGCGACGAACCCCCACCACCCGTCGATGCCGGCACCTGGGACGGCACGGGCTTCCTCAGCTCCGGGCTCGCCTTCGGCGGCGTGTTCACCATGTCGTTCTCCGAAGCCGGGACCTACGAGTACGTCTGCCTGATCCATCCCGACATGGAGGGAACCGTTCGAGTCACGTGAAAAGGTTCTTCAGCGTCTTGCTGCTGGCCTCGACATTCGTCGGGGCCAGCAGCGCGTCGCTCGACCAAACGACGTCGCCACCGGCCACGGCGGCCTCGCCCGCTCTCGCCGCCCCGAGCCCGCACGGCGATGGTCATCACGGACATGACCACGGCGACGGCAGTGACGGCTCATCCCAGCCGGAGCCCGGTGGTCACGAGGCTGATCAGGGCTTGGCCCTGAGCCCCGAAGTCGAAGAGTCGGTGGTGCCGGCTGGCAGCCGGTGCGCCGCCGAGGCTCCCGTGCGGCACTACGACCTCGTTGCCCTGGCCGTCGACATCACGCTGAACCGCTACGGCGACCACGATCCCGACGGCTTGGCCTACGTGCTCGCCAGCGAGGTCGACACCGTGCACACCGCCGCCCAGGCGGGAGCGGCCGCAGTGTCACTCGGCTTGCAGGGCGACGTCATCCAGCCCATGGTCCTGCGTACGACTCCGGGCGAGTGCCTCCGGGTGCGCCTGACCAATCAGGTCGGTGACCAGCCGGCCAGTTTCCACCTCCACTCGTCGTCGTTGGTGGTCGCCGCTACGGGCCAGGCGGCCACCGCTGCCAATCCCGATGCCCTGGCCGCAACGGGTGCCACCGTGACCTACGAGTGGGCTGTTCCCGGCGACGAGCGAGAGGGTACGCGCACCTTCCATTCCCACGGCGAGCCCCGACTCCAGTCGGGTCATGGCCTGTTCGGCACTCTGGTGGTCGAGCCCCCGGGGTCGACGTGGGTGGATCCCCGCACCGGTCGGGCGGGAACGACCGGCTGGGATGCGGTCGTGCAGACACCGGACGGGTCGTTCCGGGAGTTCGTGCTCGCCTACCACGAGATCGGGGACGAGGAGTACCGCATCGCCCGGGCGGGCGGGGGGACGCTGCCCCAGGTCGACCCCCTGACCGGGGCCTACCGCCCGGCGGCTCGGGCCATCAACTATCGCAGCGAGCCATTTCTGAACCGGCTGGAGTTGCAGGAACAGCTCACCGGCAGGGCGGACGAGTCGCTGGCCTACAGCTCGTACACCTTCGGCGACCCGGCGACCCCGATCCTGCGGAGCTACGTGGGGGACCCCGTGAAGGAGCGGGTGGTGCACGCCGGCGCCGAGACCTTCCACGTCCATCACGTCCACGGTGGCTCCGTGCGCTGGCGGCGGCAGCCCGGTGCCGGCCCCACGGGATTCGGCACCGGGCTCTCCAAACAACCGCCGCTGCTACCCGGCCCTTCCGAACGCACCGACTCGCAGACCATCGGGCCCTCCGAGGCTTTCGATGTCGATCACGAGTGCTCTGCCGGGGGATGCCAGCAGGGCGCCGGCGACTACCTGGTGCACTGCCATGTCGCCCACCACTACTTCGCCGGGATGTGGGGGATCTGGAGGGTGTACAACACCCTCCAGGACGGGTTGTCGTCGACCGACGCCCTGCCACCCCTGCCGGCTCTGGCCGGACGGGCCGCCGCCGTGGCCGCCGGCGTGGAGTCCTCCGACCTCGAGGAAGAACTCCAGGATCGCGCCCGGCTCCACCTCCCGCCGGCTGGCCGCCCGGGCGACTACGACGCATCGGTGTGGGACTGGGCCGAAGAGGGTGGCAGGATTCTCGGCGAGCCGGAGGACGGCCAGACGTGGCCCGGGCATATCCCGCAGCGCCCCGGGGAGCGCCTCCCCATCCTGTTCGACCCGGCCACCGGACGCCCGGCCTACCCGTTGTTGCGTCCCCACCTCGGCCGGCGCCCGCCGTTCGCGCCGGGCAACGGGCCCGCTCCCTACCTCGACACGCCCACTCCGGATGGTCGGCCACCACCTCCGGGGGCCGACGGGCCCACGTCCCTGTGCCCCGCCGGCACCACCCTCCGCCAGGTTGCCCTGCGGGCGATCGAGCTGCCGGTGCCCCTCAACGCCGGCGCCGGCCTCGTCGACCCCGCCGGAGTCCTGTTCGTCCTGGGTGAGGACGAAGCCGCCGTGCGGGCCGACCCGGCGCGGCGGACCCCCCTGGCGATCCGGGCGAATGCCGGCGAGGACTGCCTCGACGTGCTGCTGACCAGCGCCATTCCCGACAACGCCAACCATCCCTTCAGCAAGGTCAGCGCCCATATCCACTTCGTGCAGTTCGACGTCCAGGGCGGGGACGGCGTCGACACCGGGTTCAACTTCGAGCAGACGGTGCGCCCCTTCGCCGCGGCCGGCAGACCCCTGGCCGAGGCCGCTCCCGCAGGGGCGGCCTCGGTGGTGGTGACCGGCCCCGGGCGTTTCGCCCCCGGTGCCCTCGTCGCCATCGGCATCGAGGCGGCCGACCGCCTCGAGGTCCGCAGGGTCAGCGCCGTGGAGGATGGCGGGCGCCTGTTGCTGGACTCTCCGCTGACCCGAGACCATGCCGCCGGGACGACGGTCAGTACCGAATTCGTGCGCTACCGCTGGTATCCCGATGTCCAGGTCGGCACCGCCTATTTCCACGATCACGTCAACGGCCTGCAGACCTGGCAGCGGGGATTGGTCGGTGCCCTGGTGGTGGAGCCACCAGGCTCGACGTACCACGACCCGCGTACCGGTGAGGAGGTCCGCAGCGGGCCGGTCGTCGATGTCCACGTCCCGGAACAGGCACCGGTGTCGGCCGACGTGATGGGGAGCTTCCGAGAGTTGGTCAGCTTCATGCAGGACGGCAGCCGGCTCTCCAACGTCGGTCGCTCCGCCGGCAGCAAGTTGAACCTGCGCGCCGAACCGCTGGACGGCCGCACCGGTCCACCGGACCGGGACTTTTCGTCGGCCGCCCACGGTGATCCCGAAACACCTCTGCTCGAGGCCTACGTCGGCGACCCGGTTGTGGTCCGGGCGACCGTGAGCGGTACCAACGAGATCCACACCTGGCACCTCGACGGCCACTGGTTCCGCCGGGAACCTTGGAGCCGGGGCTCCGCACCCACCAACACCGCCCACCTCGGCATCAGCGAGCGCATGGACCTGGTCGTGCCCGCTGCCGGGGGCCCGCAGCAGCGGGCCGGCGACTACCTCTACGCCGATGGGCGTGCACTCAAGCTGCTCGAAGGAGCTTGGGGGCTCGTGCGTGTCTACGATCGGCCCGACCGGATCGCGCCCCTCCCGGGCCGGGACCAGGTCGTTGACCAGCCGCCACCCGTGTGCCCCCCCGGTGCCCCTCGCCGCCGCCTGAGCGTGGCGGCCGTGGAGGCCCGCCTACCGATGCTCGGCACCGGTCGGGGTCAGGCCTTCGTGCCCGCCGCCCAGGTCGAGGCCGTGCTTTCCGGGCAGGAGCCGGCCAGCCCCATGGTGCTGCGCGCCGTCGTGGGCGATTGCCTGGAGGTCACCCTCACCAACCGCCTGCCCGCCGGGTCGCCTCCCGTGTCCCTGCACGCCGACGGCCTGGCCTACGACCCCCTCGACTCGGGTGGGATCGAGGCTGGTCGTAATCCCTCTCAGGTGGTGGAAGTGGGAGCGGCGCGGACGTACACCTTCTTCGCCCATCCCGAGTACGGGCCCGGAGCCGCCATGGTGCGCGACGGCGGCGACCTGGCCCGCTCGGGAGGGCGCGGCCTCTACGGGGCCATTGTCATCAGCCCGCCCGGGTCCCGGGTTGATCCGCTGGCCGGCTGGTCGGCGGTCGTCACCGGCGCCGACGGGTCAGCCTGGCGAGACGTGGTGCTCTTCTCCCACGACGAGGATGACGCCATCGGCAGCCACCGCATGCCCTACGCCCGAGCGGTTCGGGGCGCGGTGGGCCTGAACTACCGCCACGGCGATGCCGGGCCCACCATCGACGCCTACGCCGGGGACCCGCTGCGAATCCACGTGCTCGCCCCCTGGAGTGAGCAGGCCCAGGTGTTCTCCGTCGAGGGCCATCGCTGGCCACTGGAACCCGGGATGCCGGGAAGCACCCTCGTGGACTCCATCGCCTTGGGTGGCCTGGAGTCGATCACCCTCGTTCCCGAGGGCGGCGCCGGAGGTCGCGACCAGCTTTCCGGGACGTACTGGTTGGGTGACCACCGCGAACCCTATCGACAGGCCGGGCTCCAGGGCCGCCTCATCGTCCATCCCCGCTGCGGCCCGGAGGTGGCGGTGGCAACCCTCCCGGGCACCCAGAGATGTGGCGGCGGCTCC
>DATMJI010000077.1:0-16227 GCA_035553895.1 Acidimicrobiales bacterium | reverse complement strand
GCCGGGGGTCGGGCAGCTCGTCGAGGGCGGGGGGGAACAGCAAGGTGGAGAGGATCACCGCACTGACCCCGACGGGGACGAGGGCGGCCATGGCCAGGAAGGCGATGGTGGTCCAGGCCATGGCGCGCTCGGACATCAGGATCGAGACCAGGGCCGCCGGGGGGTGCGCACGGCGCCAGCCTAGGGCTCGGACAGATCGCTGCCTCGGCGGCGGCTACGCTCGGCGGTTCCGTCGCCACTGGCCAACGAGGAGACGTCGTTTCCCGTGATCATCGTCGTGCTCATCATCTGCGCGGTGCTGGGCGTCGGCGTCTACTACGGCCTCACCTACTCCGGCATCCTGCCCGATTCGCCCCCGAGGCCCGGCCGCAGCGAGCACCGGGCGGCGCCCCCGAGCCCGTCGCCGGGCTTTCGCACCACCCGCCAGGAGTCCTGGACCGACGGTGGCAGCGGCTTGTTCGGTATCTTCCCCCGGGTGCCGCACCTCCGGGAGCTTCCCCAGGGCTGTCTCATCGCCCTCATCATCGCCGCCACGTTGTGGTTCGTGGCCTGGACGGTCGTGCTGGTGCTGGCCTTCGGGATCCTCAACTCGGCCACATGAGGCGCCGGGACCGCCGCACCGGCTGATCAGCAGGGGGCCGATGCCTCGTCGCGGTCGTCGTCAGGCAGGAGGGCACCGGCCAGCCGGCCGAGTTCGCCGTGAAGCGCCTTGACCTGGGCCCGGTCGGCGGCGTAGCAGACGAAGGTACCGGCCTGGCGCCGGGTGACGAGGCCGGAGTCGACCAGCACGGAGAGGTGATGCGACGCCAGCGACGGCGAGACGCCGATGGCGCGGGCCAGGAAGCCGGCGGTGCGGGGGCCTCGCCGCAGCCACCGCAGCATCTGCAGGCGGTGGGGCTCGCCCAGGACGGCCAGGGTGTGGGAGATCCGCTCCACCTGGCGCCGGGAGAACGTGCTGACCATGGCGGGCCAGACTACGTCGCCCGTCACCATCCTCGGGAGGCTTGCGGCGGTGCCCGGGTCTGGGGACGGCGCCCAGCGCCGCTCCGGCACCGGAGATGGGTCAGGGGCGGCGGTGGATGGACACGGCGTAGCCGTCGGTGGGGGACCAGGGATGGCGGTCCCAGGTGGACCAGCGTTGGGCGAGGACCAGCCCGGCGGCGGCGCAGCACCGGTCGTAGCCATCGACGGAGATCCTCTCGGGCCGCAGCTGGAACCCGGCCACCAGGGCACCGCCGGGGGCCAGGGCCGGGGCCAGGTTGGCGACGACGTCGCCCTCGCGGCCCTGCTCGACGAAGATCATCACGTTGCCGGCCAGGACGACGACGTCGAAGGCATCCGGCACCAGCTCCACCGTCGCCAGGTCGCCCAGACGCCAGTCGAGCTCAGGGGCCTTGGCCCGGGCGCTGGCCAGCATCTCGGGATCGACGTCGACGCCGACCACGGCGATCCCCCGCCGGGCCAGCTCGATGGCCACCCGGCCGGTCCCGCAGCCGGCGTCGAGGACCGAGGCCGGCCCGAGGGAGGCCACCAGGTCGGCCTCGCCGTGCACGTCGACACCGGCGGCGGCCCGTTCCTGGAATCGGCGGTCGTACTCGTCGCCCCGGGCGAAACACCGCTCGTCGTCGTTGCTCACGACCGGGCATTGGACCACAATGGCCGGCCACGCGCCCGGGAGCCCCGGTCACGGGTGGTCGGCACACGAGGAGATCCCCCATGACCCGCACCCCTGCCTACCTCCTCGCCCTCCAGCGGGTCGTCGACGAGGTGGTGGCTCCGGGCGCCGCCCGGATCGACGCCGAGGGGTCCTTTCCCCGCCAGGCCGTGGGTGCCCTGGGCGAAGCCGGCCTCCTCGGCCTGGTGAGCGCCCCCGAGGTGGGGGGGCGGGGCGAGGGCCACCGGGCCGCCGCCCTGGTGGTCGAGGAGCTGGCCCACCACTGCGCCTCCACCGCCATGGTGGCCATGATGCACCTGTGCGCCGCCCCCCTGATCGAGGCCTACGGGCCCGAACAGGTGCGCCGGGAGGTGGCTGCCGGTCGCCACCTCCTCGGACTGGCCCTCTCCGAGCGGGGTTCTCGCAGCCACTTCTGGGCCCCGGTGAGCACGGCCCGGGCCGAGGGCGCCGAGATCGTCCTCGACGCGGCCAAGAGCTGGGTGACCTCGGCGGGGGAGGCCGACAGCTACATCTGGTCGAGCCGACCGGTCACCGCCGAGGGCCTCTCGACCTTGTGGCTGGTGCCCGCCGGCAGCCCCGGGCTGCACGTCGACGGGGCCTTCGACGGCCTCGGGCTCCGGGGCAACCGGTCGAGCCCCATGCGGGCCGAGGGCCTGCGCCTGGCGGCCGGGGCGGCGCTCGGCGACGACGGCACCGGCTTCGACCAGCTGCTGCTCGTGGTCCTGCCCTACTTCCAGCTGCTGAGCGCCGCCTTCTCCATTGGGACCATGGACGCGGCGGCCACCAAGGCGGCCGAGCACGTGTCCCGGACCCGTCTCACCCACCTCGACCAGTCCCTGGCCGACGCCGGCACCGTGCGGGCCTACGTGGCCCGCATGCGGGTGCGCACCGACATGGCCCGGGCCCTGCTGCTGGACGCCCTGGCGGCGCTCGAGGCCGGTCGGGACGACGCCATGCTGCGCTTGCTCGAGGTCAAGGCCGGGGCGGGCGAGAGCGCCACCGAGGTGACCGACCTGGCCATGCGGGTGTGCGGGGGGGCCGCCTTCCGCAAGGAGGTGGGGGTGGAGCGCCACTTCCGCGATGCCCGGGCGGCCACCGTCATGGCCCCCACCACCGACGCCCTCTACGACTTCATCGGCCGCCTCTGCTGCGGGCTCCCCCTCTTCGACCAGTCCCCCTGACACGGGATGGCACCGGCACCGGCCCGGGTACATGCTGGTACGTCGGGCACGCCGAACGAGGGAGACAACGCCATGGCCTACGAGTTCCGGGGACCGGGAGTCCAAAAGCAGCCGCAGAGGCGCAAGGAGCGCCGCCGTGACAGCCGAGCGGCGGCGCCAGCGGCGCCGGCACCGATGCCCGCCGCCACCTCATCGTCTTCGGGCGGGGCGGTCCGGACCTTCGCCGGCCTCTTCGGGGCCGCCTTCCTGGCCATCGGCATCCTCGGCTTCGTGCCCGGGGTGACGTCGAACTACGACCAGCTGGAGCTCATCGGCCCCGACTCCTCGGCCGAGCTGTTCGGGATCTTCCGCATCAGCGTGGTCCACAACATCGTGCACCTGGTGTTCGGCGTCTTCGGCCTGCTGGCCGCCCTCGGCGGGGGCGCCGCCGTCACCTACCTGGTGGGGGGTGGCCTGGCCTACGCCGGGGTCTACGTCTACGGCATCCTGGTCGAGCGGGGCAGCGACCTCGACATCCTCCCGGTCAACGACGCCGACAACACCCTTCACCTCGGTCTGGCCGTCGCCATGGTGGTGCTCGGCCTGCTCGGCGGTGCCCTGCTCCGCCGCAGGCGGGCCTGACCCGGAGACCCTGGAGGGCCGTGGTCGCCGCAAACGGCTGCGCCTGGAGGTTGCCGCCGCTCTCCAGCGCCAAGCCTCCAGGCGATCGCTCGCTCGGGTCGCCGGCGTCCCCGCGGCCGCCGGTCAGCCGGCCGCAGTCAGCCGCCCGCGTTCAGCAGCTGGGCCAGCGCCCGCACCAGGGGCCTGACGGCGGGGCGGGCGTCGCCGCCGAGAGGCTCCAGGGAGAGGAACACCTCGGTGTAGGAGCCCCGGCCCTGGAGGCTGGCCAGCAGTGAGCAGGCCTGCCCGGTCTCAGTGATGACCACGGTGTCGAGCAGCCGGGAGTCGTGGTCGACGTAGGTGATCTCACCCAGGTGGTGGGCCGCCTCCACCAGCCGCCGGTAGACCTCGTCGGGTGGCCCGCCGACGAGCAGGCTGTCGCCGTCCACCGTCGCTGGCGACCCTCTGGCCGGTTCCGGGCTCCGGCCTCCGGGTGCCGCCCGGGGAGGGGTGGCCTCGGGCCGGACACCGCTGCGTAGCAGGGCGTAGGCCTGGACCAGGGTGGCCGTGGCCCGGCTGGCCCCGGGGCGGCCCGGGGCCAGGTCGGGATGGGCCTGGCGCACCCGGCGGCGAAACGACGACCGGACCTCCTCGGCCGGAGCACCCGGCGCCACGCCCAGGATCCGGCGGGCCTCGACCTCGTCCATGGTCGCCGGCCCGGGTCTCAGGGCGTGTTGCGGCGCCGGCGCTCTTCGGTGGCCGCGGCCATGGCTTGGCGGGGGATGACCGGGGCATCGCGCCCGGTGCCCCGCCGGGTGGAAGTCTGCTCCTCGTGGTAGTCCTCCTCCACGTTGACCGACCAGATGTCGTGGGTGGCGGTCCCGAGGATGTTCTCCACGCTCAGCATGGCGGTGAGCATGGAGTGGTCCTGGTTGTTGTAGCGGTGCATGCCGTTGCGCCCCACCGGGTGCACGTTGGGCACGGTCTCGGCGATCCAGCGCCGGAGGACCTCGACGTTGGCCTGGTAGTGCTCGTCGTAGACGGGATAGGCCTTGGGCATGCGCACCACGTAGCCAGCCTCGACCCGGCCGGCCGGCACCAGCCCCAGGATGTCGATCTCATTGCTGGCCAGCTCCACCAGCTCGGCGTCGTCCATCGTCCAGTGGCGGTCACCCTCGAAGACGAAGTACTCCATTCCCAGGCAGGTGCGGCCCTCCTTGATGAGGTAGGGCGACCACGAGCCGAAATTCTGGATGCGCCCGACCTTGACGTCGGGGGAGTGGATGTAGATCCAGTTGTCGGGAAACGAGTGGGCCTCGGGCACGACCAGGGCCACGGTGAGGAAGTCGCGGAAGTTCAGGTCGTCGGCCGCCTGGCGCACGTCGTCGGGGACCGGCGGGTCCATGGCCCGCACCAGCTCGGGGAAGGGCATGCTCGACACCACCGCCGTGCAGTCGAGCGTCACCTCCTCGCCTCCGGCCGTCTCGGCCACCACCTGGTAGGCGCGGCCGTCGCGGTGGCGCACGGTCCGGACCCGGGTGCGCATCCGCAGCTCGGCGCCGGCGGCCACCACCTTGTCCCGGCACGCCTCCCACATCATGCCCGGCCCGTACTTGGGGTACTGGAACTCCTCGATCAGCGAGGTGATGTCCTTCTGGTTGCGCTTGGGCATGAGGGAGTTGAGTACCGCCTTGGACAGCGAGAGGTTCTTGATCCGCTGGGCGGCGAAGTCAGGAGAGATCTGGCTGGCCGGCACACCCCAGAGCTTCTCGTTGTAGGTCTTGAAGAAGTGCGAGTAGAGGCGGTGGCCGAAGCGCCCCGAGATCCACCCTTCGAGGCTGGTGGGATCCGGAGGCCGCACCCGGGCCCAGGCGTAGGAGGCGACACAGCGGACGGCCTCCACCACCCCCAGGTTGCGTAGGGCGTTGGAGGCCTTGAGCGGGTAGTCGTAGTACTTGCCGTCGTAGAAGATCCGGCTCATGCGGGGGCGCAGGAGGAAGTCCTCGTCGGGGAGGATCTCGTGCCACAGGGCCTCGACTTCGGGAACCTTGGTGAAGAAGCGATGACCGCCGATGTCGAAGCGCCACCCGTCCCGCTCGACGGTGCGGCTGATGCCCCCCACCATGTCGTCGGCTTCGAGGACGACGGGGCGCTCGCCGGCCTTGGTCAGCTGGTAGGCAGCCGTCAGCCCGGCCGGGCCGGCCCCGAAGATGACCACCTGGTGGTGGCCAGGCGCAGTCGGGAGTTGGGCGTCGTCGTCAGTGGGCATGTGGGGACTCGGTTGGAGGCGGCGGGGCGCGGGGAGGCTAGCGCCGCTTCACCCCGAAGCTGGAACCGAGAGCGACAGGGCGAAGTCGCCGGACCGGTCGGTCCACCAGTGGGTCAACCGCAGCCCGGCGGCCGCCAGCTCCTCGACCACGCCCTGGCGCTCGAACTTGGCGCTGCACTCGGTGCGTAGTTCCTCGCCGGCGGCGAAGTCGACTTTGAGGTCGAGGGCGGCCAGGTAGACGGTCTGGTCGGCGAGGGAACGCAGGCGCATCTCGATGCGGCGGTGCCGGGCGTTCCAGCGGGCCACGTGGGCGAAGGCGTCCGGGTCGAAGTCGGCGTCGAGCTCGCGGTTGAGCACGGCCAGCACGTTGGCGTTGAACCGGGCGGTGACCCCGGCGGCGTCGTCGTAGGCGGCGACCAGCCGGGCCGGGCTCTTGACCAGGTCGGTGCCGAGCAGGAGCCCGTCGCCCGGGGCCAGCGCCGCCCCGAGCTCGCTCAGGAAGGCGGCTCGGGGGCCCGGCTCGAGGTTGCCGATGGTGCCGCCGAGGAAGGCCACCAGGCGCCGGCCGCCTCCGGGGAGGCGGCCGAGGTGGCGCTCGAAGTCGCCGACCAGGGCGTGCACGCCGGCCGCCGGGTACGCCGCCGCCAGCTCGCCCGCCGCCGTGCGCAGGGTCGCCTCGCTCACGTCGAAGGGCACCACCCGGGCCAAGGTGCCGGCACCGGCCAGAGCGTCGAGCAGGAGGCGGGTCTTGGCCGACGTGCCCGAGCCCAGCTCCACCAGGGTGTCGGCCCGGCTGACGGTGGCGATCTCGCCGGCCCGTTCGGCCAGGATCTCGGTCTCGGCTCGGGTCGGGTAGTACTCCTCCAGGCGGGTGATGTGGTCGAACAGCTCCGAGCCGTCGTCGTCGTAGAACCACTTGGGTGGGAGCCACTTGTGCTCGGCGGTGAGGCCCCGGCGGGCGTCGGCGGCCAGGGCGCTGGCGAGGTCGTCGGCGCCCAGGTGCACGTCGACGCGCACCCGTTCGGCTGCTGTGGAACCCCGGTGCCCACTCGGCGGTTGCCCACCGGCGCCCAGGGCCGAGGTGGTCACGCCGGCGCCGTCCACCCGCACCAGGGTGGCGTCGGGGACCGGGGACCAGCGGGCGTCGTCGTCCCAGGGCTCGGAGGCCACCACCACGCCACCCGGCCCGAGATCGAGGATGAACAGGGTGTCGCCCCAGGCGGTGGCGGCCAGGGTCACGCCGTCGGTCAGGACCAGGTTGAGCCGGGACGGGTCGGCCACGGCGCTGACCCCGGCCACGGCGTCGCCCAACGCCGATGCCACGTCGGCCCCGCCGTCCAGCGCGTCGAGCGCCAGGGCGAAGACCACCTCGGAGTCGCTGGCCCCCTCGATGCCCGCCCGGCGGGCGGGGGAGAGCCGGGCCCGCAGGGCGGCGCCGGCCCCGGCGGTGAAGCCGGCGACGGCGCCGTTGTGGGCGAACAGCCAGGGGCCGCTGGTGAAGGGGGGCGACCCGCTCTCCTCCACCGCCGCCGGGGGGGTGGCGTCGCGCACGGCCGCCACCACGGTGGCGGAGCGCACCAGCGGCGCCATGCTGGCGAGGCTGCGGTCCGACCAGATGGGCCGGTCCCGCCGGTAGCGGGCCGGCTCAGGGCGCACGGTGCGGTCGTACCAGCCCACGCCGAAGCCGTCGGCGTTGACCCGCCCGTGGCGCTGGTGGCGGGGAGCGTAGGACTGGTGCACCAGCGAGTGCTCCGGTGCCAGGAGCAGGTCGTGGAGGCTCCGGGGCGGTCCGAGGTAGGCGAGGAGGCGGCACACGGCGAACTCAGCCGTCCCGGGCGCAGCGCAGCCCTGCGAAGATCTGGCGGCGGATGGGCAAGTCCCAGTTCCGGAAGGTGGTGCGCACCGCCGAGGGGTGGCTGGCCCACGACCCCCCCCGCAGGACCTTGTACTGCGGGCCCCAGAAGACCTCGGAGTACTCCGGGTAGGGAAAGGCGGCGAAGCCGGGGTACGGGAGGAAGTCCGACGAGGTCCACTCCCAGACGTCCCCCACCATCTGCAGGCAGCCCGAGGGGCTGGAGCCGTCGGGAGTGGCGGCCGCCGGCAGGGGGCCGTAGCCGGCCTGGCCGAGGTTGGCACGGCGGGCGTCGGGCTCCCCGTCGCCCCACGGGTAGCGGTGCTTGGTGGCCGTGAGCGGATCCCACGACGCCGCCTTCTCCCACTCCGCCTCGGTGGGCAGGCGCTTGCCCCGCCAGCGGGCGTAGGCGTCGGCCTCGTACCAGCAGACGTGCTGGACCGGTTCGTCGACGGCCAGGTCGAGCCGGTGCCCGAAGCGGTCGAGGGCCCAGGACCCTGCGCCGCCGGCCACCCAGGCACCGGGATGGCCCAGGCCCGCTTCCCGGCACCAGGCCCACCCGGCTGCCGTCCACCAGCGCGGCTGGTGGTACCCGCCGTCCTCCACGAACTCCAGGAACTCGCCGTTGGTCGTCAGCCGGGTGTCGATGGTGAAGGGCGGGAGCTCCACCACATGCGCCGGGGATTCGTTGTCGTAGGCCCACGGGTCGCTCCCGGTCCCCAGGACGAACGGGCCTCCGGTGATCTCCACCTCGGCCGGGCCCGTGGTCACCGGACTGCCGGAGCCGGTCCTGGGCACCACCTCGGGCCGGTAGCCGGGATGGTCCATGAGCTGGAGGGTGGCCAGCATGGTCTCGTCGTGCTGGTGCTCGTGCTGGAGGACCATGCGGTAGACGTAGCCGGCCCGCATCAGGCGGTCGTCCACCTCGAGATCGGCGCCTTCGAGGTGATCGAGGGCCCGGCCCCTGACCTCGGCCAGGTAGCGCCGGGCGCCCGCCGGGTCGAGCAGGGGCAAGGACGGGCGGTCGGCCCGGGGATTGCGGAAGGCGTCGTAGAGGTGGTCGTAGCCGGCGCCCACGGCATCGCCGCCGAGGGCACGCACCAGCCAGAGGTCCTCGTAGTTCCCCACGTGGGCCAGGTCCCAGGCGAGGGGGGACATGAGCGGCGAGTGCTGGCGGACGAGGTCGTCCTCGCTCAGGGGCTCGAGCAGGGCCAACGACCGCCGGCGGGCCTCTTCCAGGCGCTGGGCGAGCACCGCCTTCAGCTCCACGAAGCCTCCAGGGCTCGGGTGGTGCTCCCGGCCGCGGCGAGGGTCTCGTCGGCCGGGCACCGGCCCGGCGCCACGAACCGCTCGGCGTAGGCCGCCACGGCGGCCACGGTGGCCTCGTCGGCCCGCAGGCGGGGCAGGGCGGCCAGGGCAGCAGCGAAACACTGGCGGGCGGCACCGGCCAGGGCGGGATGGGCGAGTGCGTGTTGGGCCGCCTCGGTCCACAGCCCGGCGGCGGGTGCGCTGGCCCGGCCGGCGGCATCGGCGGCCTCGGGATCGTCGAGCAGGGCGGCGCAGACGGCAGCGGCCACCCGCCACCACGGGGGAGGGAGGGCGTCGACCATGCGCAGCTCCAGCCAGCCCCGGGCCCGCACGGGTGGGAACAGCGTGCCCAGGTGGTACTCGAGGTCCTCCAGGGTAGGGAAGCCGAGCTCGTGGCCCCCGTGCAGCCAGGCGCCGAAGGGCAGCGGGCTCAACACGGGCTCGAAGCGCTCCCCGGAGACCCGGATGAGCATGACCCGGGCGTCGAGGGCGTAGCGGGTCCAGGTGGCGGCCGGATCGTCGCTCCCGTCGAGGGCGGAAAGGGTGCGGGACGGATCGATCCCCGCCCAGGCGGCCGAGCGGCCCGACCGCCAGCCGCCGGTCCGTGGCCCCGGCAGGGGCGAGTTGGCGAAGCAGGCCAGCAGGACCGGGCCGAGCTGGTGGGCCAGCCGCCAGCGCCGGGCCTGGTCGCTCTCGCCCCCGGTGTCGAGGTTGACCTGGAGGGCGGCGGTCGCGCACATCATCGTTCTTCCGCAGCGACCGGCCTGGTCCAGGTAGGCCGCCATGGCGAGGTAGCGGGGGCTGGCCACCACCAGCTCGTCTCCTGCCTCCGGGCGCAGCCCCTGCGCCACCAGGCGGACGCCCAGCGCCTCCACCGCCGGGTCCAGCACGGCCAGGTCGGCGTCGACCACGGCACAGGCGGCCGACGGGCCGCGGCACGGCGGCGAGCTGAGCTCCAGCTGGCCTCCGGGCTCGAAGGTGATGCGTCCACCCCCGGGCAGGTCGAGAGCGGCGCAGACCCGTTGGAGTGCACGGTGATCGACGGCACCATGACGGTGGGTCGGGGTGACGTGGCGTTCGAGCTCGATACCGACGAGGCCCTCCCGGGAAGGCGAGAAGCAGCGCTGGCGCACGTAGGTTTCGACGTCAGCCGCCTCCAGGCGGCGCCGGGGGGAGGGCAACGGGCCGCCTCTACCGGTACCCGAAGTGGGCGGCGACCCAGTCGTCGTCCCGCACGGGCGGGAGCCACAGGTGCATGCTGGGTCGGTCCACGCTGCTCCTCACGGTGCTCGGATGGCGATGCTGGCATGGCGGTGGCGGCGTCCACCAGGGTACGCCTGGCGGAGACCCTTCCCCCTCCCGGCCGTTCTCACCCCCGCCGGGAGGACGACGATCGGGGCCGGCGGTGGGCCAGGCGATCCCACAGCCTCCCGGCCCGTACGAGCGGGGCCCAGCGCCCGGCGGCGGCGAAGGCGGCGTCGGCTCCCAGCTGGCCCACCGAGGTGGCCAAAGTGGGGTAGACGTGGATCAGTGACGCCAACCCGGCCAGCGTGACCTCGTCGCGCACGGCCACGGCCAGCTCGTGGATCATCTCCCCGGCCGCCGGCGCCAGGATGTGGCCGCCCACCACCGTGCCCCCGGCGGTGACCACCACGACGGCGCCTTCCCGGTGGCCCTCGGCGCGCGCCCGGTCGGAGTGGCTCAGGTCCAGCCGGTGGACCTCGACCGCGGATCCGTGGTGCTTGCGGGCCTCGGCCGCCGTCAGGCCGACATGGGCCAGCTCCGGATCGGTGAAGGTGCACCAGGGGACGAGCTCGCTCACCCGGCCCCGGCCGGGGAAGAACATGTCGCGCACGGCCCGCACCGCTTGGTGGCCGGCCGCATGGGTGAACAGCGGGCCACCGGCCACGTCGCCGGCGGCGTAGACCCACGGCAGCGACGTACGCATGCGGTCGTCGACGACCACCCCGCTGCGGGTCGCCTGGACGCCCGCGGTGTCCAGGCCGAGCGCCTCGAGGTTCGGGGCCCGGCCGGTGGCCACCAGGATCTCGGCGCCGCACCAGCGGCGGGAAGTGCCGTTGCTGGTCCCGTGCACGACCTTGGTGGCTCCCTCGACGCTCACCCGCTCGACCTCGACACCGGTGCCCAGCACCACGCCCTCGTCCTCGAGCAGCCCGCCGAGGGTGCGCACCAGCTCGGGCTCCTCCCGAGCCAGGATGGTCTCGCCGCGCTCGAGGACCGTGGTGGGCACGCCGAGGCGCACCATGGCCTGGGCCAGCTCGATGGCGATGGGACCGCCGCCGATCATCACCAGTGATGCCGGCGCCCGGTCCAGGGAGAAGACGGTCTCGTTGGTCAAGAAGCCGTGCTCGGCCAGTCCCTCGATGGGTGGTGCCGCCGGCCGGCTGCCGGTGCACAGCAGGACGAAGCGGGTCCACAGGATACGCTCACCCACGACGACGGCATGGGGTCCGGCCAGGCGGGCTTCACCCGTGATGACCTCGACCCCGAGATGCTCGAAGTGCCGGGGGTTGTCGTCGGTGGCGGCGATCTCGGCCTGCACGGCCTTGATCCGTGCCCACACGGCGGCGGTGTCGACGGCCCCGGTCGACGCGGGCACGCCCCACCGCTCGGCGTGGCGCAGGGTGTGGGCGACCTTGGCCGACGCCAGGAGGGCCTTGCTCGGGACGCACCCCGTCCACAGGCACTCCCCGCCGACCCGATCACGCTCGACCACGGCCACCCGCAGCGGCAGCGAGGCGGCGAAGGTGGCCGCCACCATGCCCCCCGAACCCATCCCCACGATGACCAAGTCGTAGCGATCGGCGCGCGACACCGTGGGAGCCTACGCTTGGCCGGTGACCGATCCACGGATTGAGGACCATGCCGTCGGGGTTGAGCTGCAGCTCACCGAGCTGGTGGAGAAGCGGGAGCGAGCCCGGGTACAGGGGCGGGAGGACGCCGTGGCCGAGCTCACGGTGGAGATCGAGGCGCTCCAGGCCGACCTGGCGTCGACGGCCGAGCGCCTGGCCGCCGAGAGCTTCCACGTCCCCGACATCACCGGGGAGCCCTGATGGCCACCGCCACCCCCTCGCCCACGCCCAACCCCGACGCCATGAAGTACACCCTCGACGCTCCGGTGGCCGCCATGAACGTGGCCAGCGCCGAGGCGGCCGCCGAGGAGGGCAACGACTTCGCTGTGGCCGTGTTCCGGGCTGAAGGGGTGGCCTCGGTCTTCGCCACTGCCGACTTCGTCACCGTCACCCGCCGCCCGGGCGCCGACTGGGCGCCGATCACCGCTGCCGTCCAGTCCGCCGCCGCCGAGCACCTCTAGGCCGACGGTCGGTCGTTCCTCCCATCACCTGCGTTCTGATGGTTTCGGGGCGGCATTCCCGGCTCCGTCCGACCACCAGAACGGAGGGGTCGGGTGCTGCCGGCGGAAGGGGTAAGGCGAGAGGCGGATGGCAGCGCACGAGCAGGTGATCGACGTGGAGGCCGAGGGAACCTACGACCTGCGCCGGCGGGTGCTGCGGGGTGAGCGACCCGACGCCGAGGTGGCCTTCGCCGAGGACGCTGCGCCCGGCGTCTCCCACCTGGCCCTCAAGCTCGGTGACGGGCCCCCGGTGGCCGTCGTCACCGTCGTCCCCGCCGCCTGCCCGCTGCGACCCGGGCGCCGGGCCTGGCGGATCCGGGGCATGGCGGTCGACCCCGCCGAGCAGGGTCGGGGTCGGGGGGGCGTGCTCCTCGCCGAGGTCGAAGCCCGAGCCCGCCGGGCCGGCATCGAGGTGGTGTGGGCCGACGGGCGGGACGCCTCGCTGCCCTTCTACCGGCGACACGGCTGGCAGGTGGAGGGCGAGGGCTACCTCACCCCCGACACCGGCCTGCCCCATCACCGGATCGTGCTCGACCTGGATCGAACCGGGTGATGGCGGCGGGCGAGCGCCTGGAGGTGAACCGCCACTGCGCCATTCCCCTCGGTGAGCTGCGCTGGCGCACCAGCCGCAGCGGCGGACCCGGGGGCCAACACGCCAACACCTCGGATACCCGGGTGGAGGTGATCTTCGACGTGGTCGCCTCGCCGTCGCTGGGTCCGGGGCAGCGCCGGCGGCTGCGGGAGCGCCTGGGTGACGAGGTCAGGGCGGTGGCCGCCGACGAGCGCTCCCAGGCCCGCAACCGGGCCCTGGCCCTCGAGCGGCTGCGGACCAGGCTGGCCTCGGCCCTGGTGGTAACGCCCCCCCGGCGCGCCACCCGTCCCACCGCCGGTTCACGGCGGCGCCGCCTCGACGCCAAGCGGCGCCGGTCCGAGACCAAGCGCCTGCGCCGGCCGCCGCTTGACTAGCAGCGGCGGATGCGAACGACGTCGTCGGTGCGAAAGCTGGCCAGGCGTACGCTCCAGCAGTCGACCACCCGCCGCCCCGCATCGGTGCGGAAGAACGTGGTCAGGGGGCCCTCGAGCTGGTAGGTGTCGGCTCCCATCACCACCACGTTGACCCCGTCGCCGACCGTCACCTCGTAGCCCATGGGGTCATCATGGAGGAGGCGCCCTGGGGGCATCCAGAGGAGGAACCTGTGATCTTGTGGCCGGGACCTGGGGACGACGGGTCACTCGAGACGTCCCTGCCCGCCGCCGACGCCCACCTGGCCGCGTGCCATCCCTCGCTGGCTGCGCTGGTCGCTTCCCGGGGTCCCTGCCCCCTGGCGAGGCGGCCCCCCGAGCGGGGAAGCCATCTGGAGGCGCTGGCCGCCGCCATCTGCTCCCAGCAGCTGGCCGGCCCGGCTGCCGCCGCCATCTGGGCCCGGGTGCGAGCTTTGGGCCCCGGAGGCTTCGATGCGCCGGCGGTGGCAGTTCTCGACCCGGCCGACCTGCGCACCGCCGGCCTGTCCCGGGCCAAGGCGGCCTCGCTGGTCGACCTGGCCCGGCAGGTCGTCGAGGGCCGGTTGGATCTCGACGCGGTCGCCACCCGGGACGACGACGAGGTCATCGCCACCCTCACCCGGGTTCGTGGCATCGGCCGCTGGACGGCGCAGATGTTCTTGATCTTCCGGCTGCAGCGTCTCGACGTGTGGCCCACCGGCGACCTCGGGGTGCGCCGGGGCTACGCCGTCATCCACGGTCTGGCCGGCGCCCCGGCGCCCCGGGAGCTCGAAGGTCTGGGCGACGCCTTCCGCCCGTGGCGGTCGGTGGCCGCCTGGTACTGCTGGCGGGCCGTGGACGCCCCGGCCCCGGCCCGCCGCTGAGGGATCGAGGCCCCGCTTGCGCGGACCTACCTACTAGTCGGTAGATTGGGGCCATGGAGCCCGACGCCGACCTTCTCCACGAGCTGGCACCAGTGGCCGAGGAGCTGCTGGAGCGTCACTTGAGCAATGCCAAGGAGTGGTTCCCCCACGAGCTGGTGCCCTGGAGCCAGGGCCGGGACTTCGATCCCGGAGAGCGGTGGGACGCCGCCGAGGCCCCCATGGACGAGGCGGTGCGCAGCGCCCTGTTCGTGAACCTCCTGACCGAGGACAACCTCCCGCACTACTTCCGCACCATCGACGGCCTCTTCGGGGCCGACCACCCCTGGGCGGCATGGTCGAAGCGGTGGACGGCCGAGGAGGGCCGCCACGCCATCGTCATCCGCGACTACCTCACGGTCACCCGCAGCGTGGATCCGGTGGCCCTGGAGCGGGGGCGCATGGCCCAGGTCAGCCGGGGGGAGGTCCCAGAGCCCGAGACGGTGGTCGACGGGCTGGTCTACGTCACCCTCCAGGAGCTGGCCACCCGGATCTCGCACGGCAACACCGGTCGCCTGCTGGCCGACCGCAAGGGTCGCGAGATCATGGCCCGCGTCGCCGGGGACGAGAACCTCCACCACGTCTTCTACCGGGACACGACCACCGCTGCCCTCGAGGTCGACCCGTCGGCGGTCGTGCGCGCCATCGACCGCCAGGTGCGGGGCTTCGAGATGCCCGGGACGGGCATTCCCAACTTCGCCGGCCATGCCCGGGCCATCGCCAACGCCGGCATCTACGACTTCGCCAGCCACTACGAGCGCATCCTGGTTCCGGTCGTGCTGGGCCAGTGGCGGCTGGAGTCGCTGGAGGGTCTCGACGCCCAGGCCGAGGAGGCCCGGGTGCGGGTCATCGCCTACATCGATCGGGTCGGCAAGGCCGCCCGGCGGGTGAGCGAGCGCCGCCAGAGCCGGGCAGGTGAGGCGGTGCGCGACCCGGCCCTGGTCTGAGGGTCGACGCCCCCCTCCCGGGGCCAGAAGCGGGGCCCTGCGGGCGATGCTCGCTCAGCCGTCGACGCCGGGGACCCGGGAGCGGACGGCGGCCAGCAGCCGGCGGTGCACGTCGTCGGGATCACCCACGCCGTCGACCCGTACCAGCAGGCCCAGCCCGTCGAGCCAGTCCAACAGGGGCCCGGACTCCCGGTCGTAGGCCGCCAGCCGGCGGGCGATGGCCTCGTCGGTGTCGTCGCTGCGCCGGGTGACCTTGCCGCCGCACTTGGGGCACTGGGTGATCTCCTCGGCACCGTCGGGGACGCTGTAGTTGGTGCCGCAGTCCTGGCACACCCGCCGGGCGGCGAGGCGAGGCAGCACCACGCTGGTCGGGACGTGGAGCTCCACGGCAACGTCGGCAGCGCTCGTCCCCAACACCTCGAACAGCGTCTGGCCCTGCACGAGGGTACGGGGGAAACCGTCGAGGAGGTAGCCCGCCTGGCGAGCCTGGCGGTTCCCCAGGCGGGTGGCCACCAGGTCGAGGACCAGGTCGTCGGGCACGAGCGAACCGGCGTCGAGGTGGGCCGCCACCTGGCGACCGACGTCCGAGCCCTTGGCCGCCTCGGCCCGGAACAGGTCGCCGGTGGAGATGTGGGGGACGGCCAGCCGGGCGGCCAGCCGGGCGCACTGGGTGCCCTTTCCCGCTCCCTGGCGACCGAGGACGATCAGGCGGATGCTCGACGTCACCTTCGACCTGTGCCCACGCCCGGTCCCACCGTCATCCACCTAGGGTCGGCAGGCCGGCAAGGTCTCGTCCACCCACGACCAGCTGAGGACCTGGGCGTCGACCAGGCCCCAGAGCACCATGGGGACGCCCGTCCGGAGCTTCGCCGACCAGCCGGCCGTGCCTCCGGGGGGGATGGTGGCCGGTACCGTCGTGGCCTGCTGGACCACCTCGCCGTCGCCGTTCCCTGCTCGGACGCCGATGCGCACGAGGTGGATGGCGGCCTGGGTCTCGTTGATCAGGGTGCCGGTGATCTCCAGCAGCCGCTCCCCGCCGACGTCGAGGACCCCTTGGGGACCGGCGACCAGGTCACGCACGCCCGTCACCTGGGCGCTGAGCGGGGCGGCGGGGCACAGCG
>DATMJI010000076.1:0-23856 GCA_035553895.1 Acidimicrobiales bacterium | reverse complement strand
GGGTGGACTTGCCCGAGGATTCGGGACCGTAGACCTCCACCACCCGACCCCGGGGCAGGCCGCCGATGCCCAGGGCGAGGTCGAGGGCCAGAGCGCCGGTGGAGACGGCCTCGATGTCCATCGAGGTCTTGTCGCCCATCTTCATGATGGCGCCCTTGCCGTGGTTCTTGTGGATCTGGCCCACCGCCATCTCCAGTGCCTTCGATCGGTCCACTGTCGCTCCTGTCTCTCGGAATGCCTGCTCGAGGCTGCGGGGACCGGGAAGGTCCGATGAGCACCACCCTACGAAGAGGGTGAGACAACTTCCACGCGTGTAGTTCCGGCCACCCTAGCCACGAACGGTCGTTCGTTCAAGCACCACGGCGGCGGTGACGGCGACGGCCGGCAGCCGGGTTCAGCCGGTGAGGGGGAAGGTGGCCACCACGTCGTAGCGGTTGGCCACGCCCGGTTGGCCCGAGGCCACGCTGGCCACCAGGGCGATGTCCTCGACCGCCCAGCGAGCCGACACCGCCTCACCCACCAGGCCGTCGAGCGAGGCCTTCTTGCGGTTGCGGGCCAGGGTGATGTGCCCGGAGAAGGGGCGGGAGCTGGGGGGCTGGCCGATGCCCGACGTCGCCTCCACCACCACCTTGGCCAGGGCGTCGAGACCGTGGACCGGGACCTGCAGGACGTTGTGGCCGAAGGTGGAGACCTCGGGGCCGAGCTCGGCCACGGCGGGGGCGGCCCGGGTGGCCGCCTCGGCCACCCGCCGACCGGCCTCGACGCCGGCGTCGACGTCGAGCTCCCCGAAGAAGCGCAGGGTGACGTGCCACTGCGACACCCCGGTCCAGCGCACGCCCGGCCGGGCCGGGCGTTCCAGCGCCGCCAGGCTGGCGACGACGCCCTCCGGGGGCCAGGCGGCGGCGAAGAGTCGCACCGGACTAGGGCTCGCCGGCGACGGCGGGCCGGAGCGGGCTCAAGGGACTCAGTGGATGCGGGCGACCGGTGCCGACGCAGACCGCACCGAGGGCGCCAGGTACTCCGTCGCCGAGACCACCCGGTCGTCGTCTGCCGGATCGGGCAGGCCCGCCACCCGCGCCATCTCGCTGACGCTGAGGGTTTCGGCGTGCATCAGGTGTTCGGCCACCGCCACCAGGCGATGGCTGTTGTCCTGGAGGATGGACCGGGCAGCCGTCTCCGCCTGGGACAGCAGCTTGGCCACCGCCGGCTCCGACCGGCTCTCGGTGCGGGACCGGGTGACGGCGTCGTCGTCACGCCCGGCCAGCTCGAAGCGCCCCGTCATGGCCCAGCGCTCGACCATCTTGCGGGCCAGCTTGGCGGCGTCGTCGAGGTCATCCTCCGAGCGGGTGCTGGGCTCGCCGAAGGTCGCCATCTCCGACGCCCGGCCGCCGAGCAGCACGATCAGCTGGGCCATGAGCTCACGCTTGGTCAAGGTGGTGCGGTCGTCACCGAAGGACCATGCCGACTTCTCCGTCGACCCTGCCCGGGGCACGATCGAGACCCGGGGCGGGATGCGCACGTTCTTGAGCAGCAGCGACAGCAGGCCGTGGCCGGCCTCGTGGTAGGCGATCAGGCGCTTCTCGTCCTCGTGGATGAGCCGGGAGCTGCGGGCCCCACCGGAAACCCGGATGACCGCCTCCTCGACCTCCTCGGCGGTGATCTTGGTGCGGCGGCGCCGGGCCGCCAGCAGGGAGGCCTCGTTGATGATGTTGGCCAGCTCGGCCCCGCTGAGGCCGGTGGTCTGGGTGGCGATCTCGGCCCAGTCCACCTGGCGGGACATGGGCCGGCGGGATGCGTAGAGCCGCAGGATGGCCTCCCGGCCGGCGAAGTCGGGCCGGTCGATGTGGACTCGGCGGTCGAAGCGACCGGGGCGCACCAGGGCCGGGTCGAGGAGCTCGGCCCGGTTGGTGGCACCGAGGATGAGGACTCCCGAGGACGAGGCGAAGCCGTCGAGCTCCACCAGCAGCTGGTTCAGGGTGTGGTCGAACTCCCGCTCCCCGTTGCCCCCGCCGCTGCGCTTGACCCCGATGGCGTCGAGCTCGTCGATGAAGACGATGGCCGGCGAGTCCTGGGCCTTGGCCTGCTCGAACAGGGAGCGGATGCGGGCGGCACCGAGCCCGACGTATTGCTCCACGAAGCTGGAGGCGGAGACGAAGTAGAAGGGCACACCGGCCTCACCGGCCAGAGCCCGGGCGAGGAGGGTCTTGCCGTTGCCCGGGTGCCCCGACAACAAGATGCCCTTGGGCAGTTCGGCCCCCAGCGCCCGGAAGCGCTCGGGATCGGCCAGGTACTCCTTGACCTCACGCAGTTCCTCGATGGCCTCGTCGAGACCGGCGACGTCGGCGAAGGTCACCGGCGGGCCGCCGAGGGCGGAGGCTTCGGAGAAGATGGCGTCGGCCGGCAGGGGCGCCTCGGCCTGGACCCGCCCCGGTGTCTTGGCTGCGCCTCCCCTGGGGACGGCCGAGCGGTCGGAGGGGCCCATGGGGAACGCCGGGGCCGGAGCCGGCGGTCGCTTGCCCACCCGGGCGGCGCTCTCCTGGGCGGCGATCACCTTGGTGGCGTCGGCCGCCACCCCGGGAGGGGCGAAGTCGCCGGCCGCGGCCTCGAGGGCCTTGCGGCTGGAGTGGCGCGTCAAATAGAGCGCCAGCCCGAGCACCGCGCCGATCGCGCCCACGGCGGCCAGGAATGCCGGGTGGACCAGGATGTCCGTGATTTCCACTTCGGAGAGCACCTCGAGTCGAAACGACCTGCACTCCAGCCCGCCCGGACAGTAACCCCCTCAGCACGCAGCGTTCAAACCGGACCGCTTCACGGCGGCCCCAGCGCCCCTCTGGTGGTCCAGTCGAGCCCGAATCAGTCTGTTCCGACCATCAGATCGGGGGGGGCTGGAGCTCGAGGCGCAAGTGGTCGAGGGCCCACACCGCCGCCATCTGGCGGATCGACGCCCGGTCGCCCGCCAGGCGCAGGCAGCGGGCACCGGCATCGGCGTCCTCCGGTCCGAGGGCGAGGCCGACGAAGACGGTCCCGACCGGCCGGCCGTCCTGCTCCTCGGGCCCGGCGACGCCCGTGACCGACAGCCCGACGTCGGCTCCCAGGATCCGGCGGGCGCCCAGCGCCATGGCCGTCGCCGCCTCGGAACAGACGACGGGACCTTGGGGCACGCCCAGCACGTCGAACTTCACCTCGCTGGCGTAGGAGACGATCCCGCCCCGGAACCACGACGACGAGCCGGGCACCTCGGTGCAGCGGGAGGCGATCATGCCCCCGGTCATCGATTCCGCCACCCCGAGCCGCAGCTGGCGGGCCTGGAGGAGGCCGCCGACCACCGACTCCATGGTCGTGCCGCCGACGGCGAAGACGCAGCGGCCGAGCAGGGACCGCACCGCCACCTCCTCGGCGTCGAGGATCGCCTCCGCCTCCCCGGCGGTACCGGCCTTGGCCGTGATCCTGACCTTCACCCCCGCCGTCCCGCCGGCCAGGAAGGCGATGGTGGGATTGCCGGCCCCGTCGAGCGCCTCCAGGCGGGGAGCCAACCGGTCGGCCAGGGACGACTCGGCCAGACCCCACGTGTGCAGGACCCGGCTGACGATGGCGGCCCGGCCCCCCATGCGGGCCTGGAGGTCGGGCACCACGGCCCGGTCGACCATCTCGGTCATCTCGTGGGGAACGCCGGGCACGGCGTAGACGACCTGGTCCCCCACCGGGCAGATCAGGCCGGGAGCAGTCCCCCGGCGCTGCTCGATGGCCCGGGCGCCGGTGGGCACGTCGGCCTGGCGCTCGTTGCTGGGCGACATCGCCCGGTCTTGGCGGGCGAAGAGCGCCCGTATGCGCTCCAGCACCTCGGCGTCGCGCACCAGGCCGACCCCCATGACCTCGGCCAGCGCCTCCCGGGTGACGTCGTCGGGAGTGGGACCGAGCCCCCCGCAGACCACCACCGCATCGGCCCGGCCGAGGGCCAGGCGCAACACGTCGGCGATCCGCCCCACGTTGTCGCCGACCCGGCTGTGGTGGTGGACGTCGACCCCGGCCAGGGCCAGCGTGCGGCCGATCCAGGCCGAGTTGGTGTCGACGACGTCACCGAGCAGGAGCTCGGTACCCACGGCGACGACCTCGGCGAGCATCTACGACGGCAGGCCCGAGGCGCGGTCCCCGCCTCGCCGGGCCCTGGTCCCGTCGAGGAGGTACTGCACGCCGCTGCTGATGGTGAGCCCGACCGACAGCCACAGCGCCAGCTGGGCCGCCCAGGGAGCGCGGCGGGCAGCCGGCGGGAACAGGGCCAACCCCACCGCCACCTCCTGGACGACGGTCTTGGCCTTGGCCGAGCGCCGGGCGGGGATGGACACGCCCCGCCGGCCGACCCAACTGCGGTACACGCTCATGGTGATCTCCCGGGCAGCGATCACCGCGACCGGGAACCAGGCGAAGACGCCCCTGGCCGCCAGGGCCACCAGGGCACCGAGGACCAGCAGCTTGTCGGCCAGGGGATCGAGGAAGGCGCCCGAGCGAGTGGTGCCGTGACGGCGGGCCAGGAAGCCGTCGAGGCCGTCGCTGGCCGCCAGCCCGATCCAAAGGGCCAGGACGAAGTACGACGCCCCCGAGCCGACCACCAGCCCGAGCAACACCGGGGTGAAGGCCACCCGCGCCATGGTCACGCCGTTGGCCGGCGTCACCAGCGCCGAGGGGCCGAAGGAGCTCAATGTCCATGCGCCGGCGGTAATCCGCCGGCGCCCGTTGGCGCTTCTCCGGGACTGGGGTGGCGCCTAGCGCCGTTGGGGCACCGGAGAACGCCGGCCGGCGGGTGGTCAGCCACGAGGGGCGAGGGGATCCCCGGAACCGCTGGCACCGGCGGCGATCAGGTCGGGGCCCTCGGCGGCGACGATGGTGACGGTGGCCAGCTCGCCCACCGCCAGTTCGGCGGGGACCCGGACGATGCCGTCGATCTCGGGAGCCTCCCGGTAGGTACGGCCCACGCCGGGTCGGTCGACCAGCACCTCGACGTCGGTGCCGATGAGGGCGTCACGCCGCTGGGCGGTGATGGCGTCCTGGCGCTCGCTGCACTCGGCCAGGCGCTCGGCCACCAGGGCGGGCTCGACCCGCCCGTCGAGCCCGGCGGCGTAGGTACCGTCCTCGGGCGACCAGGCGAAGAAACCGCACCAGTCCAGCTGGGCCTCGTCGAGGAAGGCGAGCAGGGCGTCGTGGTCGTCCTCGGTCTCGCCCGGGTAACCCACGATGAAGTTGGAGCGGAAGGCGGCCCCGGGGGCGCGGCGGCGGATGGTGGCCATCCGCTCGAGGAAGCGGCGACCGTCGCCCCACCGGCGCATGCGCCGCAGCAAGGGACCCGACACGTGCTGGAGGGACAGGTCGAAGTACGCCACGCCGGCGCCAGCCATGGCGTCGACCAGGGCGTCGGTGAGATCGGACGGGTACAGGTACAGCAGGCGCACCCGGTCCACCCGCTCGGCCACCGCCTCGATCAGCGCCACGATGCGGCGCTCACCCCGGCCCTGGTCCCGCCCGTAGGCAGCCAGGTCCTGGGCCACGAGCACGATCTCCCGCACGCCCTCGCCCAGCGCCGCCACCTCGGCCACGACGGACTCGGCGCTGCGGCTGCGCTGGGGCCCCCGGAACGAGGGGATGGCGCAGAACCCGCAGGCCCGGTCGCAGCCCTCGGCCACCTTGACGTAGGCCCACGGCGAGCGGGCCGGGGGGCGGGGCAGGTTGAGCAGGTCGAAGGCGGGCACGGCCGTCCCTCCCGGGCGCCCGCCCAGGTGCACGGGGACGCCGAAGCCAGCCACGGCGTCGACTTCGGGCAGCGCCTCGGCCAGCTGGCCGCCGTAGCGCTCGGCCAGGCACCCGGTGACCACCACCTCGGCACCCGGCCGCCGGCCGGCAGCCAGGGCCAGGACGGCTTCGATGGATTCGGTGCGGGCCTCCTCCACGAAGGCGCAGGTGTTCACCACGACCAGATCAGCGTCGCCCGAGAAGGTCGCCGGAACCAAGCCGTCGGCCAGGAGGGTCCCGCCGAGCTTGTCGGAATCGACGTGGTTCTTGGGGCAGCCGAAAGTCTCGATCCAAAAACGCCTGGCCATCGGCGCCACCCTACCGGTGCCTCCCCGCCGGGCCCGGACCGGGCGCTCGCCTCCGGGGCGACGGCCGTGCCATGGTAGGGCTCGACACCACGAGGTGGGGCGGGGCCTGGTGACGCCGACCAGCGAGGAGCACGCCATGGACCACGCCGTCGAGTTGGACCCCCGCCAGGAGGAGCTCTGCCACCAGACCCGGTGGGACTTCCGCGACCTCACCGCCCTGTTCGTGAACTGCACCCTCAAGCGCTCGCCCGAGATGTCCCACACCCAGGGCCTGGCCGACCGGTCCATGGAGATCATGCGCCGCCAGGGCGTGGCCGTGGACCACATCCGGGCCGTCGACCACGACATCGCCACCGGCATCTGGCCCGACATGGGCGAGCACGGCTGGGCGAGCGACGAGTGGCCGGTGCTGTTCGAGCGGGTGATGGCCGCCGACATCCTCGTGCTCGCCACGCCCATCTGGCTGGGCGAGAAGTCCTCGGTGTGCACCCGGGTGATCGAGCGCCTCTACGGCAACTCCAGCCAGCTCAACCAGGCCGGCCAGTACGCCTACTACGGCCGGGTCGGCGGGTGCCTGGTCACGGGCAACGAGGACGGCGTCAAGCACTGCGCCATGAGCATCCTCTACTCCCTCCAGCACCTGGGCTACGCCGTGCCCCCTCAGGCCGACGCCGGCTGGATCGGCGAGGCCGGACCCGGGCCTTCGTACCTCGATCCCGGCTCCGGCGGGCCCGACAACGACTTCACCAACCGCAACACCACCTTTATGACCTGGAACCTGCTGCACCTGGCCCGCATGCTGGGCGACGCCGGCGGCTTCCCGGCCCACGGCAACCAGCGCGCCGGTTGGGACGCCGGCTGCCGCTACGACTTCGCCAACCCCGAGCACCGCTGAGCCCTCGGCTGGGCCGCCGCCGGTCGGTAGCGTGGACGGGTGCAACCCCCCGCCCTCCTTCTCGGCCTCGGCTACCCGGTGGCGGCGGCGGTCGTCACCCGCTTCGTGCCCGTGGTGCGCGAGGGCCGGTGGCGGTGGCTGGCCGCCCACCACGCCGGTATGGCCGCCATCGTGGCCGGCTGGGCCCTGCGGGGCGAGCCGGTGCCGGCCGCCCTCAACGCATCGTGGCTGGCCACCTCGTCGGTGTGGTACCTGGTGGGCCGGAGGCGCCCGGCCGCCACCTGATCACCGGCGCCACCCGGTTTTTGGGCGGTTGTGAACCGCCGGGGTCCCGTCGTGACCACAAAGCACCCCACCAGGGCAGGCCGGGCGGGTCACCCGGCGGCGGCCTCGGCGACGGCGGTGGCCACCTGGCGGTGGGCGGCGGCATCGAGGGCGGGGTCGAGGGTGCGCAGGTCGACCAGGGTGGCCCCGCGCCCCTCGACCACCCCGGCGGTGGCCCCGTCGTAGCCGGCACCGGCAGCCGCCGGGCCGAGGACCACCAGCACCCGGGCACCGGCTTCGGCCAGGGGAGCCACCACGGCGTCGAGGCCACGCCGGTAGGCGGCGGGCGACGTGCCCACCCGGGCATCACCGCCGCCCAGCCACACGGTGGCCAGGGTGGGATCGACCTCGAGGGCAGCCGGTACCTGGGCGGCCCGGGCCTGGGCGGCGGTGGCGCCGGGCGAAGCCAGGTTGACGTGCACCGCCCGCCGGGGCAGCCCGTCTCGCAACAGCACCTGGGGCCAGGACTGGCGCAGCTGGTCGTCGAGGCCCTGGCCCAGGGTCTCGTCCCCGCCCAGGGCGACGAAGACCACGGGCGGGCCGGCATCGTCGGCCGGGGGGATGGTCGGTCCCAGCGCCGGCTCGCCGCCGGAGGCGCAGGCGGCCGCCACCAGGGCGAGCCCGGCGGCCACCAGAACCGGCACGAGGCGTGGGCTCACGCCCCGCCCACCGCCTCCCGGGCCGGAAGCCGGGCCGCCCGCAGGGCCGGCAAGGTGCCGCCCAGCAGCGAGAGCAGGGCCGAGCCGAACACGCCCCCGGCCACCACCACCACGGGGATGCCGAGTTGCACCCCGGCCAGGCCCTGGGCGGCCAGGTAGCCGTTGACCACCCCACCCACGCCCCGCGCCACCAGCCAGCCGAGCGTCGTCCCCAGCACGCCTCCCACCAGTCCGAGGGTGGCGGCCTCGATGAGGAAGATGGACAGGACGTCGCGGTCCCGGGCCCCGATGGCCTTGAGCACCCCGATCTCCCGGCGCCGCTCGCGCACCGCCGCCAGCAGGGCGTTGGTGATCCCGAGGGCAGCGATCACCAGCCCGATGCCGCCCACGGCGCTGAGCACGATCTCCACCACGTGGAGGTAGCGGCGCACCGTGGCGATGAGGTTCTCGGGGGCGCTGGTCGAGTAGCCGATGGCGGTGATCTGGGAGCGGACCCGGCTGACGTTGTCGATTCCCTGGGCCACCACGAACAGCCCGGAGTACGGCGACGACGCCAGCTCCAGGAACGCCCCGCCGTCGGGGCCCGAGCGGGTCCACTCCCGGGCCGCCTGGGTCTGGGCCAGGGGGACGAGGAACGATCCGGTGGCCGCCTCCTGGGCCACCACCCCGACCACCTGGGCCCGCACCCAGCGCCCCCGCACGAAAGACCGCTCGCCCTCGGGGAAGAGCCGCCCCGCTCCCCACACCACCTCGGTCCCGAGCACCTCGGCCGCCTCGGTGCGCTCCAGACCGAGGCGCTCGAGGTAGCCCTGGGTGACGGCCAGCTCGGTGGTCGACGCCGGACCGGGCAGGCGGCCGGCCAGCACGGTCACCGGCAACGATGCCGACGACGACAGGTCGACGCCCACCACCGTCTCCACGAAGGGATCGAGGTTCTCCCCGGCCGGCGTCTGCGAGGGGGCGACGACCAGCGCTCGGGCGGTGACCACGGGAAGGACGCGGGCCACCTCGGGGAGCTCGGCGATGCGCTGGCGGGCGGCGTCGTCGAGGTCGCGGGCGGGGCCGGGCCGGGCGTTGTCCTGGTCGATCTGGCCGGGGTCGGGCTCGGCCGCCGCCACCTTGATCCCGGCCAGGGGCCCACCCTGGGCCAGCTCGTCGAGCACCTTGGTCTCGGCCGTGCCGGCGATGGTGAGCAGGGCGGTGAGCAGGGCCGACGCCAGAGCCACGGCCAAGACGGTGAGCACGGCCCGCCCGGGCCGGCGCCGCACCCCCTTGACGGCGAGCGCCCAGGCGTCGCGCCAGCTCACCGGGCCGGGCCCGGGGACGAGGTGGACGGGCTCGCCGGCTCGTTCTCGTGCAGGCAGCCGTCACGCAGTACGAGGCGGCGCCCGGCCCGGCGGGCCAGAGCCCGGTTGTGGGTGACCACCACCAGGGTGCAGCCGTGGTCGCCCGGCAGGGTCTCCAGCAACTCGACCACCAGGGCGGCGCTGTCCTCGTCGAGGTTGCCGGTCGGCTCGTCGGCCAGCACCACCCGGGGCTGGTTGGCCAGGGCCCGGGCGATGGCCACCCGCTGGCGCTCCCCGCCGCTCAGCTCGGGCGGCCGGTGGCTGGCCCGAGGCGCCAACCCCACCGCATCGAGGAGCTGGCGGGCCCGGTGCCCCCGGCGCTGGCGGGCCACGCCGGCCAGCGTGCAGGCCAGCTCCACGTTCTCGGCCGCCGACAGCGTCTCCAGCAGCCCGAAGTGCTGGAAGACGAAGCCCACGGTCTGGCGCCGGAAGGCGGCCAGCTCGTCACCGGACAGGCCGGCCAGGTCGTGGCCCTCGACCACCACCTGTCCCCGCTGGGGCGGTTCCAGGCCGCCGAGCACGGCGAGGAGGGTGGACTTGCCAGCACCGGACTGGCCGACGAGGGCCACGTGGTCACCGGCGGCGACGGCCAGGTCGAGCCCGTCCAGCACCTCGATGTGTCCACCCCGGGAGGCGAAGCGGTGGCCGAGGCCGCGCACGTCCACCGACAGGGGGGTCACCACCCCATGGTGGTCGCCCCCGCCCACCGGCGGGGCGCGGGGCCAGCTCCGGGACGGACGACGTTCTCCGGGACTGCAGCGGCGCCTGGCGCCGCTCCGGCACCGGACCGGGCGGGTCAGTCGGCCGAGGCGCCCTGGAGGGCGTCGAGCTCCTCGGGGGTCATGAGCACGTCACGGGCCTTGGAGCCGGTGGAGGGGCCGACCACGCCCCGCTGCTCGAGGAGGTCCATGAGCCGGCCGGCCCGGGCGAAGCCCACCCGCAGCTTGCGCTGGAGCATGGAGGTGGAGCCCAGCTGGGAGCGGACGATGAGCTCCATGGCGGCCCGGCACAGCTCGTCGTCGTCGTCGCCCGGGCCCGAGCCGGGGCCGTCGCCCACCAGGGGGTCGTCGCCGCCCAGCTCCACGGTGGAGACCACCTTGGGAGACTGCCGGCGCCAGTGGGCCACCACCTTGTGGACCTCGGCCTCGCCGACCCATGACCCCTGGATGCGCCGGGGGGTGGACGAGGCCGCCCCGAGCAGGAGCATGTCGCCCCGGCCCACCAGGCGCTCGGCCCCGCCCTGGTCGAGGATGACCCGGCTGTCGGCCAGGCTGGACACGGCGAAGGCCAGCCGGGCCGGGATGTTGGCCTTGATGACCCCGGTGATGACGTTGACCGACGGCCGCTGGGTGGCGATGACCAGGTGGATGCCCACGGCCCGGGCCATCTGGGCGATGCGGCAGATCGACTCCTCGACGTCGCGGGCGGCGACCATCATCAAGTCGTTGAGCTCGTCGACCACCACGATGATGTAGGGCAGGCGTTCGTAGGTGGGCTCCCCCGGGTCGTCGACGCCCTCGGCCCGGGCCTCGGTCCGCAGCTCCCCCCGGTCGACGGCGCCGTTGTAGCCGGTGATGTCGCGCACGCCGACCTCGGAGAGCAGGTCGTAGCGGCGCTCCATCTCCTTGACCGCCCACGAGAGGGCGTTGGCCGCCTTCTTGGGGTTGGTGACCACCGGGGTGAGCAGGTGGGGTAGCCCGTTGTACTGGCCCAGTTCCACCCGCTTGGGGTCGACCAGGATGAGGCGGACCTGGTCGGGCGTGCTGCGCAGGAGCACCGAGGTGAGCAGGCTGTTCAGGCACGACGACTTGCCGGCACCGGTGGCCCCGGCGATGAGCAGGTGGGGCATCTCGGCCAGGTTGGCCAGCACCGCCCGGCCGCTGATGTCGCGGCCGAGGGCGACCTCGCAGGGGTGGGTGGCCCGGGCCGCCTCCGGGCTGGCCAGGATGTCGCCCACGGCCACGATCTGGCGCTGGGTGTTGGGGACCTCCACGCCGATGGCCGAGCGGCCGGGGATGGGGGCGAGGATACGCACGTCGGGCGAGGCCATGGCGTAGGCGATGTCCCGGTTGAGCGAGGTGACCCGGGCCACCTTGACGCCGGGGCCGAGCTCGAGCTCGTAGCGGGTGACGGTGGGTCCGACGGTCATGCCCGCCAGGCGGGTCTCCACCCCGTGGGCGGCCAGCGCCCGCTCGAGGGTGCGGCCGGCCTGCTCCACCAGATGGCGGTCGATCTCCTGGGCCGGCATACGCTCCAGCAGGGCCAGCGGGGGCAGCCTCCAGGAGCTGCGGGCCCCGGCGGGCCCGAGGTCGATGGCCAGCTGCTCGGGGTCGACCGGCTCCCCGGTGACCGGGGCCGCCGGCGTGGTTCGGGGGGCCGTCTGCTCGTCGTCCCGCTCGGCGGCGCCGTCGAAGAGCACCACCGGCGGGGCCCCGGCGCCGGGGTCCGTCCCCGGGATGTCGACCTCGGCCCCGGCTCCCCCGCCGGAGCGGTCGCCGACGGTGGTGAGCCAGCGCAGGGCCCGGCGGGCTCCGCCGGCGACGGGCCGGGCCCCGGACGCCAGCCGGGTCCCGCCGGCCGAGACGTGTTCGGCGGCAGCACGGACCGTGGTGGCGGTCAGGACGAGGACGGAGGCGACGAGACCGGCCACCAGCAGGAGGGACGCCCCCCACACCGAGACCAGGTCCTCCAGACGACCACCGATCGCTCCCCCCAGGGCACCTCCGGCACCGCCCGCCGTCAGGTCGGCCAGGCCGGTGCCGGCGACCAGGGCCAGACCGAGGCCGGCGGCGATGCGGGCCGTGCCGCCGCCGGCCCGGCCCCGCACCAGCAGGGCACCGATCCACACCAGCACCGCCGGCAGCACCAGCCGGGCCCCGCCCACGGCACCGTCGAGGGCGCGGTCGAGGCGGCGCCCGACCGGACCGCCCACGTCGGCCCAGGTGCCGAGGGCGACCAGGGCCCCGAGCACCACCAGGACCGCCCCCCAGACGTCGCCCCGTCCGAGGCCCCGCTTGGCCGCGTCGATCCGGGCCCGGCGGCGCTCGACCTGCTGGCGCCGCTGCGCCGCCGTCGCCTTGTTCTTCGGCTTCTTGGAGCCCGACGCCCGGGCCGGCGGCCGCTTCTTCGGGGACCGGCGCTGTCGGGTAGCAGTAGCCACAGTGCCCACAACGGTAACACCAGCAACAGGGCGCGGCTTGCCATCCCCCCGACCCGCAGCTTTGTGTGCACTGATGGTGGCTATAGGGCACATCCGCGCACACAAAGCCGGGCAGCGGCCCCAGGAGCGGCCCCAGTGGAGGCGGTCAGGCCTCCATGATCACGGGGACGATCATGGGCTTGCGCCGGGTGCGCTGGTTGACGAAGGCGGCCAGGGCCTTGCGCACCACCCGCTTGAGGGTGTCGAAGTCGGTGTCGCCGGCGCGCTCGATGGCGTCCACCACCCGCTGGCGAGCTTCCTCCAGGAGGTCCTCGGCCTCGGGAGCGTGCACCCATCCCCGGGTCACGATCTCCGGACCGGCGATCACCTGGCTCGACTTCACGTCGACGGTGACGATGACGACCACCACCCCCTCCTCGGACAGCACCCGGCGGTCGCGCAGCACGCCGTGGTTGACGTCGCCCACCACCCCGTCGACGTAGAGGTAGCCGGCCGGCACCTCCCCCACCCGGCGCAGCCCGTCGTCGCTCAGCTCCACCTGGTCGCCGTCGGAGCAGATGAGCACGTCGTCCTCGAGCAGGCCCACCGACACCGCCAGGCGGCCGTGGTGGATCATGTGGCGGTACTCGCCGTGGACGGGGATGAGCCACTCCGGGTCGGTGACCGACAGCAAAGTCTTGATCTCCTCGGCCTTGGCGTGGCCGGTGGTGTGCACGTCGGCGATGCCGGAATGGATGACGTCGGCGCCCAGGCGGTGCAGGCCGTCGATGACCTTGCCCACGCTGGTCTCGTTGCCGGGGATGGGGTGCGAGCTGAGGATGACGGTGTCGCCCGGGCCCACCCGGATCCACTTGTTCTCGTTGGCCGCCATGCGGGCCAGCGCGGAAAGGGGTTCGCCCTGGGAGCCGGTGGAGATGACGCAGAGCTTCTCGGGAGCGACGTCGTCGATGTCGGCGATGTCGCACACCCGGTCGTCGGGGATGCGCAGGCGGCCCAGGTCGCGCGCCAGGCGCACGTTCTTCTTCATCGACAACCCGAGGGTGGCGATCACCCGGCCCTCGGCCAGGGCCACGTCGGCGATCTGTTGGATCCGGTGGATGTGGCTGGCGAAGCAGGCGGTGATGATGCGCTGGCCCCGGGCGGTGGCGAAGAGGCCCCGCAGGGAGGTGCCGATGGCCCGCTCGGAGCGGGTATGGCCCTCCTCCTCGGCGTTGGTGGAGTCGGCCAGCAACAGCCGGATGCCCTTGCTGGCGGCAATCTGGCCGATGCGGGCCAGATCGGTGGTGCGCCCGTCGACTGGGGTGAGATCGAGCTTCCAGTCGCCGGAATGCAGGATCACACCCTGGGGCGTATGCCAGGCGGTGGCGAAGCCGTCGGGCACGGAGTGGGTGACGGGGATGAACTCGACGTCGAAGGGGCCGATCTGGCGCTGGTCCCCGTCGTCCACGGCGATGAGCTCGGTCCGGTCGAGCAGCCCGGCCTCTTCGATGCGGTTACGGGCGATGCCCAGCGTCAGCGCCGAGCCGTAGATGGGAAAGGACAGGTCCCGTAGGAGGAAGGACAGGGCCCCCACGTGGTCTTCGTGGCCGTGAGAGAGCACGCAGCCCTCCACCCGGTCGGCGTTGTCCCGCAGCCAGGTGAAGTCCGGCAGCACCAGGTCGACGCCCAGCATCTCGGACTCGGGGAACATGAGCCCGCAGTCGAGGAGGACGATGCGCCCGTCGAGCTCGAAGCAGGCGCAGTTGCGCCCGATCTCCCCGAGGCCCCCGAGGAAGGTGATGCGAACGGGAGCAGCCACTCAGCGAGCTCCGTCCTGCAACTCGGCGTGGACCCGGCGGGCCTCGTCCTCCAACCCCGCCGGGGCCGGGCCCATGGGCGGGCGGCACTGGCCCACGGGGTGGCCGAGGACGCGCATCATGGCCTTGGTGGGCAGCGGGTTGGGGGCCTCCTCGCTGGCCTCGAAGGCGAAGCTCGGCAGCAGCGTGCGGTGGTGGGCCCGGGCCCCGGCGACGTCGCCCTTTTCGAAAGCGGCGATCATGGCGGTGGTCTCGGCCCCGGCCCAGTGGCTGGCCACGCTGATGACCCCCACCGCCCCCACGGCCAGCAGCGGCAAGGTGTAGGCGTCGTCGCCGCTGTAGAGCTCGAAACTGGCGGGGGTCCGCGCCAGCAGCCGGGCCGCCTCGGGCGGGTTGGCGGCGGCGTCTTTGACCGCCACCACGTTGGGGATCTCCCGGGCCAGCGCCACCAGGGTGTCAGTCGCCACCTTGCGCCCGGTGCGTGGAGGGATGTCGTAGATCACCACCGGCAGCTCGCTGGCCCCGGCCACCGCCGAGAAGTGGGCGAACAGCCCGGCCTGGGAGGGGCGGCTGTAGTAGGGCGTGACGACGAGCATGGCGGCCACGCCCGTGGCCGCCGCCGCCCGCACCAACTCGATGCTGTGGCGGGTGTCGGCACTCCCGACCCCGGCGAGGACCGGCACGGTGACGGCCTCGGCCACGGTGCGGAAGAGCTCGATCTTCTCGTCGTCGGTGAGGGTGGGGCTCTCGCCCGTGGTCCCGGCCAGGACCAGCCCCGAGGAACCGTGGTCCGCCAACCAGCGGGCCAGCGAGACGGCGACGTCGTAGTCGACGCCGAGATCGTCGTCGAAGGGCGTCACCATGGCGGTGACGACCGGACCGAAGCGGGCCATCAGGGGACCGGGACGGTGCTCACGCACCTACCCGGGCCGCAGCCGGTCGACGGAAGGTTCACCACGCCTAGACCATATCCGGGGTCGGCCCCGCGGTTCCTGTCCGCCCGGGGTGGGGGGCCCGCTACTCCTCGCCCCGCTCGATGCCGAGGGTGAGCAGGAGATCCTGGTGGAGCTCGAACCACACCTGGTGATAGCTGTCGACGAGGGCGCCGGTGAACCATTCGTGGTCCCCGGCCCGGACCCGGTCGAGGGCCGCCTGCAAACGCGGACCGTAGCCGGCGAAGCGGGGTGCGCGCCGACCCAGCTCGTCGAGCACGGGCCGGACCCGCCCGTGGACGCCCTCGAGCCGCCGCAGCACGGCAGCGTCGTAGGCCCGGTCTCGGTGATCGTTGCGCCTGGGGTGGGGCTCGGACGCCACCAGCTGCCAGTCGGTGCAGGCAGCCAGCAACTCCGGGTTGAGGGCCAGGAACGACCGGTAGGCCGCCTCGAGGCCGGGGCGACCGCCGAGCGTCTCGAGCTCGGCCGCCAGCACCTCGTCGTCGTGGCGGGTGCCGAGCGGCGTCGGCGCCCATCCCCCGAAGCGGCCCTCGTGGCGGCGGACCAGCCCGGCGGCAGCCAGCGCCTCCAATTGGCGGCGCACCCCGTCCTCGTCCAGGCCGGCCAGGCCGGCGAGGCGCCGGGGCTCGGCCCGGCCGGCGAGGCGCACGGCGTGGAGCACCGCCGAGGGTTGGTCCGGCGCTGGCTCCATCGAGGCGTACCCTAACCCGGTGCCTCTCCGGTAAAGGGGGCGCCGCCGGCCGACGTTGGAGACAGTGGTGGACGATGGACGCGACGACTTCGAGGTGGCGTTCGACACGCTCTTCGAGCGATCGCGGTGCCTGGCCACCCGGATGCTGGGGGACCGCACCCTGGGCGAGGACATCGCCGCCGAGGCCCTGGCCCGCACTTGGCTCCACTGGTCGAGGGTGCACGATCTCGAGCATCGCCGGGCCTGGGTCCTGCGGGTCACCACCAACTTGTGCCTCGACCAGTTGCGGCGGCGCCGACCGGCGGTCATGGCCCTCTCCAGCCCGGATCCGACCGACGCCGTAGCCCTCCGCCTGGCCCTCGCCGCCGCCCTGCGCAAGCTGCCCCGGCGCCAGCGGGAGGTCGTGGTCCTGCGCCACCTGGCGGATCTGTCCGAGGCCGAGGTGGCCCGGGTGCTCGGCATCAACCCCGGAACCGTCGGGGCTCATCTCCACCGGGGGTTGGCCTCGCTGCGCGGCCGCCTCGGCGACCACCGAGAGGAGCTGCGCTATGCCCTCGAAGCCTGATCCGCAGCGCAGCGCCCGGCTGACCGACGTCTACGCCCGGGCCGAGCGCCTGCGCCGCCAGCGCCGCTCCCGCTGGGTCGGCGGTGCCGGCGTGGCCTCGGCGGCCCTGTTCGCCATCGGCATCTTGGTGGGAAGCAACCTCGACTCCTCCCGGCTGGTGACCACCATCGGCCCCGCCAGCGTGGCCTCGAGCACCACGGCCGGCCCCCGAGCCGAAACCGGCGACGCCAGCGCACCCGCCGCCGACCCGAGCGCCGTCTCCGGTGCGCCGTCCGGGTCCGGGACCGAACCCGACGGTGCCACCCCTCGGCGTGACGAGCCGGACTCACCCGAGACCGCCGCCACCACCGTGTCCGCTCCGGGCACTGCGGCGCCGGTCTCCACTGCGCCGCCGGCGACCACGACCACGGTCGCTCCCTGCCGCAGCAGCCGGGATCCGGCCTGCGGGCCCCTGCGCTACGAACCGGAGCCGGCCAACGCCCCGATGAGCGTCGAGGTGCGGTTCCAGCCGGAGCGTCCCCGGCCCGGCGAGGAGGTCACCTTCACGGTACGGGTGGGCGACGACGGCCCGGCCACGGCCGGAAGCTGCATCAACACCCAGACCTTCGGGGAGGCCGGTGAGGACGTCAGCCTGTGCACGGCGTCTTGTGCGGCGCCCGAGCCCCGGTACGGTTCCTGGGAACCACCGCCGCCCGAGAACGTCGAGTTCGAGGAGACCTTCACCCACACCTACGGGGAGGCGGGCACCTACACCGCCACCTTCGCCTACAACCAGGGCTCGGACTGCTCCTTCAGCCCCTACCGCAGCACGGGCGAGGCGACCGTGACCGTGCCGGTGGGCTGAGGCTGTTCCCCTCAGCGACGGCGGCCGCCGTCGGGAGGTGGGTGCCGCCGCCCAAGGGTGTTCCCGGCCGCTGGGCCCGGTCCCAGGAGCTGCCGTAGGCTCGGGCAGATGTCCGAGGACGCAGCGGCGCCTGCCGGGCGGCGCATCCCGCTCGCCCTCCTGCTGACGCCCATCGTGGCGCTGGCCGCCGTCGGCACCGTGGCCGACATCGTCGGGCCCGGGCTGATCAACGAGCGCCCGCTGCTGCAGATGTTCATGAACCCGCGGAACCGCTACCTCTTGCTGGCCTCGCCCCAGGTCGACGCCGTCCCCTTCTTCGCCGTCGGCTTCGTGCGCCTGGTGCTGACCGATCCCCTCTTCTACCTTCTCGGCCTCCAGTACGGCGACGCCGCCCTGCGCTGGGCCGAGCGCAAGCTGGGCGACGAAGGCGGTTTCATCCGCACCGCCGAGCGGCTCTTCTCCCGCTTCGGACCCGTCATCATCCTCATCGCCCCGAGCGGCTATCTCTGCCTGCTCGCCGGGGCCACGGGCATGCGCGCCCGCCTCTTCGCCGTCCTCAACGTCACCGGCACGGTGGGGCGACTCATCCTGTTCCGCATCCTGGCCGAGACCTTCCGGGACGAGCTGCTGAGCATCCTGGCCTTCATCCAGCGCTACCAGTGGTGGCTGATCGCCGCTTCCCTGGTGGTGGTCGCCCTGCAGTCCCGGCGCAAGGGAAGCGCGGCCACACTGCGACCGCCGTCGGAGCTGGAGGAGGAGATCGAGGAGGCCGAGCGCGAGATCGCCGCCCGCCCGGGCACCGAAGGGCGGCCGGGTACCGAGGCCGGACCTCCCGCCGGCGAGGGGCCGTGAGCTACGGCCAGGACCTGGCCGAGGTGACGGCCTCGGCCGGGCTCCAGGGCGCCCGCCACCGCCTCCACCGGCTCTTCGATGTGGTGTGGGAGCACCTGATGGCGGACCGGCCCGACGCCGCCACCTTCCTCGGCTGGCCGAAGGGCGGTGACCGCCTGCCCGACCTATCGCTGGCCGCCGTGGCCCGCCGCCGGGCCGAAGCAGGTGTACCCCTCGAGGTGCTCGCCAGCATCGACCGGGGCGAGCTCGACGCAGCCGACCAGCTCAGCTACGACGTCTTCGCCAGCCTCCACAGCAGCGAGGCGGCCGGCGCCGCCTTCCCCGGCGACCTGCTGGCGGTGACCCAGCTGGCCGGTCCCCAGAACGACCTGGCCCTGCTGTTCGGGGCCATGCCCACCACCACCCCGGCCCAGCGCCAGGACCTGGTGGCCCGGCTGCGGGCCGTTCCGGCGCTGGTCGACCAGACCATCGAGCTGCTGGGCGAGGGCCGTCGCCTGGGGATCACCCCGCCCCGAGTCACCCTGCGCCACGTCCCCGCCCAGGTGGCGGCCCAGGTGGTCGATGCCGGCGCCAGCCCGCTGCTGGCACCCCTTCGCCGCCTCCCTGCCTCGGTGCCGGCGGCGGAGGCGGCCGGGCTGCGGGCGGAGGCCGAGGCTGTCTTCAGCGCCGAGGTGGCACCGGCCTTCGCCCGCCTCCACACCGTGCTGGTCGACGAGTACCTGCCCGCCGCCCGGGAGTCCACCGCCCTGGCGGCCCTGCCCGACGGTCCGGCCTGGTACGACCACCTCGTCCGCCACCACACCACCACCGACCTCACCGCCGCCGAGGTCCACGACCTCGGGGTGGCCGAAGTGGCCCGCATCGGCGCCGAGATGACGCGCGTGCAGGCCAGCACCGACTACCAGGGCCCGCCGGAGGGCTTTGCCGAGCACCTGCGCGGCGATCGGCGGTTCTCCTTCGCCACCGAGGCCGGGTTGCTGACCGCCTACCGGGACATCGCCAAGCGCATCGATCCGGAGATCGTGCGCCTCTTCGGCCGCCTCCCCCGGCTCCCCTTCGGGATCGTCGCCGTCCCGGCCGAGATGGCCCCCTCGGCCCCGGCCGCCTTCTACCTGGAGGGTTCGACGGCCCTGGCCCGGCCCGGGCGGTTCTTCGCCAACACCTACGACCTGGCCTCCCGCCCGTCGTGGAACATGGAGTCGCTGTGCCTGCACGAGGCGGTGCCCGGCCACCACTTCCAGATCACCCTGGCCCAGGAGCTCCACGACCTGCCGGAGTTCCGCCGCCGCGGCCTCTTCACCGCCTTCGTGGAGGGCTGGGGGCTCTACTGCGAGAGCCTGGGGCCCGAGCTCGGGCTCTACCAGGATCCCTACCAGCGCTTCGGTGCCCTCGACGCCGAGATGCTGCGGGCCATCCGTCTGGTGGTCGACACCGGGATGCACGCCCTGGGCTGGAGCCGGGAGCGGGCCATCGCCTACTTCAGTGAGAACTCGGTGACCCCGGCCCACGACATCGTGGTAGAGGTCGATCGCTACCTCGTCATGCCCGGGCAGGCCCTGGCCTACAAGGTGGGTGAGCGCAAGCTGGCCGAGTTGCGCCGGCGGGCGGAGAACCGCCTCGGACCGGCCTTCGACATCCGCGCCTTCCACGACCAGCTCCTGGCCCAGGGGGCGCTTCCCCTCGACGTCCTCGAACGCCTGATGGATGCCTGGATCGACCGCGGCGCCGCCCCGGCGGCCACCCCCGCCGCCCCGTCGTCGGCCTGACCGGTGCCATCGCCCTCACTCCTTCGCTGCACGCTCTCCCTTCGGGCGAGCTGACGGCCCAAGCTCGTTCCGGCAGCAGGAATGGTTGGGAATCCAGCCGATCCTGCTGCCAGATCAGGGGTTGGGATCAGCGCAGCGCCCGGTCTGACGGGTCGCCCAGGCGGAGCCGGACGGCGGCGGTGAGCTCCGGCCGGTCCAGGGCGCGGCGGGCCCGGGGCAGGACCGCGTCTTCCACGTGGCGGCGCACCGACCCCAGCTCCGCCCGGGCGGCCAGCTCCACCACCAGCTCCAGAGCCGGGGCCCGCTCCCGGCCGACCAGGCGGGCACGAGCCGAACGCACCTCGGGTTCCGACTCCAGGTCACCGACGATGGCATCGGTGAGCGCAGCCGCCTGCACCGAAGTCCGGCCCTCGGCGCCGCTGGCCACCACCACCCGCTGCAGGGAGGACTGGCTGGCCATGACCTGGCGCCGCAGCCACCGCCAGGCCGCCCAGGTGACCGCCAGGGCGGCGAAGGTGGCCACGCCGCTGACGACGCCGGCGTTGGCCGCCAGCCACGACCTCAGCTCGGCGCTCACCAGCACCTGGTCGGGACCGGCCAGGCCGAAGCTCCCGAAGCTGCGGGCCAGGCCGTAGGCACCGGCAGCCAGGGCCACGAGCCCGACCAGGGCCAGGAGGAGGCGGTCGCCGGTCGACGAGCGGGTCACCGGGGGGCCTTTCCCGCCTCGACCTTGACCCGTACCCGTGGCATCCGGTCGAGGCCCAGGCCATCCAGGTGGCCGGTCACGGCCTCCCGGACCCGTGCCGCCACCGGGCCGGTGTCCCGCCCGACCGCCGTGGCTCCGATCACCGCCGTGCGGGAGCCGATCTTCGCCTGGGCGCTGGCCACGCCCTCCACCTGCTCCACCTGGGCCACCAGCCAGTGCTCGAGGTGACGCCGGTCCAGCTCGACCGCCACGCCGGCTCCCCGGGCGGCCAGGGCCAGGGCCTGGGGCCGCCGCCGACCGCTCTCCACGACGAGCAGGACCAGCCCGGCCACGACCAGCCCCACCAGGACGAGGCGCACGTCGCCGTCGGACCACGCAGTGGTCCGGGCGGTGGCCGCCCAGCGGTCGTGGGGCACCAGCCAGGGTGGCCGGTCGAGGCCGGCCAACAGGATCTCCACCGCCAGGAGCGGACCGGCGACCACCAGCACCAGCGCCAGCACGGCGCTGAGCACCCGGTCGAGCACCGCCACCTCAGACCACCCGCCGGCGCCCGGAGCCGGGAGGCGGCAACGAGTCGACGACGATGTCGACGGCGGTGACGGCATAGCCCGTCAGCTCGGCGACGCGGTCGCGCACGTGGCGGCGGGCGGCTTCGGTCACCCGGGCGACGGGCTCCGGCCAGCCCACCGCCAGGTGCAGGGCCAAGGCGGTGGTCCCCCGCCCCACCTCGGCCGAGGCACCGCCTGTCGGGGTCACGCCGGGCAGCAGGCCGGCCAGGACGTGGCCGAGGCCGCTGTGGGAGACCAGCTCCACCCCTTCCACCTCGGCGGCCGCCCGCCGGGCGATGGCAACGATGGCCCGGGCGGCGATGACGGTCTGACCCGGCGCCGCCGGGGCGCCGTCAGCGCTCACGCCCGTCCCGGCGGCGGGTCCGCTCAACCAGCTCACCGAGGTCGAGCTCGCCTTCCACCACCTTCATGACGAGATATCCGATGGCGCCGAAGAGGGCGACCACCAGCATGTCGCCGAAGTCCCGGAGGACCAGCACCAGACCGAGCAGCAGCCCGGTGAACAATCCGACCACGCTCCGTTGCACGAGGATGCCTTTCTCTCTTGTCGTCTTCTCCGTCTCCGCCCGGGCCGCTCGCCCGGTCCGCCGGCTCAGGCCACCCGGGGATGGGCGCTGCGGTCCCGTCGGCGGCGGTACCAGCGCAGTACGTGCCCGCCGGGACCGAGGCGCCGGACCAGGACCGGTGCCGGCCCGCCGGTGCCGGCCAGGCCCCTCGACAAGCGGGCGAAGGCGACCTGGACCCGTTCGAAGCTGGCCCGGTCGCCCCCCCGGTCGGGATGGGTCTCGAGGGCCCGGCGGCGCCATGCCCGGTGGATGTCGTCCCGGGTGGCGCCGGTGGCGACCCCCAGGACGTCGTGGGGATTCACGGCGGCCCGGTCATCGCCGGACCGGCGCCGGCAGCGAGGTCGACATCGTCGATGCACACGGCGACCGGGCGATCCCCGACCACGGGCTGCACCGCGGCGCGAACCTCCTCGGCCACGTCGGGCAGGCTCGGGCCGTAGCGGGCCACCACGTGGACCTCGATCCCCCCGGCGGTGGAGCGCACCCCCGCCACCCGGCGACCGGGCAGGTAGGTGGCGACCTCGACGGCGCCACCGGTGGCCAGGCGAGCCACCGACGGGCAACTGGCGGCCAGCCGGGCCACCTCGTCGATGTCGAGGTCGGCGCCGGTCACTGCACCCGCTCGGGCTGGCTCTCCTGATCGTCGTCCCCGGTGTAGACGTCGTCGACGGCGATGTTGACCTCGGTGACCTCCAGGCCGGTCATGTTCTCCACCCGATCGGTGATGTTCCGGCGCACGGCGTCGGCCACGTCGACGATGCGCACGCCGTACTCGCAGACGATGTCGACGTCGACGGCCGCCTGGCGCTCGCCCACCTCCACGGCGACCCCCCGGCTGACGTTGGTGCGGGTGGCGCCGGGCAGGCGGTCCCGCAGCGCCCCCATGGCCCGGGCGGTGCCCGTGCCCATGTCGTGGACCCCGGAGATCTCCCGGGTGGCGATGCCGGCGATCTTGGCCACGACCGAGTCGGCGATGCTGGTACGGCCCTTCTCCGTCACCAGAGCGCTGGCACTGGCGGTTGCTGGCGTCTTGGCAGTCTTGTCCTCGTCGTTCATGGCGTGAACCTGCCCTGTCGTGGGAATGGGAAACGAGCGAAGGCATCGGCGCGACCGGCCGGCGCGGGCGTTCTCCGGTACCCCAGCGGGGCCGGGCGCCGCCGCACTCCCGGAGAACCCGGGACAACGGTGCGCCGGCGGATCATCGCCGGCGCAGATCGAGGAGCTCGTCCAGCCCCACGGTCAGGCCGGGGCGCCCGGCGATGGCCTTGACGGCGAGGAGCACCCCGGGCATGAACGAGCTGCGGTCGTAGGAGTCGTGGCGGATGCGCAGCGTCTGGCCGGTGGTGCCGAGGAGCACCTCGTGGTGGGCCACCAGGCCCTGGACGCGCACCGAATGGATGGGGATCCCCCCCGCCCCTGCGCCCCCCCGGGCACCCTCGAGCACCCGGATGGTGGTCGGGTCGTCCCGGAGCTCGCCGGTGGCAGCCGCCAGGCGCTCGGCCAGCAGCAACGAGGTCCCCGACGGAGCGTCGACCTTGGCGTCGTGATGGAGCTCGATGACCTCCACCGAGGAGAACCAGGGGGCGGCCAGCTCGGCCAGGTGCATCATGAGCACGGCGCCGATGGCGAAGTTGGGCGCCACCAGACAGTTGCTGGCGGTGAAGACGGCGCCCAACTCGTCGAGGTCGTCGGAGCTGAGCCCGGTGGTGCCCACCACGGCGTGCACGCCGTTGGCGGCGCACCAGCGCAGGTTGGCCCGGGCCGGATCGGCGGCGGTGAAGTCGACGGCCACGTCGATGCTGCCGGTGCCGATGGCTTCGGGTGCCGGCAGGACCGGGAGGTCGACGTCGACCCCGGTCACCGGCCGCAGGTCGAGGCCGGCATGGAGCGGATCGACGGCCGCCACCAGCTCGAGCTCGGCGTCGCCGTGCACCGCCTCGCAGACGGTTCGACCCATGCGCCCCACCGCGCCGAAGACCCCGACCCGGGCCAACCTGCGCTGGTGCGCCGCCAACGGCGTGCACGCCGTGGTGGGCACCACCGGGCTCAGCTCCGACGACCTCGACGAGTTGGGC
>DATMJI010000075.1:0-2621 GCA_035553895.1 Acidimicrobiales bacterium | reverse complement strand
GGTGGAGACCGCCCGCCCGTGCGGTCGGTCTCCACCATGCCGTTCTCCTCGAAGCGAGGGGCGGGTGTCGTATCATTGGAGATGATGACCGCCGCGACCGTCGACACCTGGCTCGGGCTGTGGCGGGACGCCCTGCCCGTGGCGGCGGTGTCGGAGTGGGCCGTGCGACCCGACTGTGGGGCCGTCGTCGTGTTCACCGGCACCGTGCGCAACCACGCCGAGGGCCGCAGCGGGGTCAGCGCCCTCGACTACGAGGCCTACGAGGAGCAGGTTGAGCCCCGCCTGGCGGCCGTGGCCAGCGAGGCCCGCACCCGCTGGCCCGGCGTCGGCCGCCTGGCCCTGCTGCACCGCACCGGCCACCTCGGTGTGGGGGAGCCGGCGGTGGTGGTGGCGGTCAGCGCCGCCCACCGGGGCGAGGCCTTCGACGCCGCCCGCTTCTGCATCGACACCGTCAAGGACAGCGTGCCCATCTGGAAGAAGGAGACGTGGGACCGTGGCCAGGCGTGGGTGGATCCCCGAGCGCACGCCCCGGCGGCTCCGTGAGCGGGCTGGCCTTCCTGCTCGCCGCCCTCGGGTTGAGCGTGGTCGGCTCCCTGGTGCTGTGGCTGCGCCAGCGCCAGCCCACGTCGTTCGACCAGGGCATCGAGGACTTCAGCCGGGAGATGCAGGCGCTGGCGCCCCCGACACTCCCCCCGCCCCCGGGCACCGACAAGCGGCGAGGCTGACCTCGCCCGCGATGGCCTCGTAGTGGCCCGCGACCTCGCCATCGACCTGGGGACGGCGAACACCCTCGTCTACGCCAAGGGCCAGGGCATCGTCCTCAACGAGCCGTCGGTCATCGCCCTCAACGTCAAGACGGGCGACGTGCTGGCCATGGGCCACGAGGCCTGGCAGATGATCGGCCGCACGCCCGGCTACATCCAGGCGGTGCGGCCCTTGCGCAAGGGGGCGATCACCGACTTCGACGTGACCCAGCGGATGATCCGCCTGCTGCTCAACCGGGCCGGCGTCAGCCGCTTCAACCGGCCCCGGGTGGTGATATGCGTCCCGTCGGCCATCACCGAGGTGGAGCGCCGGGCGGTGACCGAGGCCGCCCGCCGGGCCGGGGCGGCCGACGCCCAGCTCATCGGCCAACCCATGGCCGCCGCCATCGGCGCCGGGCTGCCCGTCAACGAGCCCTTCGGCAACATGGTGGTCGACATCGGTGGGGGCACCTCGGAGACGGCGGTGATCTCCCTCGGGGGCATCGTCGCCCTGCGGGCCATCCGGCTCGGCTCCTTCGACCTCGACTACGCCATCCAGGCCTACGTCAAGCGGGAGTACGGCATCGCCGTGGGCGAGCGCACGGCCGAGGACATCAAGGTGGCCATCGGCTCGGCCTGGCCCTCCCGGGAGGAGGTCAAGGCCGAGGTGCGCGGCCGCGACCTCATGAGCGGCCTGCCCAAGACGGTGATCCTCTCCCCGGGCGAGGTCCGGTCCTCTCTCGACGACAACATCAGCGCCGTGTGCGACTCGGTGGTGTCGTGCCTCGGCCAGGCCCAACCCGAGCTGGCCCAGGACCTCATCCACCACGGCATCCACCTTGTGGGCGGCGGGGGCATGCTGCGGGGGCTCGACCAGCGCATCGCCGAGGAGACCAACGTGCCCGTGCACCTGGTCGACGCCCCACTCGAGTGCGTGGTCCTCGGCGCCGGACGCTGCATCGAGGCCTACGACTCCCTCAAGACGATGTTCATGTAGCACCCCCAACCTCGATTCCGGAGGATCGAGGCGGCTCAGCCACGCCGATCCTCCACAATGGCCGGGGGGCGGCCTACCTCACGTCTGGTCCTCGGCCGCCTGGCGCACCTGCCAGTCCCGGTCGGAGGCGGCCCGGGCCAGTGCCGCCTCCACCTCGGGGCCGTCGAAGGGGGCCAGGGCGATCACCGCCCGGCGCCGCACCGTGGCTTTGTCCCCGGTGGCGGCCAGCACGGCGGGGAGCCCGGCCGGGTCGCCGATGGCCCCGAGGGCGGCCACGGCCGCTTCCCGGCACAGGGCGTCGGGGTGGCCGGTGGCCAGGGCGGCGAGGGCGGCCACGGCACCATCCTCGGGCGGGGTGCGCTCGCCTGAGGCGAAGGCGGCGACCTCGACCACCGCCGGGTCGGGGTCGTCGAGCAGCGCCAGCAGGGACACGTCGGGGCGCCCCGCCAGCAGAATGGCCACCCGCCGCCGGACGAGGGGGGAGGCATCGTCCCGGCCGGCTTCGAGCGCCGGTGCGTCGAGGCGCTCCATGCGGGCCAGGGCGGCCAACGCGCTGGCCCGGGTGGCGGGGTCGGGATGCCCGACCAGCCGCCGGGCGGCGACCTCGTCAGCCTCGTGGCCGGCGACGACGGCTCGCCGCCGGGATGTTCCGGGAGGCGGGCTCACCCGCCCAGCGCCGCCCGCAGGGCCACCACGGCCGCGGCCGCCGCTCCGGCTACCAGCAGGGCCAGCACCACCCCCAGCACGGCCAGCAATACCACCAGGAGCCCGGCCGAGCGGACCCGGTGGGTCTCGAGAACCACGGCGGCGGCCACCGGGACCCGGGGTGGCGCCGAAGACCTCCGGGGCCCGGGGTCCGGTGGAACCGGTGAGGGGGGTGC
>DATMJI010000074.1:0-2210 GCA_035553895.1 Acidimicrobiales bacterium | reverse complement strand
AGTCCGGGTTCCCCACCCTCTCCCCACCCTCTCCCCGCCCGCCCCCGTTCTGGTGGTCAGGACGCCACCTTTCCGGCGCCCTGGGACCACCAGAACGGCAGAGCTACCGCCCGCTCGAGGTTGAAGCGGCGACGGCGGCCTGGCCGATGCTGATGCCGCCGTCGTTGGGGGGGATCCGGCGATGGACCAGGACCTCGAGCCCCGCCGCCCGGCACACCTGCTCCACGACCAGGCTGAGCCGGGCGTTCTGGAAGACCCCGCCCGAGAGGGCCACCGTGTCGAGCCCGTGGCGGCCGGCCAGCTCGATGGCGAGGTGGGCCGCCGAGCGGCCGAGGCCGTCGTGGAAGCCGGCGGCGATCTCGGCCACCGGGGTGCCGGCGTCCCGATCGGTGACGACCCGGGCCACGAGGGGAGCGGGGTCGAGCACATCGAGCTCGCCGGTGCGGTCGACCCCGGCCCGGTAGCCGTCGCCGGTGCCGAGCCTCACACCGGTGGTGCGGGCCTCCAGGGCGATGGCCGCCTGGGCCTCGTAGGTCATGCGGGGATGGAGGCCGACCAGGGCGGCCACGGCGTCGAAGAGGCGGCCCATGCTGGTGGTCGTGGGTGTCTCCGGGTGGCCGATGAGCCCGAGGACCGCCGCCCAGCGCTCGTCGAGGGCGCGTCCCTCCCGCTCCGCCGCATCCCGGCCGAGGGCGGCGTGCACCCAGGCCATGGCCATGCGCCAGGGCTCGGTGTTGGCCCGGTCGCCGCCGGGCAGGGGGACGGCCCGGAGGTGGGCCACCCGCTGGAAGCGGGCGAGGTCGGCGACGAGGAACTCGCCGCCCCACAGGGTGCCGCAGGAGCCGAGACCGAGCCCGTCGAAGGCCAGTCCCAGTACGGGATGGTCCCGGCCGTGTTCCACCAGGCACGAGGCGATGTGGGCGTGGTGGTGCTGGACGCCAACGGTGGGCAGGCCCAGATCGAGGGCGTACGTGGTCGAGAGGTACTGCGGATGCAGGTCGTGGGCCACCACCTCGGGGGTCACTCCGGCCAGGTGGGCGAGGTGCTCCGCCGCCTGGAGGAAGGAGCGGTAGGCGCTGAGGTGCTCCAGGTCGCCGATGTGATGGCTGGCCACCACCCAGCCGTCCTTGGCCACCGCCAGGGTGTTCTTCAGCTCGGCCCCCACGGCCAGCACCTGGCGCCCCGTGGGGCCAGGGAGGATGAGCGGCTCGGGGGCGTAGCCTCGGGAACGCCGCACCATCTGCACGACCCCGTCGGGCCGGGCCCGAACCACTGAGTCGTCACAGCGGATGTGGATGGGCCGGTCGTGGGTGAGCAGAGCGTCGACCATCGGGCCCAGGCGGTCCAGGGCGTCGTCGTCGGTGTGGGCGATGGGCTCGTCGCTGGCGTTGCCGCTGGTCATGACCAGGGGCCGGCCGACCCGCGCCATCAGCAGGTGGTGCAGCGGGGTGTAGGCCAGCATCAGGCCCACCTCGGCCAACCCCGGCGCCACCCCGGAGGCCAGGGCGGCGCCCTCGGCCTTGGGGCACAGCACGATGGGGCGGCGGGGCGACACCAGCGCCTCCTCGGCTGCCGGTCCCAGGTGGCACAGGCGGCGGGCGCTGCCGACGTCGCCGACCATGACGGCAAAGGGCTTGTCGTCGCGGCGCTTGCGCCGGCGCAACTCGGCCACCGCCGCATCCGACGTGGCGTCGGCGGCCAGGTGGTAGCCCCCGAGGCCCTTGACAGCCACCACCTGGCCTCCGGCCAGGGCGCCGGCGGCGGCGTCGAGGGCGCCGTCGCCGGTGGCCAGGACGCTGCCGTCCGGCGCCAGCAGGCGCAGCGACGGGCCGCAGGCGGGGCAGGCGTTGGGCTGGGCGTGGAAGCGCCGGTCAGCGGGGTCGTGGTACTCGGCCTCGCACTCGGCGCACATGGGGAAGCCGGCCATGGTGGTGGCTGGGCGGTCGTAGGGGACGGCGCGCACGATGGTGTAGCGGGGCCCGCAGTTGGTGCAGTTGGTGAACGGGTAGCCGAAGCGCCGATCACCGGGGTCGGCCACCTCGGCCAGGCAGTCGTCGCAGGTGGCCACGTCGACGCTGACGGGTACCGCCGGGGCGGCCCCCGTGCGACTCTGCACGATGCGGAATCGCCCTCGTGGACCTCCACCTGGCGCCAGAACGGTGGTGGCGGGCGAGGGAAGGGGGGAGGATTCGACGGAGGTGATTCGGGCC
>DATMJI010000073.1:0-20262 GCA_035553895.1 Acidimicrobiales bacterium | reverse complement strand
CCGTATGGCGCCGCAGATCGGAGCACACTGGCTGGAGGCCGAGAACGGTGGTCGGGGCGTGTTGCTCGGCGGCGCTCCCGGCGTCCGCCCGGCTCGTGTGGTGGTCCTCGGCGCCGGCAACGTCGGGTGGAACGCGGCGTGGATCGCCGCCGGGATGGAGGCCGAGGTCCTGCTCCTCGACCGCGACGTCGACCGGCTGCGCTGGGTCGACCAGATCCACAAGGGGCGCATCATGACCATCAGCTCCAACCGGGGGGCGGTGGAGCGCTCGGTGGCCGAGGCCGATCTGGTCATCGGGGCGGTGCTGGTCCCCGGGGGGCGGGCGCCGGTGGTGGTCACCGAGGAGATGGTGGCGGGGATGAAGCGGGGCGCGGTGATCGTCGACGTGGCCGTCGACCAGGGGGGCTGCATCGAGACCATCCGGGAGACGACCCACAGCGATCCGGTCTATGTCTGCCACGAGGTGTTGCACTACGCCGTGGGCAACATCCCCGGCGCCGTGCCCCACACCTCGACCTACGCCCTGGCCAACGTCACCCTGCCGTACGTCCTGGCTGTGGCCGAGCAGGGGGTGGCCGAGGCCACCGCCGCCGATGGCGCCCTGGCCCGGGGCCTCAACATCGCCGCCGGCGAGGTGGTCAACCCCACGGTGGCCCGCACGCTGGCCCAGGTGCGGGCCATCTGATGGTCGAGCCGGCGCAGTGACGGCCCCATCTGACCACCAGATGGGGGGGGCGCGGGAGGGCCAGGTCCCCAAGGTGGTGCTGCCGCTGGAGGCCGAGGAGTTCCTGAGCTGGATGGTGGCCGAGCGGGGGCGCTCACCCAACACGGTGGGGGCCTACCGCCGGGACCTGCGCACCTACGCCAGCTGGCTCGGCCAGCGCGGCCTGACTTTGGCCGAGGTGACCGGGCCGGTGATCGAGGACTACCTGGCCCACCTCAGGAGCCAGGGGCGGGCCCCGTCGTCCATCGCCCGGGCCCTGGTGGTGGTCCGCTGCCTGCACCGATTCCTCAGCCAGGAAGGCCACCTCGAAGCCGACCCCTCGTTCGGGGTCGAGGCCCCCCGGGTGCCCCAGGGGCTGCCCAGGGCGCTGGCCGAAGAGGAGGTCGCCTCCCTCATCGCCGCCGTCGTCGGCCACGACGCCATCGCCCGCCGGGACCGGGCCATGCTGGAGCTGCTCTACGGCGCCGGCCTGCGCATCTCCGAGCTGGTCCGCCTGTCGTTGCCCGATCTCGACCTGGGTGGCGGGCTGCTGCGGGCCTTCGGCAAGGGATCCAAGGAGCGGGTGGTGCCGGTGGCCGGCCTGGCCCTGGAGGCCATGCACGCCTGGCTCAACCCCTCGGGTCGGGACCACCTCGCCCCCGAGCGCTGGGCCCGCCGGGACGACGCCTCGGCCGTGTTCCTCAACGCCCGGGGCGGCCGCCTCTCCCGGCAGGGGGCGTGGGGGGTGGTGCGCCGCCATGGCGACCGGGTCGGACTGGGTGACCGGCTGAGCCCGCACGTGTTGCGCCACTCGTGCGCCACCCACATGCTCGACCACGGCGCCGACATCCGCGTCGTGCAGGAGCTGCTCGGGCACGCCTCGGTGTCGACCACCCAGGTCTACACCCGGGTCTCCACCGAGCGCCTGCGCCGGGTCTACGAGACCGCCCACCCCCGGGCCCAACGCCGGCCCGGCCGGCGGCAGCCGGCGCAGGGGTAAGGAGGGACGGCCCCGACCCACTACCCTGACCCCATGGCGAACGCGGAAACCCTGGCAACCCTGCGCGCCATGCTGCTCGAAGAGCAGGGCCACCTGCACCGCCAGCTCCACGAGCTCGGCGTCGACGGTGAGGGGATGGACTTCGACGAGAACTTCGCCGACTCCGGCCAGGTGGCGGCCGAGAAGGGCGAGCACCGGGTCCTGTTCAACAGCCTCCAGGACGCCCTCGTCGACGTCGACCGGGCTTTGGCCAAGCTCGACGACGGCACCTACGGACGGTGCGAGAACTGCGGAGCCGACATCGCCGAGGCCCGCCTCGAGGCCATGCCCGCCACCCGGTACTGCATCGACTGCGCCTCCCGGCGCTGACACCGCCCCGCCCTCGCCGGTGAGCCCCGAGGTCGACTGGGCCCAGGTCGCCCTGATCGTCGCCGTGCTGGTCCCCTCGGTCATCCTCCACGAGGTCTCCCACGGCGTGGTCGCCCTCTTCTACGGAGACGACACGGCCAAGCAGGCCGGCCGGCTCACCCTCAATCCCGTGCGCCACATCGACCCCTTCGGCACCCTGCTCCTGCCCGCCCTCCTCGCCCTCAGCGGGCTCGGCGCCTTCGGCTACGCCAAGCCGGTGCCGGTGCGGCCCAACCGCCTGCGCAACCCGCGGCAGCACTCGTTGTACGTCAGCCTGGTGGGCCCGGCGGTCAACATCGTCCTGGCGGCGATGGCGGTGGTGGTCCACCGGGGCCTGTTCGACTCGATCACCACGGGCGGGGTGACCTTTCTCGACCCGTCGCTGGCGTCGAGGGCCGTCTTCTTCTTCGGCCTCATCAACGTGGTGCTGGCGGTGTTCAACCTGCTCCCCATCCCCCCTCTCGACGGCTCGGCCATGGTCGAGCGGCTCCTGCCGGAGCGGTGGTGGCCGGCCTGGCTCAAAGCCCGGCGGTGGTCGATGGGGATCCTCTTGCTGCTGGTCCTGGCCATCCCCGGTGCCCTGGCCACCGTCTTCGAGCCCTTCATCGACCTGTACGCCCGCCTCCTCTGAGCGCTCCGGGCGGGAGGAGGCCGACCGCCTCCTTGGCGGCGGCGAGGGTGGCGCCGGCGAGCTCGCTGGCTCGGGCGGCGCCCTCGGCCAGAATGTCCGCCACCGCCCCGGGGTCGCCAGCCAGCTCGGCGTAGCGGGCCCGCACGGGCCGCAGCATCTCCACCACGGCGTCGGCGCAGTCGGCCTTGAGGGGTCCGTACCGGGAGTAGCGCCCGGCCAGCGCGACGGGGTCCTCACCGGTGGCGGCCCCCAGGATGGCCAGCAGGTTCGACACCCCGGGCTTGGTCTCGGGATCGAAACGCACGTCGGTGCCGGTATCGGTCACGGCCCGGCGGATCTTGCGGCTGATCGAGGACTCGTCCTCCAGGACGAGGATCACCCCCTGAGGCGACTCCTCCGACTTGGACATCTTGCGGGTGGGCTCCTGGAGGTCCATGACCCGGGCGGCGACCACCGGCAACCCGGCTTCGGGGACGACCAGGGTCGGTCCGTAGCGGTGGTTGAAGCGCTCCGCCAGGTCGCGGGCGAGCTCGAGGTGCTGGCGCTGATCGTCGCCGACCGGCACCACGTCGCTGCGGTACAACAGGATGTCGGCCGCCATGAGGGCCGGGTAGGTGAACAGGCCGGCAGAGACGAACTCCTGGTGGTCGGACTTCTCCTTGAACTGCGTCATCCGGCGCAACTCGCCGATGCCGGCGGTGCACTCCATCAGCCAGGCCAACTCGCTGTGGGCGCTGACGTGGCTCTGGAGGAAGAGGATGGAACGCTCGGGATCGATGCCGGCGGCCAGCAGGACCGTGGCCTGCTCCAGGCTGAGGGCCCGCAACTCGGCCGGGTCGTGGGGCACGGTGAGGGCATGGAGATCGACCACGCAGTACACGCAGTCGTCCTCGGCCTGGGCCCGGACCCACCACGACAAGGCGCCCAGGTAGTTGCCCAGGGTGACACGACCGGTCGGCTTGATGCCCGAGAAGACGCGTGCCACGCCGGCGATGCTAGAGGTCCACCAGGGCGGCGGAGCCGGCCATTACCCTCGCGGCCATGGCCTACGAGGTCCAGACGCCCGTGTTCGACGGGCCCTTCGACCTGCTCCTGCACCTCATCCTGCGCGAGGAGCTCGACCTCTACGAGGTCTCGTTGTGCACCATCGTCGACGCCTACCTGGCCGAGCTCGATCGCCTGCGCCAGGCCGCCACCACCCTCGATCTGGACGTGGCCACCGAGTTCCTGCTCATCGCCGCCACCCTGATCGAGTTGAAGGCCCGCCGCCTCCTGCCGGTGCCGGAGAGCGTCGAGGTCGACGACGAGCTCGGGTTGTGGGAGGAACGGGATCTCCTGCTGGGCCGGCTGCTGGAGTGCAAGACGTTCAAGGATGCCGCCGCCGAACTCTCGGCCATGGAGGCCGTAGCCACGCGCTCGGTTCCCCGCCGGTCGGGCCCCGGGGAGCACTTCTTGGCCCTGGCCCCCGATCTCCTGGCCGGGGTGACTCCGGCCGACCTCCGCGCCGCCTGCCTGCGGGCCTGCCGTCCCCGGAGCGAGCCACGGGTGTCCACCGAGCACCTGGGGGCGGTCAAGGCCAGCGTCCACGACACCGTGGCCGAGCTGTCCCGGAGCCTGCCCCGTCTCGGGCGCACGACCTTCCGCCGGCTCACCGCCGGGCTGTCGGAGCGCCTGGAGCTGGTGGTGCACTTCCTCGCCATCCTCGAGTTGTGCAAGCTCGGGTTGGTGGAGCTCGACCAGGTTCGGCGCTTCGGCGACATCACGGTCTCGTGGAGCGGCGCACCCGACCGCCTGGCCGACCGGGGCGACCCGGTCGTCCTCGGAGGGTGAACGGCGAGCACCCGGGGCCCGCTTCCGGCGAGACTCGGCGGGCGCTCGAAGCGCTGTTGATGGTGAGCGAGGAGCCGGCGGCGGCGTCGTTGCTGGCCCAGCTGCTGGAGACCTCGTCCGCTGCGGTCGAGGCGAGCTGCGAGGAGCTGGCCGCCGGCTACCGGGCCGAGGGCCGGGGCTTCGAGCTGGTCCGGGTGGCGGGCGGTTGGCGCTTCCAGTCCGCCCCCGATCTCGCCCCCTACGTGGAGCGCTTCGTCCTGGAGGGCCAAACCACCCGGTTGTCGGCGGCCGCCCTCGAGACGCTGGCCATCGTCGCCTACCGCCAGCCCGTCTCGCGCGCCCAGGTGGCGGCGGTGCGGGGGGTCAACGTGGACGGCGTCATGCGCACCCTGCAGGTGCGGGGCTACGTCGAGGAGGTGGCTCGTGACCCGGGCCCGGGCCAGGCCGCCCTGTTCGGCACCACCACCACCTTCCTGGAGCGGCTCGGCCTGAACTCCCTCGACGAGCTCCCCCCCCTGGGCGACTTCGTGCCCGACGCCGCCACCGTGGAGACCTTCGAGGCCGGCCTCCGTCCCGGCGGCCTGGCACCGGAGTGATGGCGGCGGGATCGCCGCCTGCCGGTGAGCGGCTGCAGAAGGTGTTGGCCCGGGCTGGGTTCGGCAGCCGCCGGACCTGTGACGACCTCATCGCCCAGGGGCGGGTCAGCGTCAACGGCGAGGTGGCCCAGCTGGGCCGGCGGGTCGATCCCGAGCACGACAAGATCGCCGTCGACGGGGTGGCGGGATCGGTACGGCCAGGACTGGTCTACTACCTGTTGAACAAGCCGCCCGGCGTGGTCTCCACGGCCGACGACCCCGAGGGGCGCCCGAACGTGATCGACCTCGTCCCCGACTCGCCCCGGGTGTTCTCGGTGGGGCGCCTCGACCTCGAGACCGAGGGCCTCATGATCCTGACCAACGACGGCGACCTCGCCCACCGCCTCACCCATCCGTCCCGGGGGGTCGACAAGGCCTACCTGGTCCAGGTGGAGGGGAGGCCGAGCCCCGGTGTCCTGCGGCGGCTACGCGAGGGCGTGGAGCTCGAGGACGGGATGACCAGCCCGGCCCAGGTGTCGCTGACCCCACCGAACCTCCTGCGCCTGGTGATCCACGAGGGCCGCAACCGCCAGATCCGGCGCATGTGCGCCGCCGTCGGCCACCCGGTGGTGCGCCTGGCCCGCTACCGCATCGGCCCGCTGAGCGACCCGTCGTTGGTGCCGGGGGCATGGCGCCATCTGGCGCCGTCCGAGGTACGGGGCTTGGAAGAGGCCGCCGCCGGCCCCGCCGGATCGGCAGGGGGCGGCAGGTAGCCTTTCTCGGTGCTACGCGCGGTGCGGGGGGCGACGACGGTCGACGAGGACACCCCTGGGCAGGTTCGCCAGCGGGTCGTGGCCCTGCTCGAGGAGGTGTTTGCCCGAAACGGCATCGACCATGACGACCTGGTGAGCCTCCTCTTCACCGCCACCGACGACCTCCACTGCACGTTCCCCGCCACCGCTGCCCGCACCATGGGCCTGGGCGACGTCCCCATGCTGTGCGCCCGGGAGCTGGCGGTCGACGGGGGGACCCCCCGCTGTATCCGGGTGCTCGTCCACGTCGAGTCGGCCAAGGACCGCAGCCAGTTGCGCCACGTGTACCTCGAAGGGGCCGCCGAGCTTCGAGATGACCTCCCCGGCTGACGGCCGCCGGCGCCGCGCCGCAGTGGTCGGCACCGGGCTGGTCGGTGGCTCGATCGGGCTGGCGCTTCGGGATCGAGGCTGGTACGTCACCGGGCGCGACCGTGACCCGCAGCGGGCCGAGGCAGCGCTGGCCCGGGGCGCCATCGACGCCGTGGGCCAGGACCCCGATGCCGAGGTGACGTTCGTGGCCACACCGGTGGGGGCGGTGGCGGCCGAGGTCGCCGCTGCCCTGCGCCATGGTGGGGTGGTCACCGATGTCGGCAGCGTCAAGTCCTCGATCGTGGCCCGCGTGGACGACCCCAACTTCGTCGGTGGCCATCCCATGGCCGGCAGCGAGCTCGCCGGTGTCGAGGGTGCCGACGCCGAGCTCTTCGCCCGCTGCGCCTGGGTCCTCACGCCGGTGGCCGGGACCGATCCCGGTGCCCACTCCCTGGTGCGATCGGTCGTGACCTCGCTCGGTGCCGAGGTCCTGGAGTTGGCCCCGGCCGACCACGACGCCCTCGTCGCCGTGGTCTCCCACGTGCCCCACCTCACGGCCGCCGCCCTCATGGGTCTGGCTGCCGATCGGGCCGAGGCCAACGGTGCCCTGCTGCGCCTGGCCGCCGGGGGCTTCCGGGACATGACCAGGGTGGCCGGCGGGGATCCCGGCATCTGGCCCGACATCTGCTCGGAGAACGCCTCGGCCATCGTCGAGTTGCTGTCGGCCCTGGAGGGGACCCTGGCTTCGCTGCGCCACCTGGTGAAGGGGGGCGACCGCGAGGGCTTGCTGGTGGCCCTGCGGCGGGCGCAGGAGGCACGGGTCCACCTCCCGGGGCGGGTCTCTGATCCCGGGGTCATGACCGAGCTGCGGGTGCCGGTGCCCGACCGCCCCGGGGTGCTGGCCGACATCACCACCCTGGCCACCGAGCTGGGTGTCAACATCGATCACCTGGAGATCGTCCACTCCAGCGAGGGCGAGGAGGGGGTGGTGATCCTGCTGGTGCGCTCCGATCGGGTCCTGCGCCTGGGCCGGGCCCTGATCGCACGGGGCTACGTGCCGTCGACCCGGCGCCTGCAGTGAGGTCGCTGGCCGTCCAGCCCCTCACCGGTCCCCTCGACGCCACCGTGGTGGTGCCGGGATCCAAGAGCATCACCAACCGGGCGCTGGTGGCGGCGGCCCTGGCGCAGGGGACGTCGGTGCTCTCCGGTGCCCTGCACGCCGACGACACGGAGGCCCTGGTCGACTCCCTGCAGCGCCTCGGGGTGGGGGTGGTGCGTCACGAGGGCTCGGGCGACCTGCGGGTGGCGGGCACCGGAGGCCACTTGCCGCCGGGGCCGGCCGACCTGGACGCCCGGCTTTCCGGGACCACGGCCCGGTTCCTCCTGCCCCTGCTGGCCTTGGGGCACGGGACCTACCGCCTCGACGGCGGCGTTCCCCTGCGGGCCCGCCCGATGGGCCCGTTGGTGGACGCGGTTCGCCGGCTGGGGGCCGACATCGACGAGGAACGACCGGGTCACCTGCCCGTCGTGGTCCGGGGGCGGGGGCTGCAGGGGGGCCGGGTGCGCCTCCCCGGTTCGGTGTCCAGCCAGTTCGTCTCCGGCCTGCTCCTCAGTGGGCCGGCCATGGCCGGGGGGCTGGAGGTCGACCTGGAGCCGCCCGTGGTGTCCCGGCCCTACCTGGCGTTGACGGCGAGGACCATGGCCGACTTCGGGGCGGAGGTGACCGGCTCGGCCGACGACGGCTGGCAGGTGGCCCCTGGGCACTACACGGGGCGCAGCCTGGAGGTCGAGCCCGACGCCAGCGCCGCCTCCTACTTCTTCGCCGCCGCCGCCATCTGCGGGGGCCGGGTGCGCGTGCCGGGGCTGGGTGTGGCCTCGGCCCAGGGAGACCTGGCCTTCCTCGACGTGTTGGCGGCCATGGGCGCCGAGGTCCACCGGGAGCCGGACGCCGTAGAGGTGGTGGGGACGGGCACCTTGGAGGGCGTCGACGTCGACCTGGCCGACTGCTCCGACACGGCCCAGACGCTGGCCGCGGTGGCGGTGTTCGCCGCCTCGCCCACCCGGGTGCGGGGCATCGGCTTCATCCGCCGCAAGGAGACCGACCGGGTGGCGGCGGTGGTGACCGAGCTGCGGCGCTGCGGCATCGACGCCGAAGAGCAGGACGACGGCTTCGTCGTCCACCCCGGCCGGCCCCGGCCGGCCCGCATCCGCACCTACCACGACCACCGCATGGCCATGAGCTTCACCTTGCTGGGCCTGCGGGCGCCCGGCATCGAGATCGCCGATCCCGGTTGCGTGGCCAAGACCTTCCCCGGCTTCTTCCGGGTGGTGGACGGGCTGCGCACCGGCCAGGGGCAGGGCCGGTAACCTGCCGCCGGCATGCGGGTGATTGCCATCGACGGACCGTCGGGGTCGGGGAAGTCCACCGTCGCCCGGCGCTTGGCCGAGCGCCTCGAGCTGGCCTACCTCGACACCGGGGCCATGTACCGGGCGGTGGCCTTCGCCGCCCTGCGGCGGGGGATCGACCCAGCCGATGCCGGCCCGGTGGCCCGCATGGTCCCCCGACTCGAGCTCACCATGGGCCCCGGCCACATCAGCGTCGACGGCGTCGACGCCACCATCGAGATCCGGGGCCCCGAGGTCACCCGGGCGGTCAGCGAGGTGGCGGCCAACCCCGGCGTGCGGGCCGACCTGGTGGCCCGCCAGCGGGCGTGGGTGGCGTCCCAGGGGGGAGCGGTGGTGGAGGGCCGGGACATCGCCTCGGTGGTCTTCCCCGACGCCGAGCTCAAGGCCTACCTCCATGCCCGGGCCGACGTGCGGGCCGAACGCCGCCACCGGGAGGTCACCGACCTCGACTACGAGGCGGTGGCGGCCGACATGGCCCGCCGGGACAGCGTCGACTCGGAGCGGGCGGCCGATCCCCTGCGCTGTGCCGAGGGTGCGGTGGTCATCGATACCAGCGAGCAGAGCGTGGAGGAGATCGTCGACGACCTCGTGTCCCGCCTCGACCGGGTGGCGCGGTGAGGTACCCGCCCGCCTCCCCGGCGGTGGCCCGGCGGGTCTACGCCGTCATCCGGGGGGCCATCGCCGGCTTCTCCGCGCTCTACTGGCGCCTGGACGTGACCGGGGCGGATCGCCTGCCGCCGGAGGGTGCCTTCATCCTCTCGCCGGTGCACCGCTCCAACATCGACACGCCCATCATGTCGACGCTCACCCGGCGGTACATGCGCTACCTGGGCAAGCAGGAGATGTGGAAGTACGGGTGGTCGGCGTGGCTGTGGGACACCCTCGGTGCCTTCCCGGTGGAGCGGGACAAGGTCGACCGGGCGGCCATGCGCCAATGCGTGGAGGCCCTGGAGCGCGGCGAGCCCCTGGTGGTCTATGCCGAGGGCACCCGGCGCACCAGCCCGGTGGTCGAGGACCTCTTCGACGGGGCCGCCCACCTGGCGTTGCGCACCGGTGCCCCCATCTACCCCGTCGGCATCGGTGGCTCCATGAAGGCCATGCCCCGGGGGGCCAGGTTCTTCCGGCCGGCCAAGGTGAGCGTGGTGGTGGGCGAGGCCATCCACCCGGAGGTGCCCGAGGGGCGCATCCCCCGCCGGGCGGTCAAGGAGCTCACCGAGCGCCTGGGCAAGGAGCTCCAGGCCGTCTACGACGAGGCCCGCATCCGCGCCGGCGAGTAGCCCCCGGCCGGTCATTCCCCTTCTCCCACCCGTCTGGTGGGTCGCCCGTCTCCCGTTCTGGTGGTCGGAAGGAGCCGTTCCCGGGGCCTCCTGACCACCAGAACGGGAGCTGTCCCCTCCGAACTTGTGGCAGAACCGCCGCCGGTTCGGTGCCGGTTCTGCCACCAGTTGGGCGGTGCGGGGTGCGGGGTGCGGAGCGGCGGTGTTCCGGTCACCGGTTGTGGAACCAGGTGGCGATCTGGGTGCGGTTGGACACGCCGAGCTTGGTGAGAATGTGCTGCACGTGGTTCTGGGCGGTGCGCTGCGACAGGTAGAGCCGGGCGGCGATGTCCTTGTTGGTGAGGCCCCTGGCCACCAGTCCGGCCACCTCGAGCTCGCGAGGGGAGAGCGGCCCGCGCCCGTCGAGCGTGACGGCCCCGCCCGCACCGGCGTCGTGCGGCCCGGGCGGTGCGGCGGCGTCGAGGCGGGCCAGCCAGGGGGCCATCCCCAGGGCGACAGCCTGGGGCCGCACGGCCGCGGCCAGGGCCGCCGCCTCGACCCGGTCGGCGGCACCGCCCCGGGAGGCCAGCGCGGCGACCAGGCCCACCGTGGAGCGGACCTGGAAGGGCGGGGAGCCGGCCCCTACAGCCGACGAGGCGGCCCGCCGGAAGCACTCGACCGCCTGGTCCCAGCGACCGAGGGCGAGGGCGCCCTCGCCGAGGGAGCACTCCACCGGGCCGAGGTAGGCGACGGGACCGCCACCGCCGGCGACGTGCAGGCCACGGTAGGGCTCGAGGCGCTCGAGCAGGAGGGCCACCTCGTCGAGGTGGCCCAGGGCCAGAGCGGCGACGAGGCGCAGGGCAGGCAGGGCCAGGTCGAGGAACGCCGGGGGTTGCCATCGCCGCACGGAGACCAGCCCGGCGTAGCGCGCCTCGGCCTCGTCACGCCGGCCGGTCGCCACCAGGGCGTCGATGGGCGCCAGCTGGGGGATGTCGCCGAGCCAGGCGGGCGCATGGGCGAGGTCGACTCGGTCGTAGTCGTCCAAGACGTCGGGGGCGTAGCCGATCTGGGCGCCGATGGCCGAGCGCAGGGCGAACTGCATGGAGATCGCCCCCTCCTCGCCCTCATGAGCGGCGAAGAGCCGGCGGGCCTCCCACCCGCGGGCCTCGGCTTCCTCCCACCGTCCGGCCACCGTGGCCAGGGCCGCCTCGGTCCGGGCCAGGTGCCAGCGCAGCATCGGATAGGGGCAGGCGGCCACCTGATCTCGCAGGACCGCCAGGACGGCAACCGCCTCCGGTGCCCGCCCCAACTCGAGGTAGGAGTCGATCGACCACAGCGACTCCCAGACAACGACGTCGGCGCGCCGGAGCCGCCGGCCGGCGGTGCCGATCCGTCCCGCCAGTGCCAGGCGTTCCTCGGCGTGCTCGGGCGAGAGGCGGACCATCTGGCGGGCCCGAGCGGCGGACACGTCGGTGCGGGGATCGCCGGCCAGATCGGCCTCCGCCAGTGCCGCCCGGCTCAGCTGGTCCGACTCCCCGGGCTCCAGGTACACGCTGATGGTGGCCAGCTGGCCCAGGAGACGGCCACGGGCGCTGTGGTCGCCGTCAGCGACGGCGTCCAGGGCCTGGAGGGCCAGATCTCGCAGCCGTGGGAAGTCGGTAGGCCGGTTGCCGGCCCGCGCCTCGGCCACCAGCGCCGCCTCGGTCATCAGATCCGATCGGCCGGCCTGGCGGGCGGCGTCGAGGGCCGCCTCGCAGCGGTCGAGCACGGCGTCGAGCTCGTCGGTGTGCAGCCGGTTGCGGGCGGCGCCCATCAGGCGCCGGTGGCGGTCGAGAGGGTCGATCCCGGGGCCGCCGAGAGCCAGGGACCGGTCGTAGAGGCGGGCCGCCTCCTCCCAGGCCAACAGGCGGGCGGCGGCCTCGGCGGCCCGCTCGTTCCACGTCGCCGCCCGGGCCCGATCACCGAGAGCAGCCGAGCATTCCCAGTGCCGGGCGATATCGGCGACCCGGTCGTCCCCCGTCCCGTCGAAGGCCTCGATGGCCAGGGCCACGTCCCGGTGCAGGCAGGCGAGGGTGGCGGGATCGACGGTCGCCTCCACGGCGTCGCGCACCAGGGCGTGGCGGAAGCGGTAGCGGCCCGGTTCGCCGCCCGGGGTGACCAGCCCGGCCGCATCGGCTTCGCCGAGCAGGCCCAGGACCTCGATGGCCGGTCGGCCGGTGGCGGTGGCGAGGACCCCGACCGAGAACTCCTGGCCGGCCACCGCGGCCGAGCGCAGGACCCCGGCACAGGCAGCGGTGCGGGCCCCGATACGGGCTGCCACCGCCTCCCGGATGGAGGCGGGGACCGACGCCCGGTCCCCGCCGCCGTGGAGGTGGCGGGCCATCTCGCGGACGAACAGGGCGTTGCCGTCGGTGGCCGAGAGGACCCACTCGACGGTGGGGGGTTCGACGGGTCCCAGCAGGTCGGCCACGGCCTCGGCATCGAGGCCCGCCAGCTCGAGGCGATGGACGACGGGGAGTCGACCGAGCTCTTCGAGGACGGTAGCGACCCCCTCCACGTGGTCAGCCGGATCGGCACGCAGGGCGGCCAGGACGAGGACGGGTTGGTCGCGCAGCCCACTGGCGAGGTGGGTGAGCAGGCGTAGTGACGGCTGGTCGGCCCAGTGCATGTCGTCGAGGACCACCAGGGCGCCCGGCCCGGTCCCGGACGCCCCGGCGCAGTCGAGGAGCCATCCGACGACGGCCTGGAACCGGAGAAAGCGGTCGCCAGGCGAGTCCTCGGCCCCGGTCGCGCCGAGCAGCTCGGGCCCGCCGAGGCCGGACAGGATCTGGCGCCAGGGCCAGAAGGCGGGAGCTCCCTCCTGGCGGGTGGCCCGGCCGGCGGCGGCGGCGAGCCCCCTGCTGCGGGCATGGTCCAGCAGCCACTCGGCCAGGGTCGATTTGCCGATGCCCGGTGGCCCGCTGACCAGCACGACGCCCGGCGTCCCTGCGGTGGCGTCGTCGAGCCAGGTGCCGAGGGCGGCGCGCTCGGCGTGGCGTCCCACGAGGACGGCGTCCACGGGATCACGGTAGTGCGGCGGACGAGCCCGAACGGCGAGGCGGGGGGTCGGACGGGGGGCATGGTGCTCAGATGAGTAGGGCGATGGGTGATTCGGCGGATGCGGCGTCCGCCCGGCCCGCAGATCATCGTTCCATGACCTACATCAGCAGCAACATCATCCAAGCCGGCACGCTCGAGGACTACGACGAGGTCCTCCGGGCCCTGCCCACCACCGACCCCGAGGGCCTGCTCGGCCGCTACGCCGGGACGCACGGCGGATCCCTCGTGGTCACCACCGTCTGGTCGTCCAAGGCCGACTGTGACCGGTTCTCGGCCGACGTCCTCGGTCCCACCATCGCCCGGGCGCAACCGGACGGCACCGGTGTCGAGACGATCGACTACGAGTGCCACGACGTCTTCGTCGCTGATACCTCGACCGCGGGCGCATGATGCTCGAGTTCTCCGGGAACCTGGCGGCGTAGAACGCCCCCAGGGCACCGGAGAGCGCCGCCGGGGCGGCTCCGAGGGGCGCCGGTGCGGGAGCCGGCGCCCCTTACGCGGGCGCCGGCGCCAGGTCGGCCAGGACGGTGGAGGCGGCCATGGTGCGGTCGGCCCCTGCCCCGGGACCCTCGGGGGCGCCCAGGGCCAGGGTGGCCACGGCAGCGATGGCGCCGAGGAGCTCTCGGACCTCCCGGGGGGGCGGGAAGTACTCGGCCTCGGCGGTGAAGGCGACCTCTTCGACTCCCTCGGTGGGGTCGAGGCGCTCGATCACCGAGCGCACCAGCTCCTCGGGCGCCGACGCTCCGGCGGTGACGCCCACGCTGCCGGCCAGGTCGGGGGGCAGCTCGTCCGGCCCGTTGACCCGCAGCACCCGGGGGCAGCCGGCGGCCCGGGCCACCTTCTCCAGGGCGACAGTGTTGGAGGAGTTGGCCGAGCCGATCACGACCACGGCGTCGCAGCGCTCGGCGATCTGGACCAGGGCCGACTGGCGGTTGGTGGTGGCGAAGCACAAGTCGCTGCGACCGGGCATCCACAGCTCCGGGAACCGTGCTCGGGTGGCAGCGAGCACGCCGGCCCAGTCGTGGTGGCTCAGGGTCGTCTGGGCCAGCAGGGCGACGGGCTGGCCGGTATCGGGGAGCTCGTCCACGTCGGCCTCGTCCTCGACCAGGTGGATGGCGTCGGGGGCCACGGCCATGGTTCCCACCGCCTCGTCGTGGCCCTCGTGGCCGACGTAGACCACCCGGTAGCCCTTGCCCGCCCGCACCTTGACCTCGTGGTGGACCTTGGTGACGAGGGGGCACACGGCGTTGACCACGTAGCCCCCGTGCTCGGTGGCGGCCCGCACCACCTCGGGCGCCGAGCCGTGGGCCGAGAGCATGACCGGTGCCCCCTCGGGGACGTCGGCGATGTCGTCGACGAAGACGACGCCGAGCTCGCGGAAGCGCTCGACGACCAGCCGGTTGTGCACGATCTCGTGGTAGCAGTAGACGGGAGGATCGAAGGCCCGGACCATCCAGGCCAGAGCCTTGATGGCCATCTCCACCCCGGCACAGAACCCCCGGGGGGCCGCCAGCAGCACCCGCTCCACGTCCACCGATCTACGGTAGCGGGGTGGTCACGACGAACGGGACAGCCGCCGGCCGCTGGGCCGAGGCGCTGGCGGCATGGGCCATCCCCGAGGAGATCCTGGCCGCCGCCCCCGAGGGGCCATGGTCGTTCCCGCCCGAGCTCTTCGCCCGCATGGCCGAGCGGGCCCTGGCCGAGCCCGTCCCCACCCCGTCCCGCCGGCAGGCGGCAGCGGCGGTGCCGGAGGGCGGCGTGGTCCTCGACGTGGGTGCCGGGGGCGGGGCGGCGAGCCTGCCGCTGGCCCCGCCGGCCGGGCGGCTGGTGGCCGTCGACCAGAGCCGGGACATGCTCGAGCACTTCGCCAGGGGAGCCCGGGCCCGGGACGTCGACCACGAGGAGATCCAGGGCAGCTGGCCGGATGTGGCGGCCGAGGTGGAGCAGGCCGACGTCGTCGTGTGCCATCACGTGGTCTACAACGTGGCCGACCTGGTGCCCTTCGTCGAGGCCCTCTCGGCCCACGCCCGGCGCCGGGTGGTCCTGGAGATGACCGCCCGCCACCCCCAGACCAGTACCAACCCGCTGTGGCTGGAGCTCCACGGGGTGGTGCGCCCCTCCACCCCCGGGGCCGGGGACGCCGTGGCCGTGCTCGAGGAAATGGGCCTGGAGGTGGCGTGGGAGCCCTTCGAGCGCCCGGCCGCAGACGACGACGACGATCTGGCGGACGTGGTGGCCTTCCTCCGGCGCCAGCTCTGCGTTGGCCCCGACCGCGACGGTGACATCGAAGCCCTGGTCCGCCACCACGGCCGGGAACCGCTGCGCCAGGCCGTTGCCGTGTGGTGGGACGTCGGCTGAGCCCGCCCAGCGCCCTATCCTCGACCGGTGACCCCGCCTCGCATCGTCGCCGTGGTGGCCGGGTCCCCGGCCGAGCGGGCCGGCCTCCACCCCGGGGACGAGATCCGCTCGCTCGCCGGGCGGGTGCCGCGCGACGTCATCGAGTGGCAGCTGCTCGCCGACGAGGCCGACATCGAGCTCGAGGTCCTGCGGGGCGGGTTGGAGCGCAGGGTCACGGTACGTAAGGCCGCGGGCGAACCGCTGGGCGCCGAGGTGAGCTCGGCGCTGTTCGACCAGGTGCGCACCTGCGACAACCACTGCGAGTTCTGCTTCATCTTCCAGCTTCCCCCCGGGTTGCGCCCCAGCCTCTACCAGAAGGACGACGACTACCGGCTCAGCTTCCTCTACGGGAACTTCACCACCTTGACCCGCTTCACCGAGGCCGATCTGGAGCGGGTGGTGAGCGAGGGCCTCGGTCCCCTCAACGTGAGCATCCACGCCACCGATCCCGAGGTGCGGGCCCAGATGCTGCGCAACCGGCGGGGCGCCACCAGCCTGCGCTGGCTGCGGGCTCTGCTCGACCACGGTGTCGAGGTCCACGGCCAGGTGGTGGTGTGCCCGGGTGTCAACGACGGGCCCGTGTTGGAGGACACCTTCACCGGCGTCCTCGACGAGTACCCCGAGCTGTCGTCGTTGTGCGTGGTGCCCCTGGGCGTGAGCCGCTGGTCGGCCCAAGGCTCCCTGCGGCCGCACACCGCCGCCGAGGCCGGTGCCGTCGTCGACGCCGTGGGGGAGTGGCAGGGCCGCTACCGGCGGTTGCTGGGCCGGCGCCTGGCGTTCGCCGCCGACGAGTACTACCTGCTGGGCGGGCGGGCCTTCCCGCCGGCCGAGGCCTACGAGGGCTTCGCCATGCACGAGGACGGGGTGGGCATGGCCCGCACCTTCGAGCTCGAGCTCCTGGGGCAGCGGGCCCGGCCCACCGGCACCCGGGCCGGGTTCTTCGCCTGGGTTGACGGCGCCCCCGCCGCCGGCTACCGGGCCCCCCGGGGCGGGACGGCGACGGTGCCGGCGGGGACGCCGGGCCGGGTGCTGGCGCTGCCCTCCCGGCGCAACCGGCCCCCGGTCGGCATCCTGACCGGCACCTACGGTGGCCAGGTTCTGGCCCCGCTGATCGATCGCCTGGGCCTCGACCACGTGCGGGTGATCCCGGTGGAGAACCGCTTCTTCGGCGGCAACATCGGCGTGACCGGCCTGCTGGTGGGCGACGACGTCGCCAGGGCGCTGGCCGGGGAACCGGCGGGCCACCGCTACCTGCTTCCCGACGTGTGCCTCTCCCAGGGGCGCTTCCTCGACGGTACCGGGCCGGCCGGCCTGCCCCGGCCGGTGGAAGTCGTCGCCAGCGACGGGTTGGCCCTGCGCCGGGCCCTCCTCGGCCGAGCAGCGTGAGCGCCGCCGCCCGGTTGCCCACCGTCGCCCTGGTGGGCCGGCCCAACGTGGGCAAGTCCACCCTGTTGAACCGCATCGTCGGGCGCCGGGAGGCCATCGTCGAGGAGCGGCCGGGCGTCACCCGCGACCGCAAGGCCGTCGAGGCCGACTGGATCGGGCGCTCGTTCATGGTGGTCGACACCGGTGGCTACTCGGCCGGCGGGGGAGCGCTGGAGACCTCGGTCAGCGCCCAGTCCGAGCGGGCCTGGTCGGAGGCCGACGTCGTACTCCTCGTGGTCGACGTGACCGTGGGCCTGACCCCTGGGGACGCCGCCGTGGCCGAGCGGGTGCGCCGGACCGGCGCCACGGTGCTGGTGGTGGCCAACAAGGTCGACGGGGAGGCCCGGGAGAGCGACGTCTGGGAGTTCGTGAAGCTGGGCCTCGGCGATCCGTGGCCGGTCAGCGCCCTCCACGGCCGGCGGGCCGGCGACCTGCTGGACGAGGTGGTGGCCCGCCTCCCGCCCGCCGCCGAGGACGAAGACGGGGCGGCGGCGGCCGGGCCCGGCGGCGACACCGCCACCGACGCCGACCGGGTACCGGCCGTGGCCATCGTGGGGCGGCCCAACGTCGGCAAGTCCACGCTGTTCAACCGGCTCATCGGCGATCAGCGCTCGGTGGTCCACGACCTGCCCGGCACCACCCGGGACAGCATCGACACCGAGGTGGAGACGCCCGAGGGCCGTATCCGCTTCGTCGACACCGCCGGCATGCGCCGGCGCTCGCGCATCGACGCCGGCACCGAGTACTACTCGCTGGTCCGGGCGCTGCGGGCGGTGGACAGCGCCGATCTGGCGGTGCTGGTCATCGACGCCTCGGAGGGCGTCACCCACCAGGACCAACGCCTGGCCGAGCGCATCGACGCGTCGGGCAACCCGACCGTCATCCTGCTCAACAAGTGGGAGGTGCTCGACGCCGAGGCCCGGGCCGACGTGAGCGCCCAGGTGGCCGACCGCCTCCACTTCCTGGCCACGGCGCCCGTCATCAAGGGCAGCGCCCTGACCGGCAAGGCCATCCACCAGCTCGTGCCGGCTCTGGCCCAGGCGGTGGACGCCTACCGGCGCCGGGTGCCCACTCGGGAGCTCAACCAGGTGCTGCAGGCGGCCCAGGCCGCCCACCCGGCACCGGTGGGCCGGATCCTCTACGCCACCCAGGGGGCGGCCGAGCCCCCCACCTTCACCCTTTTCGCCAACCGGGAGCTTCCCCCCACCTACCTCCGCTACCTGGAGCGGCGCCTGCGGGAGCACTTCGAGCTCGGCAACACCCCGGTCAAGCTGCGGGTGCGCCGTCGCTAGCGACCCCCACGCTCGCCACCGATCGGCGGCGGCGATGGCCCGCGGCCCGGCTCGCCCGGGTATACGCTCGCGCCAGTCATGATCGAGCGCCCGATTCTCGGGATCGTCGCCGTCGCCGCTGTGCTCGCAGCTTCGGTGTGGGGGCGGTCTGCTCGCCGCCTGCTGCGGGTCTCGCGCCGCATCGACTCCAGCTCGGGGACCCACTCGGAGGCGGCCCAAGTGGCCCGGGCCGCCCTGCTCAAGGATGCCCACGCCGCCGTCGTCTACGCCGCCGTGGCCCTGGTCTCGGCGGCCGGAGCGGTGAGCATGTCGACGTGGACCGATCTGTTCAGCGTGCTCCTGCTGGTTCCCGTGGCCCTCTCGTTGCGTTATGCCCACCTGTTGATCAGCCATGCCCGCCTCACCGAGAGCCGCAGCCAGCTGGAGCAGCGAGCCCAGGAGGTGCTGACCCAAGAGGCGCTGGCGCCCAAGCGCTGGGCGGCCCGCCTGGCGCCCGAGGAGGTCCCCGAGATCGAGGGCTTCGAGCTGGGCAGCGTCTACGAGGCGGGCACCGGCATGATGGCCGGCGACTTCTACGACGTCTTCCGGGCCTCGCCCACCAGGGTGGCGGCGGTCATCGGCGACGTCGCCGGCCACGGCATCGAACCCTCGATCAGCGCCTTCCAGGCCAAACACCTGCTCCGGGTGTTCCTGCGCCAGTACCGCGACCCCGCCCAGGCGCTCGAAATCCTCAACGACCAGGTGGCGGCCATGGATCGGGGGGAGGAGTTCATCTCCATGTGCGTCGTCGTCTTCGACACCCAGGCGGGCACCATGCGCTACGCCTCCGCCGGCCATCCGGCCAGCTTCGTCTGGGCCGAGGGGGAGGTGCAGCCGCTGCGGGCCACCGGACCGCTGATCTCGCTGCAACCGGGCGCCACCTACACCAGCCGGGAGATCTCCATGCGAAGCGGTGACCTGGTGGTGATGTACACCGACGGGCTGGCCGAGGCCCGCAACGGCGAGCAGCTCTTCGGCGAGGAGCGTATCGCCGCCCACCTGCGCCGCGATCCCGACGTCGATCCCGACGTGTTGTGCAAGAGCCTGGTGGAGGCGGCCGCCGACTTCGCCACCTCGCCCGTGACCGACGACATCGCCATCCTGGCCATCCGCCGGATGTAGGCGCCCGCCTACGCTGGGGGGGAGATGCCCTGGTGTGACGGCTGCGACCGGTTCTGGACCGTGGAGGCGGTGGCGACCACCGGCGGGGAGTGCCCCAGCTGCAGGGCACCGCTGCCGGCGCCGGGTTCCGAGAGCCACGACCGGGCGCCGTGGCACTTCAAGCTGCTGGCGGCGGCCGTTGTCGTCTACCTCGGGTGGCGGGCGGTCCAGGGCGTGGTCTGGGTGGTGGGCCGCCTCTGAGCGGGCCGCCCCCGGAGGGGCGCTAAGGTCGGGCCCCGTGGCGGCACCAGGTGGAACCGGAGCGATCGGACCCTTCCCCGAGGGCGTGGCCAGCGACGAGGAGCGCGAGCACTACGACAAGCTCCGCCGCCGGGTGCTGTGGACCATGCCCTACGGGCTCTACGTGGTCGGCAGCCGGGCCGGCGACCGGCGCAACGCCATGACCTTGAACTGGGCCACCCAGCTGTCCTTCGACCCCAAGCTGGTGGGGGTGAGCGTGGAGAAGACGGCGCTCACCCACGAGCTCATCGAGGCGAGCGGTGCCTTCAGCCTGTGCACCGTCGCCCGTGACGACCGGGCCATCGTGCGCAAGTTCACCAAACCGGTGGAGCTCGACCCGGTGGCCATGACCATGAACGGCTTCGCCTTCCACGACGGGCGTAGCGGCTCGCCCATCCTCGACCAGGCCCCGGCCTATCTCGACTGCGAGGTGCGCCAGCGGGTCGACGCCGGTGACCACACCTTCTTCGTCGGCGAGGTGATCGACGCCGGGTTCCAGGCCGCCGAGGACACCCCGGTGCTGCGCATGGAGGACACGCGGATGAACTACGGGGGCTGATGACCCGCCGGGGCGGCATCGTCCGGCCCGACCGGGCCGCCGGCCGCCGGGTGGGGTGAGCGGCCCGGGCTCCTTCAGCGGCGCCGTGCTCACCGGCGGGGCGGGCCGGCGTATGGGCCG
>DATMJI010000072.1:0-2045 GCA_035553895.1 Acidimicrobiales bacterium | reverse complement strand
GTGGGGGCACCGCCGGCTGCACCGACCCGCCCCTCTAGCCCCGCTGGTACCGTCGTCCCCGTGCGGATCGCGGTGCTGGCGTCGGGGAGCGGGACGATCCTCGAGGCCATCCTCGACCACGGCATCGACGTCGCCGTGGTGGTGGCGGACCGGCCCTGCCGGGCCGTGGACGTGGCCGAGGGCGCCGGGGTGGCGGCCACGCTGGTGGCCCGGTCCAGCTTCGGCCCCGACTTCGACCGCCTCGACTACACCCACCGGCTGGTCGACGTCCTGGCCGGCCACGGGGTGGAGCTGGTGGTCATGGCCGGCTTCGGCACCATCCTCGACAAGCCGGTGCACGACGCCTATCCCGGCCGCATCCTCAACACCCACCCCGCCCTGCTGCCCGCCTTCCCCGGCTGGCACGCCGTCGAGCAGGCCCTCGACGCCGGGGTCAAGGTCAGCGGCTGCACGGTGCACCTGGCCACCCTGGAGGTCGACGCCGGGCCCATCCTGGCCCAGGCCAGCGTGCCCGTGCTGCCCGGCGACACGCCGGAGCGCCTCCACGAGCGCATCAAGGCCACCGAGCGGGAGCTCTACCCGGCCACCATCCGAGCCTTCGTGGACGGGAAGCTGGCGTGAGGGCACTGCTGTCGGTGTACGACAAGACCGGGGTGGTGGAGCTGGCCCGGGGGCTGGCCGAGCTCGGTTGGGAGCTGGTCTCCAGCGGCGGCACGGCCGGCACCCTCGCCGGTGCCGGCCTGGCCGTGCTGGCCGTGGAGGAGGTGACGGGCGCCCCGGAGATGCTCGACGGCCGGGTCAAGACCCTGCATCCGGCCGTGCACGGCGCCATCCTGGCCGACCGGTCCAAGCCCGACCACCTGGCCCAGCTCGAGGCCCGGGGGATCACGCCCATCGACCTGGTGGTGGGCAACCTCTACCCCTTCCGCTCCGACCCCTCGGTCGAGCTGATCGACATCGGGGGCCCGACCATGGTGCGGGCGGCGGCCAAGAACCACCACGGGGTCGGCGTGGTCGTCGACCCGGCCGACTACCCAGCGGTGCTCGACGAGCTCCGCCGGAACACTTCGCTGTCGCCCGCCACCCGGCGCCGGCTGGCCCGGGCCGCCTTCGCCCACACCGCCGCCTACGACGCCGCCATCGTCGCCTGGTTCGACGAGGCCGATGGCGACACCGCGGCGCCGCTTCCGCCCACCATCCACCTGGCCCTGGAGCGGGCCCAGGACCTGCGCTACGGTGAGAACCCCCACCAGGCCGGTGCCCGCTACCGGGCCATCGGGTCGACCACCTGGTGGGACGGGGTGGAGCAGCACCAGGGTCTGCCCCTGTCGTATCTCAACCTCTACGACGCCGACGCCGCCTGGGCCCTGGTGCACGACCTGGCCGGCCTGGCCGGTTCGGGGGCGGCGGTGGCCATCATCAAGCACGCCAACCCCTGCGGGGCGGCGGTGGCCCCCGACCTGGCCACCGCCTACCAGCGGGCGTTCGAGGGCGACGAGCAGTCGGCCTTCGGCGGCATCGTGGCCCTCAGCCGGCCCGTCGACGCCGCCACCGCCGAGCGCATGGCGGCCGCCGCCCAGGCCGACGTGGTCGTCGCCCCCGGCTACGGCGAGGGGGTGCTCGACGTCCTGGCCGCCAAACGCAAGAACACCCGCGTGCTCACGGCGCCCCCGCCGGTGGCCGACCCCCTCCAGCTGCGCCAGCTGGCCGGCGCCTTCCTGGCCCAGGAGGCGCCCCACTTCGCCGCCGCCCGGGCCGACTGGCGCGTGGTCACCGAGGTGGCCCCCACCGCCGAGCAGTGGCACGACGCCGAGCTGGCCTGGCGCCTGTGCGGGCACGTCAAGTCCAACTGCGTGGCCCTGGTCAAGGGGGGCATGGCGGTGGGCATCGGTGCCGGCCAGCTGGCGGAGCTGGAGGGGGTCGGCCACCGGAGGGGGCGCCGTGAGCACGCGGGTGTTCTTGCGTTTGGCGGCCAGGACGTCGAGCACCCCCTCGCCGTAGCCGGGGGCGACGACCACGTCGGCCTGGGCGGCGGCCGCCATGCG
>DATMJI010000071.1:0-8692 GCA_035553895.1 Acidimicrobiales bacterium | reverse complement strand
CGCCCGACAGGGGCCGGCCCACGCCGCCCCCGCCCTACGTGGCCGCCGCCATGTCCCGTCCCAAGGTGCCGGTGTGGGCCATGCCGGTCCTCGCCCTGCTGCCGGTCTGGGCCATCGTCTACGCAGGGGTGCTCTTCGTCCCCGAAGAGGGCATCACCGATCCCGTCCTCGTCGAGGGTCAGGGCATCTTCGACCAATCGTGTGCCAGCTGCCACGGCAACGACGGCGGGGGCGGCGTGGGCCGGCCCCTGTCGGGCGGCGAGGTGGTGCTCACCTTCCCCGAGCCGGAAGACCACCTGGCCTTCGTCAGTGAGGGCTCGCCGGCGGCCGGCACCCCCTACGGCAGTCCCGACCGGCCCGGTGGCCAGCACATCGCCCGGGAGACCAGCGGCGGGGCCATGCCCAGCTTCAGCGGCACCCTCAGCGAGGAGGAGCTGCTGGCCGTGGTCCGCTACGAACGGGAGATCCTCGGCGGCGAGGAGGAGTCGGCCCTGGCCGAGGGTGCCCCCGAGCTCGAGGCCGAGGGCAGCGGTGAAGGGCCACCCGGGGCCGAGGCCGAGGCCGAGGGGGGCGACGCCGGGTCCGGTGACGCCGGCGGCGCCAGCGAGGGCGGCGACAGCGAGGGCGGCGGCGCCAGCGAGGGCGGCGACACCGCCGGGGGTTCGGGCGGCTGAGCCGGCGATGACCGCTCCCCGTCACGATGTGCTGGTGGTGGGGGGTGGGCCCGCCGGGGCCGCCACCGCCTACTGGCTGGCCCGGGCCGGCCACGACGTGGTGGTCGTCGAGCGCAAGCGCTTTCCCCGGGACAAGACCTGCGGTGACGGGCTGACCCCGCGGGCCGTGCGCCAGCTGGCCGACATGGGCATCGAGGAGGCGGTGGCGACCGGCCACCACCGCTTCGGCGGCCTCCGGGCGGTGGCTCATGGCATCACCCTGGAGCTGGCCTGGCCCGAGCACCCCGAGTACCCCCGGCACGGCTATGTCGTCCGCCGGCGGGACCTCGACCAGATCGTCGCCGACCACGCCGTGGCCGCCGGGGCCACCCTGCTCGCCGGCACCGAGGCGGTGGCCCCGGTCCTCGAGCGGGGGCTGGTGGCCGGAGCCGTCGTGCAGCCGACCGGCGAGGACGACGGTGCCCGGGAGCTGCGGGCCCGCTACGTGGTGGTGGCCGACGGGGCCAACTCCCGCTTCGGGCGGGCGCTGGGCACCACCCGGCAGCGCAGCTACCCCCAGGGCATGGCCATCCGGGGGTACTGGGAGAGCCCCCGCCATGCCGACCCGTGGATCGAGAGCGTCCTCGACGTGCGGGACCGCAACGGCAACGCCCTGCCCGGCTACGGCTGGATCTTTCCCCTCGGCGACGGCACCGTCAACGTGGGGATCGGGCTGCTGTCGACCTTCCGCGACTACAAGTCGGTCAACACCTCGCATCTCATGGCCGAGTTCGCCGCCACCGCTCCCGGCTACTGGGGACTCTCGCCCGAGACCCAGGTGGGTGCGCCCACGGGGGGCCGCCTGCCCATGGCCGGCTCGGTGGGGCCCAAGGCAGGACCGACCCACCTGGTGGTCGGGGATGCCGCCGGATCGGTCAACCCCTTCAACGGCGAGGGCATCGACTACGCCTACGAGACCGGCCGGCTGGCAGCCGATGTCATCTCCGAGGCCCTCACGACGGGCAACGGGCTGGTCCTGCGGCGCTATCCCCAGACCCTCGAGGACCGCTTCGGGCTCTACTTCAAGGTGGCCCGAGGCTTCGCTGCGCTCATCGGCCGCCCCGCCCTCATGCGCGAGCTCACCCGGGTGGGCATGCGCTCGCAGTCGCTCATGGAGTGGGTGCTGCGCATCATGGCCAACCTGCTGCGCCCCGACGAGCTGGGGCCGGCCGAGGCCGCCTACAAGGCGGTCTCGGCCCTGGCCCGCGTCGTTCCCGAACACCCGCGGGGATGAGCGCCGGAGGTCGGGCTCGTCACCGCACGGGGATACGCCGGGGTCGCTCCCGCTCGGGCTTGGGCACCAGGATGCGCAGGACGCCGTCGTCCAGGTTGGCCTCCACGCCCTCGTCGTCCACGTCGCCCGGCAAGGTGATCTCGTAGGCGAAACGCCCCACGGTGCGCTCGCGCCGGCGCAGGATGCCGACGCGCTCGCGCTCTCGGCGCTCGCCCCGGACCGACAGGCGGCGGCCGGCGATGTCGATATCGATGTCGTCGGGCTTCACCCCCGGCAACTCGATCTCCACCACGTAGTGCTCGTCGGTCTCCTCGACATCGGCCAGCGGGGTGAAGGCGTCACTGAACATCTCGGGCAGGCGGGGCCAGGAGTCGAGCACCCCGGCGAGCCGGCGGTTGAGCTGCTCCAGCTCCTGGAAGGGCCCGGAGGAAGCCACGGGGGCGTCACCGTCGCTGCGTCGTCGTACGGGAAGTGCCATCTGCATCCACCTCCTTGCTCTACGGTTCGGACCGTTCTGGCCCCACAAGTGGTCGCGAACACGACCACTTGCGGGGCCAGAACAACGGGAAAAAGAACCCCGGCCCCGAGGGGGGTCGGCCAGGGCTCAGGCCGCGCTCGGGCCCGCCTCGATGGCGTGGGCCTTGGCGACCGAAGAGATCTCCACCCGGCGGGGCTTGGCCTGCTCGCTCACCGGGATGGTGACGGTGAGCACGCCGGCGTCGTAGCTCGCCTCCACCCCCTCGGCATCGAGGCCCTCGGCCAGCGAGACCGCCCGGCGGAACCTGCCCTGCGGCCGCTCGGCGCAGACCACCTGGTCGTCGCCGGACGGTTCCCAGTGGCGCTCGGCGCTCACCGTGAGCTCGTGGCCCTCCACCGTCAGGTCGATGGACGACGGCTCCACGCCCGGCAGGTCGAGGTGGAGGACGACGTGGTCGCCCTGGCGGGAGGCATCCATCGGCATCGGCATGGCCGTCGGGCCGGTGCCGAAGGCCTGCTGGGACAGCCGATCGAGCTCCCGGAAGAGGTTGGATCGCATCAACATGGACTGCCACCTCCTTCGTCGATGTCCGTCTCCTACTGGCCCGGAAAGTATCCGGACTGAACATCTTGACACTCCCGCCCGCAGGTTTATTCCCGGTTTCCGCCGGCGGCTGCGGGATCCACCAGCCAGCAGACCCGCTCGGCCCGGATGCGGGCGGCAGGGACGTCGTCGCCCCGGCAAAGGCGCCGCCACGCCTCGACCTTGGCCGCCCCGCTCACCGTGACAATCACCAGGCGGGCCCGGGCGATGGCCGGGAAGGTGAAGGTGAGGCGGCGATGCGGGTGGGCGCCGTCGCCGGTGGCCACCACCAGGCGATCGTCCACGGCCAGGGCGGGCGAGCCGGGGAACAGCGAGGCGGTGTGGCCGTCGTCGCCCAGGCCCAGATGGACCACGTCGGGACCGGGGAGGGACGCCAGCGCCGTGTCGTAGGCGACCGCCGCCTCCTCGGGGCTTGCCCCCGCGCCCCGCAGCGAGCGCACCTCGGCCGGCGCCACGGCGTCGAGCAGGACCCGGCGGGCCATGCCCTCGTTGGAGTCCGGCGAGCTCACGGGCACCCAGCGCTCGTCGCCGAAGAGCACGGTGACGCCGGACCAGTCCAGCGCGTCGCTCCCGGCGGCGGCCAGCGCCTGGTAGCAGCGCCGGGCGGTCCCCCCGCCCGAGAGGGCGAAGGAGGCCGGTGCCTCGGCCGCGACCACTTCGGTGAAGGCGGCGGCCACGTCGTCGACCAGCCGCACCGTGCCGACCGGGGGGGATGGTCCGCTCACCCGCCCACGTCCCGGCTGGCCGCCTCGGGGGAGAAGGCCCGGCGCCAGGCGGCGGCCCCGGCCAGGGCGGCGTCGTCGCCCAAGGCGGCGTTGACCACCTCCACCGGCTCAGGCAGGCCGGCCGGGCCCCACTCGGCCAGCAGGGAGCGCATGGGGCCCAGCACGGCCTCGCCGACCAGGCCGACGCCGCCGCCGACCACGACCACGTCGGGGCTGAAGAGCTGGGCCAGGTTGACGGCGGCCACGGCGGCCACGGTGATCACGTCCTCCCAGATCCGCCCGACCACGGGGTCGCCGGCCCGCCAGCGGCGCTCGACCTCGATGCCGTCCGCGTCCAGGCCGGCCGCCGCCGCCAGCCGGGCCAGCGCCGTGCCCGAACCGAGGTGCTCGACCGTGGCCCAGCCGGAGGCCATGGCCCGCCAGTCGACCACGGTGTGGCCGATTTCGGCCAAGGAGCGGCGCCCGTGCACGAGCAGGCCGCCGGTACAGACGCCGGCCCCGATGCCGGTGGACACGGTGAGGTAGACGACGTCGTCGTGGTCCCGACCGGCGCCGAACCAGCACTCGCCCACCGCCGCCAGGTCGGCGTCGTTGGCCAGGGAGACCTCGACCCCCAGGGCCCGCCCGAGCTTGGCCTCGGTGAGCTCCTCGGCCCAGCCGGGCGGGAGGTTGGGGGCCTGCTCCAAGAGACCGGCGCCGTAGTCGATGCGTCCGGGCACACCCATGACCACCGCCTCCACCGGGCCGCCGGCCAGCACCTCCCGGGCCAGGGCGAGCAGCGGCTCGGACCCGCCGGTGCGGGGGGTGGGAACCTCCCGGCGGCGGGAGACGATCCCGCCGGCCGTCGTCCGGGCCACCCGCATGGAGGTCCCGCCGAGGTCGACGGCGAGGACGTCGCCGGTCGCCATGTCAACCCTGGGGGTCGTGCCAGCCGCCCAGGGGTGCGGCCAGCGACGCCGCCGCCGCCGGGCCCCAGGTGCCCAGGGCGTAGGGGTGGACGGGACCGGGCCGGTCGAGGACGGGTTGGACCACCCGCCACGACTCCAGCACCGAGTCGATGCGGGCGAAGCGCCGGGCATCACCTTCCAGGGCGTCCTCCAGCAGCCGCTCGTAGGCGTCCTGGCGGCGGCCGAAGACCTGATCGAAGGACACGTCGAGGTCGACCTGGCGGGTGGCCAGGGCGTCGCCGGGGGCCTTGGCCGACAGCCGCATGGTCACCCCCTCGTCGCCACCCAGGCGGAAGACCAGCAGGTCGGGCTCGGGCTGGCTGTCGCACTCGGGGGCGAAGAGCATCCGGGGCGGGGCCTGGAAGCGCACCACGCACTCGGTCACGTCGCCGGCCAGGCACTTGCCCGAGCGCACCAGGAAGGGCACCCCGGCCCAGCGCCAGGAGTCGATCTCCAGCTCCAGGGCCACGTAGGTCTCCACCTGGGACTGCGGGTCGACACCCGTCTCGTCCCGGTAGCCGGCGAACTGGCCCCGGATGACCCGGTCGGGGTCGATTGGGCGCATGGCCCGCAGCACCTTGACCACCTCGTCCCGCAGGGCGTCGGCGTCGGCCGCCACCGGCGGCTCCATGGCCAGCAGGGTGACCACCTGCAAGAGGTGGTTCTGCACCACGTCGCGCAGGGCCCCGACCTCCTCGTAGAACGAGCCCCGCCCCTTGATCCCGAACGACTCGGCCAGGGTGACCTGGACGCTGTGGACGTAGCGCCGGTTCCAGACCGGCTCCAGCAAGGCGTTGGCGAAACGGAAGACCAGCAGGTTCTCCACCGACTCCTTCCCGAGGAAGTGGTCAATGCGGTACACCCGCTCCTCGGGGAAGGCCGACGCCACGCAGGCGGCCAGCTCGGCCGCTGAGGTGCAATCGCGCCCGAAGGGCTTCTCCACCACCAGCCGGACCCGCTCGTTGAGGCCCACCCGGGCCAGCCCGGAGATGACGTCGTCGAACAGCGCCGGGGGGATGGCCAGGTACACCAGGGGGCAGGCCCGGTCGGCCAGCCGTTCGGCCAGCCGGTCATAGATCTCGTCCGAGCGGTAGTCGCCGGAGAGGTAGCACAGCCGGGGGACCAGGGCGGCGAAGGCCTCCTCGTCGACCCCGCCTCCCCAGCGCTCGATCGACGACCGGGCGTAGCCGGCCAGGGTCTCGTCGTCCCACGGGGAGGAGGCCACGCCCACGACGGGGATGTCCTCGAGCAGGCCCCGGCCGGCCAGGCGCTGTACGGCCGGGAAGAGCTTCTTGGCGGCCAGGTCGCCGCTGGCGCCGAAGAGCACCAAGGCGTCGGCGCGAGCGGGCTCCGGCACGGGCGCTCAGCTCTCGCGGATCCGAGTCTCGCCCCCGGCCTGGCGCGGCCGCTGCTCGGCCGTCTCGGTGGTGTGGCCGCCGAACTGCTGGCGCAGGGCCGCCACCACCTTCATGGCCGGCGAGTCGAGCTGGCGGGAGGAGAAGCGGGCGAAGAGGGCGGCGGAGATGACGGGCAGGGGCACGGCCAGGCGGACGGCCTCGTTCACCGTCCAGCGGCCCTCACCCGAGTCGTGGGCCCGGCCCGCCACCGACGCCAGCCCGGGGTCGGCGTCGACGGCCGTGGAGAGGAGGTCGAGCAGCCAGGAGCGGACCACACTGCCATGGCGCCAGGCCTCGATGGCGGCGTCGGCGTCGACGTCGATGTCGGCGGCGGCCAGCAGCTCGTAGCCCTCGGCGTAGGCGTGCATCAGCCCGTACTCGATGCCGTTGTGGACCATCTTGGCGAAGTGGCCGGCGCCGACCGGCCCCACGTGGGCGAACCCGCCCTCGGGGGGCTTGAGGGCGTCGAAGAGGGGCTGGACGCGGCCGACGTCGGCCTCGCTGCCGCCGACCATGAGGCAGTAGCCCTCGGTCAGGCCCCAGACTCCCCCGCTGACCCCGGCGTCGACGAAGCCGATGCCGTGCTCGGCCAGGTCCCGGCCGTGGCGGATGGAGTCGTGGTAGTTGGAGTTGCCCCCGTCGACCACCAGGTCGCCCTCACCCAGCAACTCGGCCAGGGTGGCGATGGTCTCCTCCGTGGGGTCGCCGGAGGGGACCATGGACCACACCACCCGGGGGGCGTCGCCCAGGCGCTCGACCAGCTCGGCGATGGTGGCCACCGCGGACACGTCGGGGTTGCGGTCGTAGCCCACCACCTCGTGCCCGGCGTCGCCGATGCGGGTGGCCATGTTGGCCCCCATCTTCCCCAGCCCGATGAGCCCGAGGATCATGGCTCCCTCCTCGTTCTTTGTCGGCTGCACCGTTCCTGACACTGCCCAGTCGACAAAGAACAGGAGGGGGTGGGGGGTTGGTTCATGGCGTCACCTCGGTGAGCTCGGTGAGGGCGACCCGGCCGGCCCGCAGGCCGCGGTCGTGCAGGGAGCGCAGGTCGCCGGCGGCCTGCGCCTGCTTGAGGGTGGAGAAGCCGTAGGCGGCGCCGGGGATGGCGAGGTCGGCGGCGTCGTCACCCACCACCTGCACGAACACCCCCGAGGGGGGTCCTCCCTTGTGCAGCTGGCCGGTGGAGTGGAGGTAGCGGGGGCCGATGCCGAGGGTGGTGGCCACGCGGTGGCGGTCCCGCAGCGCCGTGCGACTGGCCTGCAGGCGGCGGAGAAGATCGTCGTCACCGGGGTCGACGTAGGCCTGGATGGCCAGGTAGTCGCCCGGGGCCAGCTGGTCGAGGAGGCTGGCCAGGGGCACGGGGTCGATGGCGGGGAGTCCCTGGTCGAGGACCAGGCCGGTGGCCGCCTTGGCCGCGGCCACGTCGGGCTGGTCGAAGGGGTTGATGCCGAGCACGGCCCCGGCCAGGGCCACCGCCTGCTCCCACAGCGTCACCTGGGCGCCGAGGTCGAGGGGGCCCCGGTAGGCCAGCTCGACCACCGGGTGGCCGGCGGCGGCCAGGTCGTCGAGGGTGGGCCGGTAGCCGATGGCCACGAAGAGCCGGTCGTCGCCGTAGTCCCGGGGGCGGCCGAGGAGCTCGCCGGCCACGGGGACGATGCCGGTGCCCTCCTTACCGGTCGACTCGGCCACCAGCTGCTCCAGCCACAGGCCGAAGAAGGCGATCTCGCCGGGGAGCACCAGGGTGAGCTTGTCCCGACCGGCGAGGGCGGCCGCCCCGAGGGCGGCGCCGAGGCGCACGGCCGGGTGATCGGCCCCGGCACCGGCCGAGTCGGGATCGGCCAGGGTGGCGCCCCGCTCGAGGAGCCCGGCCAGGTCGGCGCCGAGCAGGGCGGCCGGCACCAGGCCGAAGTAGGACAGGGCGGAGTAGCGACCGCCGATGTCGGGCCGGTTCTCGAACACTCGCCGGAATCCCCGCTCGTGACCGAGCTTGGCCAGCTCGGTGCCGGGGTCGGTGATGGCCACGAAGTTGGCACCCCGCCCGCCACTGCGCTCCCAGAAGTAGGCCAGCTGGCTGGTCGTCTCCAGGGTGGTGCCGGACTTGGAGGCGGCGACGAACAGGCAGGTGTCGAGGTCGACCTCCTCGCCCACCCGGGCGATGGCCGCCGGGTCGGTGGTGTCGAGCACCCGCAGGTCGAGGCGTCCCGACCGGGCCCCGAAGGTCCGCCACGCCACTTCGGGGAACAGGCTCGAGCCCCCCATGCCCAGCAGCACGGCGTGGCCCAGGCCGTCAGCGGCCGCCTCGGCGGCGAAGGCCTCCAGGTCGGGCACCTGGTCGGCCATCTCGCCGGCCACGTCCAGCCAACCCAGCCGGTCGGCGACTTCGCTCGGGTCGTCCTGCCACAGGGTGTGGTCGCCCTGCCACATCCGGGTCAGGGCACGGCGCTCGACCAGGTCGGCCACCGCCTCCTGCACCGCCGCCGCCACCGGGCCCAGCCGGGCTCGGGACACCACGTTGCTCAAGCTGCGGGCCACAGTGGGACCCTACCGGCCCGGCCCGGTCCCCAACCCCGGCCGGGGTTGGGGACCGGGCCGGGC
>DATMJI010000070.1:0-4214 GCA_035553895.1 Acidimicrobiales bacterium | reverse complement strand
GGGGGGTTCGGGGGTTCGGTCAGTTGAGGCCGGTGGCGGCCCGGGCGTCGGCGGCCTCGGCGGCACCCCTGGACGGGGGCCAGCCCTGGGGCACCCCGCGGGTGGAAGGGAAGAGCAGGTCGATGAAGCGCTGCACCGTGGGCTGCGGTTCGTGGTTGGCCAGGCCCGGGCGCTCGTTGGCCTCGATGAAGGCGTAGGCCGGGCCCTCCACGTCGGGCACCAGGAAGTCGAGCCCGGTCACCGGCAGGTCGAGGACCCGGCTGGCCCGGATGGCCGCCTCGGCCAGGGTGGGGTGCAGCCGGTCGGTGACGTCGTGGATGGTCCCGCCGGTGTGCAGGTTGGCCGTGCGCTGCACGGCCAGGGCCTCGCCGTCGGCCAGCACGTCGTCGAGGCTGCGCCCGGCGGCGGCCAGGGTCTCGAGGGTGACGTCGTCGACCGGGATCGTCGACTCCCCCCCCGTGGCCGCCGCCCGGCGCCGGCTCTGGGCGGCGATGAGGTCGCTCACCCGGTGGCGGCCGTCGCCCACGACCGTGGCCGGGCGCCGCACGGCCGCCGCCACCACCTCGTGGCCGATGACCACCACCCGCAGGTCCTCCCCGTGGCAGCGTTGCTCCAGCAACACGTCGTCGCACAGGACCCGGGCCCGGTCGATGGCCCGGCGCAGGGCCTCGGCGTCGGTCACCCCCACCGTCACGCCGGCCCCCTGCTCCCCCCGGGCCGGCTTGACCACCAACTCCCCCACCTCGGCCAGGAACCGGGCGTCCTCGTCGTCGCCCGAGGCCAGTTGCCCGTCGGGCACCGTCAGCCCGGCGGCGGCGACCAGCCGGCGGGTCACCCGCTTGTCGTCGCACCAGCTGACGGCCACTCCCGAGGTCAGCTGCGACAGCGACTCCCGGGTGACCACCTGGCGCCCACCGTGGGTGAGGCGCAGGAACCCCCCCTCGGCGTCGACCACGCTCACCCCGATCCCCCGGCGCCGGGCCTCGTCGGCGATGATGCGGGCGTAGGGGTTCAAGGCCCGGTGGTCGTCGCTGATGGGGCCGGAGAACAGCGGCTCGTTGATGGGGTTCTTGCGTTTGACGCAGAACACCGGCACCCGGGAGAAACCCAGCTTCTCGTAGAGGGCGATGGCCGGGCCGTTGTCGTGCATGACCGAGAGGTCGAGGTGGGTGCAGCCCCGGGCGGCGAGCTCGCCGACCAGGGCCGACACCAGGGCCACTCCCACCCCGGGCCGGGAGCTGTGCTGGTCGACCGCCAGGCACCACAGGCTCGATCCCCGGTCGGGGTCGTCGAAGGCCCGGATGTGGTCGATGCCCGTCACCGTGCCCACCACGTTGCCACTGGCCAGGTCCTCGGCCACCAGGTAGTGGAACACCGCGCTGCGCTGGTTGGCCTCGATCACCGGCGAGGGGGCGGTGACCATGCCCGCCTTGGCGTAGAGGCGGTTCACCGCCTCGGCGTCGTCGGGCCCCGACAGCGGGCGGATGGCGATGCCGGCCACGGGGCGCTCGGCCAGCTCGTCGCCCTCGCCGCCGAGCCGGCGGCGGTAGGTGTAGGAGGGGTCGACGAAGAGCTCGTGGGGCGCCCGGCTGACCAGGACGTGGGGCTCGGGGTGGTACAGGCACACGTCACGCTGGCCCAGCTCCTCCGCCCGCAGCTCGGCCGCCAAGGTGTGGTCGTCGGCGAAGGTCTGGCCGAAGACGATGCGGCCCCAACCGCACTCGAGGGCGACATCGCGTTTCACCGGATCCCCTGGGACTGCAGCCACAGCTCGAGCAGGCCGAGCTGCCAGCAGGTGTTGCCTCCGAGGGGCGTCAGCGACCGGTTGGGGGCGTCGAGGAGCTCCTCGACGGCGGCCGGGTCGAACAGGCCCCGCTCCTTGGCCGCCGGGTCACGCAGGGCGGCGGCCACCAGCTCGAGCTCCGACCCTTGCAGGTGGGACAGGGCGGGCACCGGGAAGTAGCCCTTGGGCCGGTCGATGACCTCGGCGGGGATGACGCGGCGGGCGGCCTCTTTGAGCACGCCCTTGCCCCCGGAGGCCAGCTTGAGCTGGGGCGGGCAGGCGGCGGCCAGCTCCACCAGCTCGTGGTCGAGGAAGGGCACCCGGGCCTCGAGGCCCCAGGCCATGGTCATGTTGTCGACCCGCTTGACGGGGTCGTCGACCAGCATCACCTGGGTGTCGAGGCGCAGCGCCCGGTCGACCGCTCCCCCGGCGCCGGGCCGGCCCAGGTGCTCGGCCACCAGGGCCCGGCTGGCGTCGTGGTCGAGGCGCCACTCGGGCGCCAGGAGGGCGGACACCCCGGCGTGGGTGCGGTCGAAGAAGGCCCGGGCGTAGGCGTCGACCGCCCCGCCGGCGTCACCGTCGGCGACTCCGGCCAGCGGCGGGTACCAGTGGTAGCCGGCGAAGACCTCGTCGGCCCCCTGGCCCGACTGCACGACCTTGACGTGGCGGCTCACCTCCTCGGAGAGGAGGTAGAAGCCGACGGCGTCGTGGCTGACCATGGGCTCGCTCATGGCCGCCACCACCCCCTCGAGGGCGTCGTGGAGCCGGGTGCTGCTGATGCGCAGCTGGTGGTGGTCGGTGGCGAAGGTCCGGGCCACCACGTCGCTGTAGACGAACTCGTCACCCTTGCGGCCGCCGGCGTCCTCGAAACCCACGCTGAAGGTGGCCAGGCCGGGCTGGCCGGCCTCGGCCAGCAGCCCCACGATGAGGCTGGAGTCGAGCCCGCCCGACAGCAGCACCCCGACGGGAACGTCGGCCACCAGGCGCCGCTGCACGGCCAGGCGCAGGGCGGCGAGCACGGCGTCCTCCCAGTCCCGATCCGACCGGGTGGCATGGGCGGGCCGGCGCTCGTGATTGGGCTCCCAGTAACAATGGCTGCGGCGGGTCCCGTCGGCTTCGACGACCATGACCGTGGCCGGTGCCAGCTTGGCGACGCCGGCGAGGATGGTCCGGGGCGGGGGCACCACCGAGTGGAAGCTGAGGTAGTGGTGCAGGGCCACCGGGTCGACAGTGGTGTCGACGTCGCCGCCGGCCAGCAGGGCGGGCAAGGTGGAGGCGAAGCGCAGGCGCCGGGTATCGGGCCCGCCGGCCAGGTACAGCGGCTTGATGCCGAGGCGGTCGCGGGCCAGCACCAGGCGGCCGCCGTCGCGCTCGACGATGGCGCAGGCGAACATGCCCTGGAGGTGGTCGACGAAATCGGTTCCCCAGTGGTGGTAGGCCTTGAGCACCACCTCGGTGTCGCCCGTGGAGAAGAAACGGTAGCCGGCGCCGGCCAGCTCCCGGCGCAGCTCCGGGTAGTTGTAGACGCAGCCGTTGAACACCACCGCCAAGCCGAGCTCAGGATCCACCATAGGTTGGCCGGCGGCATCGGAGAGATCGATCACCTTGAGGCGGCGGTGGCCGAGGGCCGCGCCGCCCTGGGCCCACACCCCGGAGCCGTCGGGGCCCCGGCGGTGCATGGTTGCCGCCATCCGGGCCACTGCTCCCGCATCGGCGGCGCCGTCGCTGCGGAGCTCTCCGGCAAAACCGCACATCTTCCTGTCGAGGGTAGCGGGCCCGGCCGACGGCGCCGGGGACCCGGCGGCCCGGGGCTCTGCTTGCCGCGTCAGGGGGCGAGGACGGCCCGGGCCACCAGGTCGGTACCGAAGGCGGTGACGATGGCCAGGTACAACAGCCCGGTGGCGGCCATGACCGCCGAGTAGTAGCGCTCGCGCAGCGCCGCCCGGGTCACGGCGCACAACACGATGGTGCCGAGGGCACAGGCCAGCCAGAACCAGCCGAGCAGGCCGTTGTAGCCGTCGTCGACGGTGCCGGCCAGCACCGAGACCATGCCGGTGGGTATCAGCAGCAGCCCCACCTCCAGGGGCCAGAGGGCGGCCAGCAGGCGGACCTGCTCCAGCAGCGGTCCCCGGGCCAGCCCGGGCTGCACCAGGTACCAGTGCCCGAGCAGCATGGCATCGGTCACCACCCCGAGGAAGGCGGCCCCCACGATGGTGCGAGCGACGGCCAGGACGGGCTGGCCGCCCGCATCGAGGCCCGCCGCCACCAGCCCCACCAGCCCGATGATCGGCGCCACCAGGTCGAGCCCCGGCGGGAACTCCTCCGATTTGGCAGCAGAAGTGGCGGAAATTCCAGCCACTTCTGCTGCCAAATCGGAGGAGTTCCCGCCGGGGCTCGACCTGGTGGCGCCGATCATCGGGCTGGTGGGGCT
>DATMJI010000069.1:0-13250 GCA_035553895.1 Acidimicrobiales bacterium | reverse complement strand
CGCCACCTGGAGTCGGTGATGGCCGGGCGTTGGGCCAGCGGGGCCGAGCCCGAGGCCGAGGACACCGGCGTGGTGACGGTGGGCCTGGGCCGGGCCACCGGCCTGGCTCCCGGCACCGTCACCGCCGTCGACGCCGGCGGTACGGGAGTGACCACAAACCGGGGGAGCGGCGGGTGCCGTCAGCCGCCGGTGGAGGGGGCGGCGGGTGCCGGGACGGTCACCGCCACCCGGCCGTCGGTGGTGGTGCTGACCGGGAAGCAGCGCACGGGCTCGCCGGTGGGCCCGGCCAGGGCCTCCCCGGTGCGCACGTCGAAGGTGCCGCCGTGGCGGGGGCACTCCAGGGCGGAGCCCCGCAGGGTGCCGGTGGCGAGCGAGGCCCCGGCGTGGGGGCAGGCGTCGGCCACGGCGCAGACCGTGCCCTCGGTGTTGGCCAAGGCGAGGGCGGTGCCGCCGGCATCGACGGCGGTGACGGTGCCGGGAGCCAGGCCGGCCCGGCCCAGGCCCACCGTCACCACGCCGGCGTCCTCGGCCTCGGGCTCGGCCCCGCTGGCCCAACGCCCGGCCATCACCGACTCCAGGTGGCGGGCGAAGGCGTCGTGGCCGAGACGGGCCACCGCGGCCCCGAGCGACTCGCCCTCGTGGCGCAGCGCCTCCCAGATCCCGACCACCGCCTCCACGGTGGCGGGCACGTCCTCGGCCGCCACCCGCCCCACCACCTCGCCCACCCGGCCGGCGGCCAGGTCGGCTCCGAGGTAGACGTGGTAGCCGGCCCGGGCGGTGCCGCCGACGCGGACCTTGGACCCGGACAGCCCGATGTCGCCGGCCTGGTGCTGGGCGCAGGAGTTGGGGCAGCCGGAGACGTGCACCCGCAGTCCCGAGTTCCGCCCCAGCCCGGCGCTGGCCAGCAGGTCCCGGCCGGCATCGGGAGCGGTGGTGATGCCGAGGGCGCACACCGCCGAGCCGGTGCACGCCCGCACGGCGGCCGTGCGGGCCTCACCGGCCAGGAACAGCCCGCGGGTGGCCAGCGCGTCCCGCACGGCGGCCACGTCGGCCACGGCCACACCCCGCAGCACGATGTTCTGGTCGCGGCTGAGGTTGAGGGCACCGTCGCCGTAGCGGTCGGCCAGGTCGCTCAGCAGCTCCAGCTCCGAGCCGTTGGTGTCGCCGAGGGGGACGTCGACGGTGAGGGTGGCCGCCCCGGGCCGCCGCTGGGGCCGCACCCCGGCCGACCACCCCCCCGGGGGGACGTGGGCGAGGATGGCCACCCGGTCGGCCTCGGGCAGCACGTCCACAGGTGGGAGCGGATCACGGGGCCGCTCCCTGGCGGCGGCGAAGGCCTGGTCCCACGCCGCCCGGAAGGCGGCCTCGCCCAGGCGCTCGACCACGAACTTCATCCGGCCCCGGGCCGGCCGGTCCAGGTCCCCGTGAGCGACGAAGACGTCGATCACCGCCTCGGCGGCGGCCACCACGTCGTCGCGGGGCACGAAGTCGCACACCGGCACGGCGAGGAAGGGCGCCCGGCCCAGACTGCCGCCGGCCCACAGCTGGTAGCCGGCCTGCCCGTCACGCACCACCGAGACGAAGCCGGCGTCGTTGAGGCGGGCGTCGGAGCGGCTTCGCGGGGAGCCGCCGAAGGCCATGTTGACCCGGCTGGGCAGCACGCAGTTGAGCTCGGCCGAGCGGGCCACGACGGCGTCGCTCACCGCCCGGGCGTCGGGCAGGCAGTCGAAGGGCTCGTCGAGGTTGGAACCGGCGTCCTCGGAGCACATGACGTTGCGCAGGGTGTGGCCGCAGCCCGAGCGGGTGGTCATGCCGATCTCGGCCACGGCGTGGAGGAGGGCGGGCACCCGCCGGGCCTCCACCCAGTGCAGCTCGATGTTCTGGCGGGTGGTCAGGTGGAGCCAGTCGGGACCGAAGGCCCGGGAGATCCGGGCCACCCCCCGGGCCTGGGGCGTGGGCAAGGCCCCACCCGGGTTGCGGATGCGGACCATGAACACCCCGGCCTGGTCCTGGGTGCACACGCCCCAGGTCTTGAGGGCGTAGCGGTCTTCGGGGCCGAGCCAGGCGTCGCCTTCGGCCCTGAGGCGGTCGAAGTCGACGGGGAGCCCGTTCCGCTTGGCCGCCGGGATGTTCGGTGGGGCCATCGGGGCCGACTCTAGGAAGGCGGTGTTGCCGCCCGGCACCGGGGGTGTTTCCATCGCTCGACAGCTCGCGCACCACGCCTGGGCGCCCCGAGAGGGACCGTTCACGCGTCCCTCATGCCAGGACAACCGGAGGGAAACGGCCCCTCCGTAGGGTCGCCGGGGTGGAGCCCGCCACCCTTGCCGCCGACCGGGACCAGCCCCTCACCCCGCTCGACTGGTTCCTGGCCGAGCAGGCCGACCTCAGCGCCGTGGAGCGCTTCGCCCGCCGCCACGACGCCCACGACGCCCACGCCGTGCCCGCCCAGGCCCGCTACTACCGCGACCTGATCCCCCTCGACCGGCCCGCCGCCGGCCAGCAGTACGGCTTCGAGGTCGACCTCGACGCCTGCACCGGCTGCCAGGCCTGCGTGACCGCCTGCCACGCCCTCAACGGTCTCGACGACGGGGAGTCATGGCGCAGCGTCGGGTCGATCGGCACCGCCGGCTCTGCCGCCTACTCCCAGACCGTCACCTCCGCCTGTCACCACTGCGTCGACCCGGCGTGCCTCAACGGCTGCCCGGTCAAGGCCTACGAGAAGGACCCGGTCACCGGGGTGGTGTCCCACCTCGACGACCAGTGCATCGGCTGCCGCTACTGCGTGCTCACCTGCCCCTACGAGGTTCCCCGCTACAACCCCGGCCGGGGCATCGTGCGCAAATGCGACCTGTGCCAGGACCGCCTGGCGGTGGGGGAGGCGCCGGCATGCGTGCAGTCGTGCCCCAACGCCGCCATCCGGGTGGCCCTGGTCGACACCGCCGCCGCCCGGGCGTCGGCCACCGGGGCCCTGGTGGCCGGGGCTCCGGCCTCGTCGATCACCGTGCCCACCACCCGCTACATCAGCCGCCGGCGCCGGCCGCCGGCGCCCGGGGAGGCACCGGGAACGTCCGCCGCCGCCCTCCCCCCGCCTCGCCGGGGCCAGGCCCACCTGCCCCTCACGGTGATGCTGGTGCTCACCCAGATGGCGGTGGGCACGGCCCTCATGGGGCTCGCCGCCGCCCCGGTCGACGGCGGGGCCGTGCCGGTCGAGCTGGGCCCGGCCTCGGCCGTGGTGGCCCTGGGGGTGGGGATGGTGGCCCTCGGCGCCAGCGTGTTGCACCTGGGGCGGCCGGCCTACGCCTTCCGGGCGGTGCTGGGCATCCGCCGGTCGTGGCTGAGCCGGGAGATCGCCGCCTTCACCGCCTTCGCCGCCCTCGCCGGCGCCCATGGGGTCGCCTCCCTGGCCGGCGCCGGCGCCGGCGCCGGCGCCGGCTCCGGTGCACGGGTGCTGGCTGGCCTGGCGGCGGGGGCCGGGGTGGCCGGCGTGGCCTGCTCGGCCCAGGTCTACGCCGTCACCGGCCGGCGGTGGTGGCGCCTGGCCACCACGGCGACCAAGTTCGCCCTGACGGCGGTGGCTACGGGGGCGGCGGGGGCGCTGGTGATCACCGCCGGGGTGACCCTCGGTACCGGTGCCGGAGCCGGGGAGCCGGCCCACATCGCTCCCCTCGCCACCGTGGTGGCGGTGGTGGTGGGGGCCAAGCTGGCCTGGGAGCTGGCCTTCCTGCGCCACCTGCGGGCCGGGTCGCCGCCGGAGTTGACCACCAGTGCCCGGCTCCTCGTCGGCGAGCTGGGTCGCTCCACCCGCTGGCGGGTGGTGCTGGGGGCCGCCGGGGCCCTGGCCGCCCTGGCCAGCGCCCGTGCCGCCGCTCACGGCGGGGTGGTGCTGGTCCTGCTGGCCAGCGCCGCGGCGCTGGCCGTGGTGGCCGGTGAGCTGATCGAGCGCTGGCAGTTCTTCACCGCCTCCGCCCCGCCCCGGATGCCCTCGAGCCCGGGATGACCGACCCCCTCCGCTCCCGTTCTGGCCCCAGCAGACCGCCGGAAAGCCAGCTGTCCTGGGGCCAGAAGGCTCGGGGCGTGCTGCTGGCCCGCCAGGGTCGCCAGGGGGCCGACCTGGCCCGTCGCCCCGGCGGCTTCGGCCTCGGCCAGGTGCCGGCCCGGCTGGCGCCCGAGTCGGTCGTGTCCCTGGTCTGCGGCTTCTGTTCGGTGGGCTGCTCGCTCGACGTCCACCTGCGCCACGGCCGAGCCGTCAACCTGACGCCCACCACCGACTACCCGGTCAACCGGGGCATGGCCTGCCCCAAGGGGTGGGAGGCCCTGGCCCCCCTGGCCGCCCCCGACCGGGCCACCACCCCGCTCCTGCGCGACGGCGGGGGCCACCTGCGGCCCGTCGGCTGGCCCGCCGCTCTCGACGCCTTCGTCACCCGCATGCGGGCCGTGCAGGCCGAGCACGGCCCGGCGTCGGTCGCCTTCTTGTCCACCGGCCAGATCCCCACCGAGGAGATGGCGCTGCTCGGGGCCCTGGCCAAGTTCGGCATGGGCATGGTCCACGGCGACGGCAACACCCGCCAGTGCATGGCCACCGCCGTGGTGGCCTACCAGCAGGCCTTCGGCTTCGACGCCCCGCCCTACACCTACGCCGACCTGGAGCACTCCGACGTCATCGTGCTGGTGGGGGCCAACCCGTGCATCGCCCACCCCATCCTCTGGGAACGCGTCTGCCGCAACCCCCATGACCCCGAGATCGTGGTCGTCGACCCCCGCACCACCGAGACGGCTGCCGCCGCCACCCAGCACCTGGCCCTGGCCCCCAAGTCCGACCTGGTGCTGCTCTACGGTCTGGCCCGGGCCCTCATCGAGCGGGGGGCGCTGGACCGGCGCTTCGTCGACGCCCACACCCGCCACTTCGACGCCTTCGCCGCCCACGTCGCCGGCTACGCCCCGGAGCGGGTGGCCGAGGTCACCGGCCTCGCCCCCGGGGCCCTGGAGCGCCTGGCTGCCACCGTGGCCGGCGGTGAGCGGGTGTCGTTCTGGTGGACCATGGGCGTCAACCAGAGCCACGAAGGGGTGCTGGTGGCCCAGGCCATCATCAACCTGGCCCTGCTCACCGGCAACATCGGCCGGCCCGGCACCGGGGCCAACTCCATCACCGGGCAGTGCAACGCCATGGGATCGCGGCTGTTCTCCAACACCACCAACCTCTTCGGGGGCCGGGACTTCGCCGACCAGGCCCACCGGGCCGAGGTGGCCGAGGTGCTGGGCATCGACGCCGGGCGCATCCCCCACCAACGGAGCTGGGCCTACGACCAGATCGTGGAGGGCATCGCCACCGGCGACATCCGGGGGCTGTGGGTGATCGCCACCAACTCGGCCCACTCCTGGATCAACCACGGCGACCTGCACGATCTCCTGGGCCGCCTCGACTTCCTGGTGGTCCAGGACCTCTACGCCACCACCGAGACGGCCGAGCGGGCGGACCTGGTGCTCCCGGCCGCCGGCTGGGGGGAGAAGGAGGGGACCTTCATCAACTCCGAGCGCCGGGTGGGGCTGCTCAAGCGGGTGTCCCGCGCCCCCGGGGTGGCGCTGGCCGACTTCGCCATCTTCAAGCTAGTGGCCGACGCCTGGGGCTGTGGGGAGCTGTTCGAGGAGTGGTCCAGCCCCGAGGCCGTCTTCGCCATCCTCGGCCGCCTCTCGGCCGGCCGGCCCGGTGACCTGAGCGGCATCGACGGCTACGCCATGGTCGACGACCACCAGGGCATCCAGTGGCCGTTCCCCGCCGGTGCCACTGCGGTGGTGGGCGACGAGCGCCGCCTCTTCGCCGGCGGCCGATTCTTCCACGCCGACGGGCGGGCCCGCTTCTGCTTCGGCGACCCCCGGCCGCCCCGGGAGGCCACCAGCCGGCGCTACCCCCTGGTCCTGCTCACGGGCCGGGGCAGCTCGGCCCAGTGGCACACCGAGACCCGCACGGCCAAGTCGGCCCTGCTGCGCACCCTGCACCCCGAAGGTCCTTACGTGGAGGTCAACCCTGCCGATGCCGGGGCGGCGGGTATCGACGAAGGCCAGTGGGTGACGGTGTCGTCGGCCCGGGGCTCGATGCGGGCCCGGGCCCTGATCACGCCGGCCGTGGGCGCCGGCCAGCTGTTCGTGCCCATGCACGACGCCCAGGTCAACCGCCTGACCCATCCCAGCTTCGATCCGTCCTCCCGCCAGCCCTCCTACAAGCACTGCGCCGTGGCCCTGCGCCCCCTCGAGCACTGGGAGCGCTGAACGCCGCCATCCCCCACGGCATCGCCCCGGCAGCGGTGGCCGGTCGGTTTCGGCCGCGCACATCGGCGCCATGTGCCGGGGAGTACTCTGTGCCGATGGAAGACCGCGAGGTGATCGACGCCTTCGTGGCCGGCGGCGCCCGGAAAGCCTTCGGTACCACGCTGCACATCGAGGGCGACTGCCTCACCTACGACGGGTGGTGGGAGGCGGCGTTCCGCATCGCCCCCGACACCTTCGCCGTGCGGGCCGAGACGCCGCCGGAGGGGACCGACGTGTTGAGCGACGTGGCCGCGGCGCTGGCCCGCCGGGGACTGGGCGAGGTGGAGGCGGAAGCAGCGCTGCTGGTGGCCATCACCTATACGAGCATCGACCTGGGGGCGGCGGAATGGGCGATGTGGTCGAGCGACGCCGCCACCGCGGCGGCGGCGCTGGCCGCCCGGGCCGGGGGCGAGAGCTTCCTCGGCGACGCCCCGGAGGCCGCAGCGGCGCCCACCTTCGACTACGCCGCCGAGATGGGTGGCGCCCGGCGCAGCGCCGGGCTGCCCGTCCACGTGGTGCTCACCGTGGGGATCGAGGCGGATGCCGTGGCGGCCATGGACCGCCAGCTCGACGACTGCCGGATCGAGGCCCGGGCCCTCGGCGAGGTGTCGCCCGACGACTGCGCCCGGCTCCTCGCCGATCTCGTCCTGGTCGACGCCACCACGCCGGGTGGCGCCGACTTCCTGGTCGACATCCGATCCAGCGGGCGGTTCATCCCCCTGGTGGCGGTCACTGCCGGCGGGCCGCTGCTCGGAGCCGACGCCACCGTGGATCCCGCCGCCCCTCCCGCCACCTGGGCCGAGCACCTGCGCAGCCTCTTGCCCTAGTCTCTCGGCCGAGACCACCAGGCTCGTCGACGAGCGGAGGTCCGACCGGTGGGCACCCATGGCGGCAAGACTGTCGTCGTTCGAACCAAACTGCTGAGAGGGGACCTGGAGGATGAACCGACGAGAACTGGTCAAGGCGGTGGCCGCCCACGGCGAGCTCGACCCCAAGGCGGTCGACACCACGTTGCGGAACCTCACCGACGTGATCACCGCCGTGGTGGCCAAAGGAGAGCCGGTCAACATCAGTGGCTTCGCCAAGTTCGTCAAGGTCGACCGCCCGGCGCGCACGGGCCGCAACCCGGCGACGGGGGAGCCCATGAAGTTCAAGGCGACCAAGAAGGCCCGCATCACCCCGTTGAAGGGCTTCAAAGACTCGGTGATGAAGCCCAGCCAGGCCCCCAAGCTGGCCAAGGGGGTGTGGCCGCCCAGCGGTGCCAACACCTCCACCAAGGCGACGGCCAAGAAGGCGGCCCCGAAGAAGGCGGCCCCAAAGAAGGCGGCCGCCAAGAAGGCGACGGCCACCAAGGCCGCCAGCCGCAAGGCGCCGGCCAAGAAGGCGGCCAAGCGGGCCTGACCTCGCATCGCTCCCACCGGCGGGACCGGCGCTCGGCCGGCCGCCGGCCGCCGGCCGTCGCTGGTTCGTGACCGCCGGCGCCGCCGCACCCGTCGCCGCGGCGCCGGCCGGTGCCGGCACGTGCGACCACCACGACGGACCGGCGACCGGTCGGCGTCGCCTCGCCGGCGCCGACGGCGCCGTGGTCCTCGCCCTGACCATCGCCGGGCTCCTGCTGCGGGTGCCCCAGCTGGGACCGTCGAGCCTGTGGCTGGACGACGCCTGGCTGGCGCTCGCCGGTCGGGCCGAGAGCCTCGGGGAGCTGGTGAGCACCGGGGTCACCGCTCCGGGCTTCGCCGCCGGTATCGCCGCGGCCATCCGGCTCGGGGGTTCCGCCCCCGTGGTGGCTCAGCTCCTCCCCATGGTCCTCGGCGTGGCCGCGCCGCCGGCGCTGTACCTGCTGGCCCGGCGCCTCCCCCTCGGCGCCGGCCCGTCCGCCCTGGCCGGGGTGCTGGTCCTGGCCGCCCCGGTGCACGTGGTGTACTCGGCGCGGGTCAAGCCCTTCAGTGCCGACGCCGTGCTGGTGGTGCTGGTGCTCCTCGTCGGCTGGCGGGTGGTGGAGCGCCCGGCGGATGCTCGCCGCTGGGGTTGGCTGGCGCTGGCCGGCGCCGCTTCGGTGGTGGTCTCGGCGGCGGTGGCCCCGGCGGTGGCCGGCGCCGGGCTGGCGGGCGCGGTGGCCGCCGCCCGCCACCGTCCTCGCCGGCTGGCTCCGGCCCTGTGGTCGGCCGGCGCCCTGGCCGGCTTCGCCGCCCTGTGGTGGTGGGCCGTCGTGGGGCCGGCATCGACGCCGAGCCTGCGGGCCTACTGGGCCGGCTCCTACGTGGGCAGCGGTGCCGAGCTCGGGTCGGCGTTGACCCGCCTCTCCGAGGGCTTCAGCGGGCTGCCGGCGGCCGGGGTGCTGGCCCTGGCGGCCGTCTCGACCGTGGTCGTCGCCCTCCGGCGGCCGCTGCTGGCCGTGCTCCTGGTGACGCCGGTGGCCGTGGGGGTGGGCCTGGCGGTCCTCGAGCTGGCGCCGCTCGGTGGGGGCCGTACCGACGTCCACCTCTACCCGGTGCTGGCCCTGGTGATCGCCGCCGGGGTGGGCGAAGGAGCTCGATGGTGGGGCCGGCCCGCCGCCGCCGGGGTGGGGGCGGCCGTGCTCGCCGTCGCCGTGGCCGCCACCGTGCGCCCGCCGCCGCCGTACCCGGCCGAGGACGTGCGGCCGCTCGTCGAGGTGGTCGAGGCGTCGGCCCGGCCCGGTGACGCCATCGCCGTGTACTCGGCCACCCGCTGGGCCTACGCCCTCTACACCTCGGCGCCCGTCGACCTGCGCCGGGACGCCACCTCACCCAACGGCTTCGCCGTGGTCGTCGGTGATCCCCGGGTTCGGGTGCTCGGGCCCCACCGCCAGGTCCCGTCCCGGTACGGGCCCGAGGTGGCCGCCCTCGCCGACGGCCACGACCGGGTGTGGGTGGTGTCCTCCCACGCCCGGGACGACCTGGCCGTGCTCGATCGCCACTTCGGCGACCGCGGCTTCGAGCTGGCCCGGGCCGAGGAGCGCCCCGGTGCCCGCCTCGTGCTCTGGGCCCGCCCCGCGCCAGTTCGGTGACGCTCGCCCAGCCGGCCCCGCCTGGGCTCCCTCAGCCCGTCACTGCTCGACCACCCCGGCGAGGGTGACGTGGCGATGGGCGCTCAGGCGCTCGGCCTGCTCCTCGACCCGGGTGCGCACCGGTCGGGACAACGGCCGCCAGGGCTGGATGCGCACGGTGAGCCGACCCCCGGAGAGGCGCGGCCGCCAGGTTCCGAGAAGCTCCCCGCCGTCGGTGATGGCACCGGGGCGGCCCAGCGCCGGCCAGAGCTCCTTGCGCCGGGCACCGTCGGGGACGAGCAGCTCCCGGTCACGGAGCTGGAGGTAGGGATCGTACGGTCCGAGGAGTCGCACCTCCGGTTCCCGGTGCTCCGGCGGCGACGCCAGGGTCTCGGCGTCGCCGGCCAGCACGAAGCGGGCCCGACCGGCTGGCCCGGCGCCGTCGACCACCGACACCTCCACGACGTCTTGGGGCCAATGGGCCTTGACGTCTCGCAGCGGTGCATCGAGGTGGGCGGCCGTGTCTTGCACCCGGGCAGGGCCGAAGAAGCGCAGGGAGGTGCGGATCACGTCGAGCCGGCGGTCGGCCTCGCTCGCCAGGCGGCCCATCATCGGCGGTGCCATCCCGGGCACGGGCCGCAACACTGGCGGCGAGGTCCGGGTTCGAGCTCCAGGCCGGCCTGGAGGCAGGCGAGGCGGAAGGGCTGCTCGGAGATGTGGGTGGTGGCACACGGGCGGCACCGCCGGAGGAAGGGCGGGTCCAGCCTGTCGGTCAGCCGGGCCGAGACCTCGCCCTTGGCGGTCGGCCCGGTGACGATCTCCCGGAGGTGGCCGGCCACCGTGCGCAGGGCGTCGAGGACGGGGATCCCCGCCGCCCGCAACGGCTTGGCGGCGTCGAAGATCCGCTTGGCGGCATCGGCCTCGGAGAAGGGCGCGGTGGCCACGGCCACACCGGCCAGGTCGGGCCGGCGGTAGGCGTGGGGGGCGCCCCGGAGGGTCCACGCCAGGGCCAGGTCGGGCGACCAGCTGCCCGAGGCGCCCCGGAGGGCGAGGGCCCAGGCGGCACCGTCCGTCCCGGTGTCTTGGATCCCGTGGTCGAGCAGCGCCACGGCGTGCTGCGGGGCACCCCCGGCTTGGCGGTGCAGCTCGTGGCGCCCGAAGCGGAAGCGCAGGACCTGGCCGCGCTCCACCTCCAACCCTGCCGGTAGCGGGGGGTCACCCACCGCTCACGAGGGGGTGATGCTGATGATGGCGCTGGAGGTGTCGCGGCCGCCACCCACGAAGGTGGTGACGATGTCGAGCCGGCACGAGGTGCCGCCCTGGCCGGCGGGGATGACCACGTCGATGGGCACCGACGCCGCCCCGGCGGGGTTGGCCACCTGGAAGACCTGCGGGGGGGAGATGGAGCACCCGGTGACGGTGACGTCCTCGATGGTCCCCCGGCTGGCGGTGACGGTGGCCTCGAAGGTGCCGCCGCCCGGCACGGTGGCCGAGATGGGGTCGACCGTCGCCGTGGGCGGCGGTTGGGCCACCGTCATCTCCACCAGCCGGTCGAGCTTGCGGGCCAGGAACGAGGCCATCTGGTCGCGGCTCACGTTGCCCCCGGGGTCGTAGACGGCGTTCCCTTCGCCGTCGACGCCCTCGCCCCGGGTGATGCCCTCGGCGGTGATGGCGTCGATGCTGTCCTCGTGGACGGAGCCGTCGTCGTCGACGAAGAAGTCGGCCTCGGACCCGGGGACGTCCTGGCCCAGGAGGCGCTGGGACTCGGCGATGAACGTCGCCATCTGGGCCCGGTCGACCCGCTCGCCCGGAGCGAAGCAGGCCTGGCCGAGGGCATTGTCGCCCACCCCCTTGACCACGCCGGCGGCGGCCAGGCGCTGGATGCTGTCGTAGTGCAGGTCCTGGTCGGACACGTCGCAGGGGAAGGCGTTGGCCGACGGGGCGCCGGGCAGGCCGTCGCTCTCCGAGGGGGTACGGGCGGCCACATAGTCGATGACCCGGACGATGAAGGTGGCCATCTGGTCCCGGGTCACCGGGTCGGCGGGGCTGTAGGTGGCGGCGGTGGTGCCGCCCGTCACCTCGTACCAGGCCACGCAGTCGATGGCCCGGGCGTGCACGTTGGCCGGCGGGACGTCGCCGAAGCCCGAGGAGGGCACCTCGGTGGGCGGGCAGGCGAACTCGGTGATGTCGCGGGCCGGCGGCACCTGGGCCGCCGCCGGGGCGGCCATGGCCACCAGGCTCCCCGCCACCATGGCGACGGTTGCCCGCCTGGCCCGGTTGCTGCGACGTTCCCGCATCTGCTCGGTCCCCACCTGCCACCCCCTGGTCGACTGCTCGCCGCCGGAGCGTAGCCAACCGGCCCCCGCTGTCGACGGATGCCAGCGCCCCCCCGGGATCGGGGGCGACCTGCTATCCCTGGACGGTCGTGGTCGCCGACATCGCTCCCGGTGCCGGCACGGCGGCCACCGGGAAAGGAGGGGAGCGCCGGGCGGTCGTGGCCGTCCTGGCCGTGTGTGCCCTGGTGGTGGCCGCCTGGGCCCTCCTGCGCTGGAGCGGGGTGGCACCCTTCGGCTCCGACAACGACGAGTACCGCCTGGTGGCCCAGGAGCTGGCCGACTCGGGGCGCCCTCTGGTGGCCGGCATCGAGGCCACCAAGTACCCCCTCGGCTACCCCCTGTTCCTGGCCGGCCTCGAGCTGGTCGGGCTGGCCGTCACGCCGCTGGCGGTGGCGGCCAACCTGGCCCTGGTGTTGGCCCTGGCCGGCGCCGTGGTGCTGGTAGCCCGCGACGCCGCCGTCCCCGCCGCCCCGTTGCCGGCCGCCCTCTTCGCCGTGGCCGGTGCCGGTCTCTGGGGCAGCGTCTACGTGGTCATGCCCGACCTGGCCTTCGTCGTCGTCTCGGGCCTGGTCCTGTGGCAGGCGGGGCGGCTGCGTACCACCCCCCAGGTGTGGCTGCTCAGTGGCGGGGTGGCCGTGGCCGTGCTCCTCAAGTCCCAGGGGCTGCTGCTGGCCCCGGCCGCTGCCCTGGCCGTGGTGGTGGCGGGCCGGCCCCTGCGGCGCTGGGCCTGGGCTCCCCTGGCCGCCGGCGGGGGCCTCACCGGGGCCATGGCCGCCCTCAACCTGCCCTACGCCGAGCACACCACCGGCTACGCCCGCACCTTCTCGCTCGCCCGGGCCACCGACGCCGCCGCCGGCGACGCCTCCCTGGTCGACATCGCCGCCCGCCTGTTCACCCGGGCCCACCTGGTCCTCCAGGACGTGGGTTTCGCCGTGATCGGCTTCGACGTTCCCCCGCCCTGGTCGTGGCTGGTCGCCCTGGCCCTGGTGGCTGCCGGGGTGAGGGCCCTGTGGGGATCGCCCCCCCGGCGGGCCTACGTGCTGGCCTTCCTCGCCGTGTGGCTCCCGGCCCTGGCCATCTGGCCCTACTCCTCGGTGCGCTTCCAGCTCCCGCTGGTGCCGGTGGCGGCGGTGGGCGTCGGGGCCCTGGTGAGCCGCCTGGTCCGGGCCCTGCCCCGGGCCGGCCCGGCGCTGGCGGCTGCCGCGCTGGGCCTGTACCTGGCGACCAGCGCGCTGCGGGTGGCCGGCGACGCCGATCGGGAGGCGGCGTCCGTGGCCCCGGTGGCCCGCGACACCGGGGCCATGGCCGCCTGGGGCCGGGCCAACATCGCCGAGGGGGAGGCCATCGCCTCCTTCGCCTACCGGGAGGTGGCCTACCGCCTCGACCGCCCGGTGGTGGCCCTCGGCTACACCAGCGACATGGACGAGCTGTGGCGCACGGCCCGGGCCGGCGACGCCCGCTGGCTGGTGGTCATGCCCTCCCTCTACGGCGCCCGGGGGGCCCTGGAGCTCCAGTTCCTGGCCGCCTTCGGCGACCGCCTGCGCCTGGCGCAGGACACCGCCACCGTCGACACCTACGAGATCCTCGCCCCCTGACCGCCCGCC
>DATMJI010000068.1:0-18790 GCA_035553895.1 Acidimicrobiales bacterium | reverse complement strand
CACCACCATGATCGACCCCGGCACTTCGGCTGCGGGCTCGATCATGGTGGTGGTCCCTTCGGGTGGTGCTCGCGTCGGCGGGGGTGGGCGAGGGCACCCCGAGTGCGTCGACCAGGGGAAGCGGCTCCTCCCTGGCGTCGTCGTGCCAGATCCACTGGGCGGTCCGTCGCACCCGACCCTCCTCCAGCACCGGGTCGATGGCGCCGAGCAGCTCGCCCGGGCGCACGCTGCGGGGATGCACCGCCAGCTCGGCCTGCAGGCGGGCCCCGCCGGGAACGGTGTCGACCACGGCGGCGGCCAGGACGGCGGGGCGGAGGTCGTCGACCACCTCCCGCCCCTTGCGGGTACGGGTCACGACCAGGCGCTCGGCGGCCAGGGCCCGGGACAGCCGCTCGTCGATCTCCGGCCGGGTGAGCCCCCAGGCCTCGATCTCCCAGGAGCACGATCCCACCGCCTCCTGCAGCGACCGGCTCCCGGGCGCCAGGGGCTGAGCGGCCAGGGCGTCGACCCCGGCCGGCAGCTCCGGCGTGAGGCGCCCGGCCAGGGATCCGATCTCGGCCGGCTCGAGCGGCTCGGCCAGCTCGATGTCGAGGTATTCGGCCAGCGACTCGTGGCCGGTGGACAGGGCCAGCCCGAACGACAGCTTGGGCCGGGGGTGGAAGCCCTCGGTGCGGGCCACGGGCAGGCGGGCCCGGCGCAAAGCCCGCTCCCACATCCGGGCCACGTCCCGGTGGCTGGTGAAGCGCACCTTGCCCCGCTTGGCGAAGCGGACGCGGACCCTCACGGGCGGGACCCCAGCTGGACCGGGACCGGCTGGGGCCCCACCGCCAGGCTCTGGCCGGTGCCCTGGCTGCCCCCGGCCGGCGGGGTGGCCGAGGCCACCACGTGCTCGATGCTGTAGCCGGTGCAGGCCCCGCAGTCGTAGCACGGGGTCCAGCGGCAGTCCTCCAGCCCGACCTCGTCCAGGGCGTCGCGCCAGTCCTGCCACAGGAAGTCCTTGTGCAGTCCCGCCGAGAGGTGGTCCCACGGGAGGAGCTCGTCGTGGTGGCGGTGGCGGTAGGCGACGTCGTCGACGGACAGGCCGTGGGCAGCCATGGCATCGGTCCACAGGTCGAGGTCGAAGTGCTCGGACCACTCCTGGAAGGTGCCACCGTTGCGCCACACCGTCTCGATCACCGCACCCATCCGCCGGTCGCCCCGGCTGGCCAGGCCTTCGACCAGGGTGGCCTTGGGGTCGTGCCACTTGAACTGCACGGAGCGGTCGCGGCGCAGGTCGTCGCGCAGCAGCCACATCTTGCGCTGCAGCTCGGACACCGTGTTCTGGCCGAACCACTGGAAGGGGGTGAAGGGCTTGGGCACGAAACCGCCCACCGACACCGTCACCGAGGCGCCCCGGGTGTGGCGGCGGCCGATCTCGGTGCAACGCCGGGCCAGCTCGGCGATGCCGAGCGTATCCTCGTCGCACTCGGTGGGCAGGCCGGTCATGAAATAGAGCTTCATGCGCCGCCAGCCCTGAGAGTAGGCCGAGCCCACCGCCTCGTAGAGGTCGTCCTCGCTGATGAGCTTGTTGATCACCCGCCGCAAGCGCCACGTCCCCGCCTCGGGGGCGAAGGTGAGGCCGCTGCGCCGGGCCCGCTGGAGCTCGGCGGCGATGCCCACGGTGAAGGCGTCGACCCGCAGGGACGGCAGCGAGACCGAGACCTCGCCGCAGTTCGCCGGGTCGGACACGGTGTCGGCCACGACCCCCTCGATGCCGCTGAAGTCGGCTGTCGAGAGAGAGGTGAGCGCCACCTGGTCGTAGCCGCTGCGAGCCAGGCCGTCGCGCACCATGGCCCGCACCTGCTCGGCGGGGCGCTCCCGGACAGGCCGGGTGATCATGCCCGCCTGGCAGAAGCGGCAGCCCCGGGTACAGCCCCGGAAGACCTCCACGTTGAGGCGGTCGTGCACCACCTCGGTGAGCGGCACCAGCTGGTTCTTGGGGTAGGGCCAGGCGCCCAGGTCGGCGATGGTGCGCTTCTCGACCCGGGCGGGCACGTCCGGGTAGCGGGGGCTGATCCCGACCAGGCGGGAGCCGTCGTAGGCCACGTCGTACATCGAGGGCACGTAGACGCCGGGCACGGCTGCCAGGTCGCGTAGCAGGCGCTGCCGCGACCCCGGCGTGCGCCCGCCCAGCTTCCACTGGCGGACCCGCTCGGTGATCTCCGACACCACCTCCTCCCCGTCGCCCAGGACGAAGAGGTCGACAAAGTCGGCCAGGGGCTCGGGGTTGTAGGTGCAGTGGCCGCCGGCGGCGACCAGCGGGTCGCCCTCGGCCCGCTCGGCCGAGCGCACGGGCACGCCGGCCAGATCGATGCAGTTCAACACGTTGGTGTAGACCAGCTCGGCCGACAGGTTGAAGGCCAACACGTCGAACTCGGTGGCCGGCCGGTGGGTGTCGACCGAGAATAGGGGCAGCCCGGCGGCGCGCAGCAGAGCCTCCAGGTCGGTCCATGGGGCGTAGGTGCGCTCGGCCACGGCGTCGGGCCGCTCGTTGAGAATCTCGTAGAGGATCTGCAGGCCCTGGTTGGGCAGGCCGATCTCGTAGGTGTCCGGGTAGGCCAGCAGCCACGCCACCTTGTGGGGGGCGTGGACCGGTGCCCGGGCACCATCCTCGCAACCGATGTAGCGGGCCGGCTTCTGCACCTTGGCTAGGAGCGGCTCGAGCTGGGTCCACAAGCATGACATGGTGCTGCCGATGGTACCGGAGGGGGCTCGACGGCCCGAGCGGTCAGGCACACGCGGCGCCGCCCCCGGTAGCATCCGGGGATGGGCTGGTGCCACGAGTTCGGACCGCAGATCCACGACGGGTGCGACCATCCGATGGTGGCCGGGGCCACCTCCTGCACCTGCGAGGCGTGCGGCACCGAGTGCACCGGGAAGTTCGCCGGCTGCGCCGACGTCTGGGCCCGGGGCCCGCGCCTGGTGGGCCTGCGAGCCCCCGTCGCCGAGACCGTGACCGGCGGCGCCACCGGTGACCAGACGGTAGCGGGGGGACCGGCGGTGGACTTCCCCGGCACCGGGGTGTCGCCCGAGATCACTGCCGAGCTGGCCGCCCTGGGCCGGCGCTTGGACCAGGTCTCGACCAAGCTGGGCACCCTGGAGTCGGCCCGCTCCCCTGAGGCGCCGACGATCGACCGCGACCACGAGACGGTGAACCGGGTCGTGGCCCGCCTCGTCGGGCGGATGGCGGCCCTGGAGGACCAGGTGGCCGCCGGCGGCGGCCCCGGGCCGGCCGCCGATCCCGAGGCACTGGCGGCGCTGGCCGACCGCATCGCCCACCTGGAGCAGGCCCCGGCCCCCGGACCGGCCGCCGATCCCGAGGCACTGGCGGCGCTGGCCGACCGCATCGCCCACCTGGAGCAGGCCCCGGCCCCCGGGCCGGCCGCCGATCCCGAGGCACTGGCGGCGCTGGTGGAGCGGGTAACCGCACTGGAGCACGCCCCGCCGAACGAGCCCCGCGTACCCGCCAGCCTGGCTGCCCAGCTCGAGCAGCTGGCGGCCCAGGTTGCGGCCCAACAGGTCGTCCCCGAGCGCCTGGCCGCCCTGGAGGAGGCCGCCACCCAGGTCGCCGGCCTGGTCCGGGACCAGGCCGTGCTCAGGCGTGCCGTCGAGGAGCAGCCGGCCAAGATGGAGGCCGCCGCCCTGCCGGCGACCACTCGCATCCGTGCCCTGGAGGGCGTGCTGGCCGAGGCGGTGCAGAGCATCGGCCGGCTGTCGTCACGGGTCACCGCCCTGGAGGATCTCCCCAAGCGCCTGGAGGCGCTCGAGCAGGCGACCCCGCCGGAGAAGCTGGTCACTGCCCTGGCCAAGCGGGTCGACCGCCTCTCGACCCAGACGGCGGCGACCAAGGACCTGCCGGGGCGGGTGGCGTCCCTCGAACAGCAGGTGCCCGACGCCAGCCGGATCGAGGAACGGGCCCTCGCCGAGGTCGGTGCGGTCGTCGCCGAGGTCGAGTCCCTCTCCGCCGGCGTCGACACCGTCTCGGGCGAGCTGGCCGCCCTGCGGCGCCTGCTGGAGGAGACGGTCCCCCGCCTGGGCGAGCTCGAGGTGGCCCATGCGGCCGTCGCCGAGGTGGTGCCACCGCCCGACCGCACCGAGGCCCTGGTCAGCGGGCTGGGCCACGCCGTCGACATGATCGACCAGCTCTCCCACCAGGTGGCGGTGCTGGAACAGGCGCTGGGCGCCGGCCAGCGGGGGCGCTAGCGGCGATCCCCGCGGCTCGGCGACTCGCCCTACGCCGAGGAGCTCGGGCGCGTTGCCCTGGCCTAGCTGAAGCGGCGCATGTGGACGTTGAGCACCAAGCCGAGGGCCACGCAGGTGGTGAGCATGGAGGAGCCCCCGTAGGAGAGCAGGGGCAGGGGGATCCCGGTGATGGGCATGATGCCCATGCTCATCCCCATGTTCTCGAAGACCTGGAAGAGCAGGAGGGCGAACACCCCGGCGCACACCAGGGTCCCGAACAGGTCCTTGGAGAGCTGGGCGGTGCGCCAGATCCGCCAGAGGATGACCCCGTAGAGGCTAAGCAGGGTGGCCGAGCCGACGAAGCCGAGCTCCTCGCCGACGACGGTGAAGATGAAGTCGGTCTGCTGCTCGGGCACGAACCCGAGCTTGGTCTGGGTCCCTTCGTAGAGGCCGGCACCGAAGACGCCTCCGGCCCCGATGGCCGTCTCCGCCTGCTCGGCCTGGAAGCCGGAGGAGGCCCGGACTTCGTTGTCGGACCGGGCGAAGTCGGTGAGGCGATCCCGCTGGTACTCGTCGACCCAGTCGAAGCGGAACATGGCCAGCACGCCCACCACGGCGACGGCAGCGAGCACGGCGAGGTGGCGGGGCCGGGCGCCCGCCACGACCACGACGCCGATGAGGATGGCCACCACCACCAGGCCGCTCCCCATGTCCGGCTGCAGGAGGATGAGGCCCACCACCAGCCCGGTCATGAACACGGCGGCGACCAGGCGGGGCCGGCTCAGTTGACCCCGGTCGGTGGAGCACGACGCCGCCAGCAGGAGGATCAGGCCCAGCTTGGCCAGCTCGGCCGGCTGGAGCTGGAAGGTCCCGATGGAGAACCAGGACTTGGCGAAGTTGACCTCCGTACCTAGCGGCGTGAGCACCAGAGCGAGCAGGCCCAGACTGACCAGGTAGGCAGCCGGGGCCAGGTCCCGGAAGTTGCGGTAGTCGACGGCCACGACGGCGCCGGCCACCACCAGGCCCAGGGCGGCGAAAACCATCTGGCGCTTGAGGTAGGTGTAGGGGTCCAACCCGGCATCGGCCATGCTGGTGCGGGTGGCCGAGTAGATCATCAGGCATCCCAGTCCGGTGACGGCCAGGGCGGCGCCGATCAGGGGCAGATCGAGGTGGCGCCACGGCGCCGCCGGGTCGCGCCGCAACAGGGCGCCGATGCCCCGGGTGGCGGTGGTGGCCTGCATCAGCCGCTGTTGCCGGCGACGGGCTCGACCCCGTCCGGCTCGTCCAGGCCCGAGAGGGAGCTGAGGATGCTCCGGGCCACCGGCGCCGCCCAGGTGGATCCGAAGCCGGCCCGCTCCATCACCACCGACAGGGCGTAGCGGGGGTCGTCGGCCGGAGCGAAGGCGGCGAAGAGGGCGTCGTCCTTGCGGTCACCCCCGTTCTGGGCCGTTCCTGTCTTCCCGGCGACGGGGAACTGGTCGTGGGGAAAGCCACGGAAGGCATTGTACGCCGTGCCCCTCGGGTCCTCGGAGGCGGTGGCGCCGATGAAGCCCTCGACCATCGGGCCCCACGCCCCGGCGGGCAGCGCCACCGCATCGACGGGGCGAGGGGCGATCTGGCGGACCACGTCGCCCTGCGGGTCCTGGACGCGAAGGGCCAGGTTGGGCTGGTGACGGGTTCCGCCGGTGGCGAAGGTGGCGTAGGCGTTGGCCAGCTGGATCGGGGTCACGGCGATGTCGCCCTGGCCGATGGAGATGTTGACGTTGTCGCCGATGAACCAGTCGCCGGTGAGGAACAGCTCGGGGTTCTCGGCGTAGGCCTGGGCTCGCAGGGCAGGGCTGGCCAGGCGCCCGGCCGCCTCGGTGGGCAGTGGCACCCCGGTGGGCGTACCGAACCCGAGGCGGGCGGCCATGTCCTGGATGGGGGTGTCGCCCAGGCGCTCGCGCTCCTGCCAGAAGCGGGCGCCCAGCCCGTAGTAGTAGACGTCGCTGGACACGGTGAGCGACTTGGCCAGGGCGACCTCTCCGTAGGCGGCTCGCCCGGCGTTCTGGCGGGTGCAGTTGCGGGCGCAGTCGGGGATGACGTAGCGCCCGCCGTCGAGGATGGTCGTCTCGGGGGTGACGAGTCCCGCCTCGATGCCGGCGAGGGCCGTCACCAGCTTCCAGGTGGAGCCCGGGGCGTACTGGCCGAGGACGGCCCGGTTGACGAAGGGCGTGCCCCGGGCCGGATCGGTCAGCTCGGCGAACTGGCCCGGGGTGATCTGGTAGACGAAGTCGCCGGGGTCGAACGTCGGCCACGAGGCCATGGCCGTCACCGTGCCCTCCCGGACGTCGAGGACGACCGACGAGCCCCCGAAGGTCACCGGTTGGCCGGTTTCGGGGTCGCGGCTCCCCTGGGCCCGGGACATGCCCTGGGCCAGGGCCCGCTCGGCCACCCGCTGGGTCTCCAGGTCGATGGCCAGGATTACGTCGTTGCCCGGCACCGGCTCACGCCGGCTGAGCTCGCGAATGGGGACGTCGTTGGCGTCGACCTCCAGGATCACCTCGCCGTCGTGGCCCCGCAGGTCCTCTTCGAAGGTGCGCTCGATCCCCTCCTTGCCCAGCCGGGAGGTCAGCCGGTAGCCCGACGGGCCGCCCACGCCCCCTGCCGCCTCCAACTCGTCGCTGTTGATGGCCCCCACGTAGCCCAGCAGGTGGGCGGCCAGCGAACCGTGGGGGTAGTCGCGCACGGCACTCTGTTGGGCGGTGACTCCCGGGAACTCGGCCTTGCGCTCCCGCAGCTCGATGAGCACCTCCTCGGGGAGGTCCTCGGCCACCGGGACCGGGGTGAAGGGACCCAGGCGCTGGTCGTCCAGGCGGTCCCAGAGCGTGAAGGGGGGCCTGTCGACCACCGCTGCCAGCGACTCGATGACCCGTTCCTGGTCGGGCCCGTCGAGGCGGCGCAGGGCCGAGCGGTCGACGGTCACCACGTTGGAGGCCCGGTTGGCCACCAGGATCTCGCCGTTGCGGTCGAGGATGCGCCCGCGGGGGGCGGGGATGGGGATGACCCGGCGCTGGTTGGCGGCGGCTGCCAGCTCGTGCTCGCCGGCGGTGAGCACCTGGAGGAACCACATCCGGGCGAAAAGGGCGGCAAAGAGCGACACCGCCACCACGGCGATGATCCCCAGCCGCAGCCGGGGGCTGTCGGCGGTCATCGCATGACCGCCCCGGGCACGAGCTGGGGAGTGACGGCCCAGCGGACGAGGCGCACGGCCAGGGGACTGAGCAGGGCGTTGACCACGGCGACAACGGCGGCCACGGTGACCAGGCGGGTCGAGAGCAGATGTTCTTCTCCCAGCACCAGGCCGCTCACCGAGAACAGGGCGACACCGAGGGCACTGGCCACCAGGGTGGTGAGCATCGGGATCCACCGGCCGGTGTGCAGGATCGTCGACTGGAACGAACCCACCCCGTAGGCGATGAGGCTGTAGGTGAGGGCGGAGAGGCCGAAGGGGGTCTGCAGGAAGCAGTCGGCCAGCAGGCCGGCACCGAAGCCCACCGCCGCCCCCCGGTCGGCACCGGTGGCGATCCCGGCGGCGATGGCGAACAGCAGGAGCAGATCAGCCGACACGCCGAAGAGGCGGAGCTGGGGGGCTACGGCGGTGTGGACGATCACGGCGCCGAGCAGCACCGGAGGGAGGCGGACGGCAGTGGTCACCGGGACCTATGCCCCGTCTGCAGCACGGAGACCAGGCGCAGGCGGGCGAGGTCGGCCACCGGGCGCACCTCGACACTGCGCTCCAGCTGGCCCGGTGCCGGTTCGCTCACCGCCACTCGGCCCACGGGGATGCCGGGGGGGAAGACGCTGTTGTCCAGGCCGCTGGTGATCACCAGCTCCAGCACGCTGACGTCGGCGTCGGGATCGACGAAGCTCAGCGACAGGAGGCGCTCGGGACCCTCGCCCTCGGCCACCGCCACCTCCGAGGAGCGCGCCAGGCGCACACCGACGGCCGAAGCCGGATCGGTGATGAGGCGCACCGTCGAGCGGCGACCGGTGACGCCCACGACCCGCCCGACCAGGCCGGCGCCCGAGACCACGGGCATGTCCACCGCCACCCCGTCGTCGCTGCCCTGGTCGAGCTCGATGGTCTGCTCGAAGTTCGACACCGGGGTCGAGACCACCCGGGCCGCCACCCGGGGGATGTCGCCGGCGACGTCGAGATCGAGCAGCCGCTGGGCCTCGGCCAGCTCCCGCTCGGCCCCCTCGTCGAGGAGGGCGGCACCCTCCAGCTCGGCGATGCGGGCCCGCAGCTCGGCGTTCTCTGCCTCCAGATCGCCGTAGCCGGTGACCCCTTCGAGGGCGTCGCCCACGGGGTCGAGGGTGTTGGCGGCGAAGTCCCGTACCGGGGCCAGGGCGTCGGCGGCGCCGTCACGCACCGATCCGATGAGCCCGGCGCCGTCGCCCCGGAAGTCGAGGGTGATCACGGTGATCGAGGTCAAGATCAACAAGATCAGCGTGAAGCGGGAGCGTCCGCCCCGGCGAGAGAGTGCCACCTCGGGAGGTCAGTGCTGGTTCGAAGAAAAGAGGACGCCCTTGAGCGCCTCGAACTCCTCCAGGGACTGGCCCGAGCCGATGGCCACGGACTGCAGGGGGTTGTCGGCGACCCTGATGGGCATGCCCGTCTCCGCCTGCAGGCGCTCGGTGAGCCCGAGCAGCAAGGCGCCGCCACCGGTGAGCACGATCCCGCCCTCCATGATGTCGGCCGCCAGTTCCGGAGGGGTCTTGTCCAGGGTGACCTTCACGGCGTCGACGATCGACGACACCGGCTCTTCCAGGGCCTCGCGGATCTCGCTGGTGGAGGTGAGGATGGTCTTGGGCAGCCCGGTGACCAGATCCCGGCCCCGGATCTCCGCCGTCAGCTCCTCCTCCAGCGGCCAGGCCGACCCCAGGGTGATCTTGACCTCCTCGGCCGTGCGCTCGCCGAGGGCGACGCTGTACTCCTTCTTGATGTACTGGAGGATGGCGTCGTCGAGCTCGTCACCACCCACCCGGGCCGACTGGCTGGCCACGATGCCGCCCAATGAGATGACCGCCACCTCGGTGGTGCCGCCGCCGATGTCGACGATCATGTTGCCGGTGGGCTCCTGGACGGGCAGGCCGGCGCCGATGGCCGCCGCCATGGGCTCTTCGATGATGTAGGCGGGTTTGCGGGCGCCGGCGAACTCGGCTGCCTCCTGCACCGCCCGCTGCTCGACCCCGGTGATGCCCGAGGGGACGCAGATGACCATCCGGGGCTTGACCCACCGGCGCTGGTGCACCTTGTGGATGAAGTACCGCAGCATCTTCTCGCAGATCTCGAAGTCGGCGATGACGCCGTCCTTGAGGGGGCGCACGGCCTGGATGTGGCTGGGCGTGCGCCCGAGCATGCGCTTGGCCTCGGTGCCGACGGCCACGGGGCGGCCGTCCTTGATGTTGATGGCCACCACCGAGGGCTCGTTGAGGACGATGCCCCGGCCCCGCACGTAGATCAACGTGTTGGCCGTGCCGAGGTCGACCGCCATGTCGCGGCCCATGATGTTGGAGAGTGGGTTGTCGGACATGTCGACTTGCCTCCGGTACCGGGAGGGCGTTGGGGGTCAGGCTACGGGCCCGCCCCGCCGGCCACAAGCCGGGCGGAGGGAGGGATCAGACGGTGACGATGCGGACGTCGACGTGGCGGGCCTCCAGGAGATGGACGAGGTCACCCGGGTCGCTGGTGAGCACCTGATCGCCGGGCAAGGCGAGCAGCGCCACGAGGGCATCGACGACATCCGAGCACCCTGCGGCACCGAGCAGGGCGCCAGCGTCCTTGGCGTCGGGAAGCCCGACCGGCCGCACGTCGATCATCGCCAGCGCCCGGGCCAGTCGGACCTGATGGGCACCCTCCCGCCACGCCTGCCCGACCACGGGCGAGGTCGTGACCAGGCGGGCCGCCACCCGCCGGCCGAGCTCGAGAAGCCCGGCCACGCGGCGATCATCCCGATCGATGGCGATCAACGCACCAGCGTCGAGGACGAGGTTCACCCCGGAGACCCCTTCCGCCCCCCGGCGACGTAGGGCACCCCTGCCTCCTCCGCCAGCGCCCGCAGCTCATCTTCGTCGAACGTTCCATGAGCCGACTGGTGCTCGGCGAGCCACTCGTCGACCAACTGGCCTCGAACCCACGCGGCCAGCGCATCCGACACCACGGCGGAGAACGGCAGACGGGCGCTCGCCGCCGCTTGCTGGGCGGCCTGGTGCAGATCGCTCGGAAGGGTGACCGTGACCCGGGAGGTGGTCATACTGGCAAGTGTAGCTCCGTAAGATGACCTGGGCGGGTGCCGTCCCTGCCGGCTGGAAACCCGGTCCATGGGGCTGGGGCCGGGCGTCGACTTCGACAAGGCCCTGGCCCTGGCCCTAGCGGCCGACCGAGCGGCCGGCGGGCGACTCAGGCCAGGTCGGGGAAGAACAGGGCGATCTCCCGATCGGCCGACGCCTGGCTGTCGGAGCCGTGCACCAGGTTGTCGCGCAGGCGCACGCCGTAGTCGCCCCGGATGGTGCCCGGCGGCGACTGGGCCGGGTCGGTGGTCCCCATCAAGGTGCGCACCATCTGCCAGGTGTCGGCCTCGGAGCTCTCGGCCACCACCAGCAGGCAGGGCCCGCCGGTGATGAAGGACACCAGCTCCCCGTAGAAGGGCTTGGCCTGGTGCTCGGCGTAGTGGCGCCCGGCGGTGGCCTCGTCGATGGTCCGCAGCTCGGCGGCCACCAGGCGCAGGCCCTTGCGCTCCAGGCGGGCCACGATCTCGCCGGCCAACCCCCGCTCGACAGCGTCAGGTTTGCAGATGACCAGGGTGCGGCTCGTCACGGCGGGCCACGCTAGCCCTCGGGCCGCCCCCCCACCCGTTCTCGGCGCGATCGGACGCCCATATCGGGGCCGTTTCGCGCCGAGAAGCGCTGCGCCGGGAAGCGCTGCGCCGGGGAGCTCAGCCCCGGAGCAGGGAGACGTCGTCGGCGGTGGCGTTGGGGCGGCGCCGGAGGATGGCCACGATGATGCCGAGGCCGACGACCACCTCGGCGGCCGCCACCACCAGGACGAAGAACACCACCACCTGGCCCGACACGTCGTTGAGGACGTTGGAGAAGGTGACGAAGGTGAGGTTGACGGCGTTGAGCATGAGCTCCACGCACATGAACATCACCAGGGGGTTGCGCCGCACCAGCAGGCCGCAGGCGCCGATGGTGAAGAGCATGGCCGAGAGCACCAGGTACCAGGTGGCGTCGACGGTCATGCCTGCTCCGCGGCCGCCTCGGTGGTACCTGCCTCCACCTCGGCCGGGCCGGCGGCAGGGTCCTCAGGCGCCGGCCGGGGGCGGCGGGCCATGACCACGGCGCCGACCACGGCGATGACCAGCAACACCGAGGTGACCTCGAAGGCGTAGACGTAGTCGGTGAACAGGACCTCGGCCAGCACCGAGATGTTGGAGCGGCCCGAGTCGAGGGGCAGCGAGAGCGACTGGGCTCCGGTGCTCACCTGCACGGCGCGCACGGCCAGCACGGCGAGCAGGCCCACGGCGGCCACCGCCACCACGCCGGCCGCCGGCCGCTGGCCCCCCAGGGGATCGGTGGACAGGTTCTCGGCGGTGTCGACACCCAGGAGCATGATCACGAACAAGAACAGCACCACGATGGCCCCGGCGTAGACGATCACCTGCACGGCGGCGAGGAAGTGGGCCTCTTGGGCCACGAAGAGCACGGCCACGCCGAAGAGGGTCATGACCAGCATGAGGGCCGAGTGCACCGGGTTGCGGGAGAAGATGACCCCCAGGGCCCCGACCAGGATGACCAGGGCGGCCACGATGAACACGGCGGTGTCGATGATCACGCCGCGCCCCCGCGGGCCCGCGGTCCCGCCGGGTCGTGATCGCTGGCCCGCTCCCCGGGGGCGGTGTCGCTGCCGGCGTAGGGCGAGCCGCCGTGGGCCACGGCGTCGACCGGCGGGGCCAGGTCGGGGTCCTTGCTCTGGCCCGTCTCCGGGGCGCGCACGCCGTAGCCGAGCTCACCCGACCATGCCACCCGCCCCTCGTAGTCGGCCCGCCCGCTCGGGGCGGTGGCCCGCATCCACGCCGAGGTGTGCTGGTCGTCGCCGTCGCGCCAGTCCTCCCACGGCAGCTTCTGGGGCTTGCCGTCCTCGCCCACCAGCAGCTCCGAGCGGGTGTAGATGGCGTCGGCCCGGTTGGTGAAGGAGAACTCGAAGAGCTTCGACTCGGTGATGGCCTCGGTGGGACAGGCCTCCACGCACAGGTCGCAGTGGATGCAGCGCAGGTAGTTGATCTCGTAGATGAAGCCCCAGCGCTCCCCGGGCGAGACCGGCGCCTCGGGGGGGTTGTCGGCCCCCCGGACGTAGATGCAGCGCGCCGGGCACACGCCGGCGCACAGCTCGCAGCCGATGCACTTCTCCATGCCGTCCTCGTAGCGGTTGAGGACGTGGCGGCCGTGCAGGCGCAACGGCTTGGGCCGCTTCTCCCGGGGGTACTCGCCGGTGATCCGGGGCTGGAAGATCTGCTTCAGGGTGACCCAGAAGCCCTCGGTGTAGCCCACTACACCACCTCGCTGGTCGTGGTCATCTCGCCATAGTGGTCTTCGGCGCCCCGCAGCCGGGAGGTCCGCATGGCCCCGGCCAGGCCGGCCCAGGCGACCACCCCCACGGCGAAGGCGCCGCCCAGGGTGAGCACCCGGCTCCAGCCGGCGTCACGGCCCACGCTGATGGTGCCGATCACCAGCAGCCAGCCGAGCGCCAGGGGGATGAGGCGCTTCCACCCGAGGTCCATGAGCTGGTCGTAGCGGTAGCGGGGCAGCGTGGCCCGCAGCCACACGAAGGTGAAGAGGAAGACCAGCAGCTTGACGGTGAACCACAGGGTGCCCCAGATGATGTCCGGGCCGAAGAGCACCGGTCCGGCCGGACCGCCGAGGAAGAGGGTGACGATGATGGCCGACATGGTGATGGTGTTCATGAACTCGGCCAGGTAGAACATGCCGAAGCGCATGGAGGAGTACTCGGTGTGGAAGCCTCCCACCAGCTCCTGCTCGGCCTCCACCAGGTCGAAGGGGGGGCGGTTGAGCTCGGCGGTGGCGGCCACGCAGAAGATGGCGAAGGGGATCCCGGCGGTGGCGATGAGGTTCCAGTTGGCGATGCTGCCGGCCTGGGCGGCCACGATGTCGTGGGTCGACAGCGATCCGCTGATGAGCACCACCGCCACCACCGACAACCCCAGCGCCGCCTCGTAGCTGACCATCTGGGCCGAGGCCCGCACCGAGCCCAGTAGGGGATACTTCGAACCCGAGGCCCACCCCGCCAGCATGATGCCGTACACGGCGATCGACGACATGGCCAGCAGGAACAGCACGCCGATGGGGGGATCAGCCACCTGCATCCAGGTCCGCCGGCCGAAGATCTCGATGGCGCCGTCGTTGCCGCCGCTGAAGACGCCGCCGATGGGCACGATGGTGAAGGTCAAGAAGGCAGGGACCACCGAGAGGTAGGGCGCCAGGCGGAACACCACCTTGTCGGCCCGCTCGGGCTTGAGATCCTCTTTGAAGATGAGCTTGATGCCGTCGGCCAGGGTCTGGGCGAGCCCCCACTTGCCGGCCCGGTTGGGGCCGATGCGGTTCTGCATGTCGGCCACCACCTTGCGCTCGAACCAGATCATGAAGATGACGCCCACCATGACGATGGTGAAGCCGATGAGGGCCTTGGCCACCACGAAGGCGATCACGACCCAGTCGAAGCCCCCGGCGAAGAGGGGGTCTCCACTCATGGGCGGGCCTCCGGGTTCGCCGCACCGGCGCCTCCCGAGGTGGAGATGGTCTCCAGGCGGACCTCGGTCACGGGCTTCCCGCCGTCGATGAGGTCGGCCGCTCCCGGCCCCGGCTGGTTGAAGGCCACCGCGACACTGCCCGGGGGCACCCCCGGGTCGGCCACCGCCTCGAGCACCACCCGGCCCCGGCTGCTGGTGACCTGCAGGCGGGTGCCGCTGCCCACCCCGAGGGGGCGCAGGTCGCTGGGGTTGACCCGCAAGCGAGCGCCGGGGGCCAGCGGGGCCAGCGACGGCGAGTGGTGGACGAAGGTGCCGTCGTCGTAGAGGCGCCGGCTCGACACCAGCCGCAGGGAGTAGCGGTCGAGCGGCGGCGGCGGCCGGCGATCGGCGCCGGAGCGCCACACCAGTACCGGCGGCGGCGGGGCGGCCGGCACCTCGGTAGCCGGGCCGTCACCGGGCGCACCGCCGTCCATGGCGGTGGTGGCCACCCGGTCGGCCCGGGTGTGGACCGGCGACCCGGCGATGCCGGGGGCGTCGGTCTGGGACATGCTGGGCCGGGCCTCGGGCCGGGGGGCGTCCTCGACGGTGCCGGCCACGATGCCGTCGAGACCCTCGGCCGCCGCCAGGCGGGCCCGGGTGATCCCCCGGTGCGAGGGGGCCAGCCGCTCGACCTCGTCCCAGATGGCCTCCACCGAGTCGAGGCCGAGGTCGCCGCCGAGGCGGAAGGCCAGCTCGGCGGCGATCATCCAGTCGGCCCGGGACGTCCCGGGGGCGGTGACCTTCTGGTGGATGCGGCTGACCCGGCCCTCCACGTTGGTGGTGGTACCGGCCTTCTCCCCGAAGGCGGCCGCCGGCAGCACCACGTCGGCCCGCCGGGTGGAGTCGGTGAGGAAACAGTCGACGGCGATGACGTAGCCGGCGCCCACCATGGCCCGGCGGGCCAGGTCGCGGTCGGGGAAGTCGTCGAGGGGATCGGCACCGAGGAGGATGAGGCAGCCCACCCGGCCCTCGGCCGCCGCCTCCAGCATCCCCCGGGCGTCGAGCCCGGGGCCGGTGGCCACGCCGCCCCACGCCTGGGCGAACCAGGCCCGGCCGGCGTCGAGCGCCACCCGGCCCGGCAGCAGGCCCGGGGCCAGGCCCATGTCGAGGGCTCCGGCGACGTTGCCCCGGCGCAGGGCGCTCAAGAAGCTGATGCCGGGCCGGGCCTCGAGCAGGGCGGCGGCGGCATCGATGGTGCCCTGGGCCGGCTCGGCCAGCGAGGGCCGGCCCAGCACGCACACCAGCGAGTCGCCGGCCAGCAGCTCGGCCGCTCGGGTCTCGGCCGCCGAGCGCTCGTTGCCGTCGGCGCCGGGCTCGCCCCCCACCAGGGCCCGCACCAGGGCCGCCGCCTCGCCCGGCCGGTAGCGCAGGGAGGCGGCGGCGTAGCGGGTCATGCCCGTCTCCACCGGGCTCAGCTCCACCACCCGGGTATGCCCCTCGATCACCGCCTGGCGCAGCCGCAGGTAAAGCACGGGCAGCTCTTCTTTGAGATCGGGAGCGAGGAGCACCACCGTGGCGGCGGAGCATGCCTGGTCGATGGTGGCCCGGGGCAAGCCCACCACCGCTTCAGCGGGCAGCCCGTCGTCGAGCTGGGCGTCGACGGAGTTGGTGCCCAGCACCGACCGGGCCAGCTTCGACCAGGCGTAGGCATCCTCGTTGGTGCCCCGGGCGCCACCGAGCACGGCGATCGACTCGGGGCCCCGACTCGTCTTGGCCCGGGTGATGCCGTCGGCGGCCGCCGCCAGCGCCTCCGCCCACGAGGTGGGCACCAGGTCTTCCTTGCCCGCCTCCCGCACCAGCGGCTGGCCGAGGCGGGCGTCGCTGCCCACCGCCTCGAAGTCGAACCGGCCCTTGTCGCACAGCCATCCCCAGTTCACCGGGTCGACGTCGACGCCGAGCTTGCGCACCAGGCGGTTGGACGACGACTGGAGGGCGATACGGCACCCCACCGAGCAGGCGGTGCAGGTGGACTCGACCTGGTCGAGGTCCCAGGGCCGGGCCCGGAAGCGGTAGGGCTTGGCCAGGAGGGCCCCGACCGGGCAGATCTGCACGGTGTTGCCGCTGAAGTAGGAGGCGAAGGGATCGTCGGGGAAGGTGTTGACCTGGGTGTGGTTGCCCCGGTCGATGAACGAGATCAGGGGGTCGCCGGCCACCTCGGCGGCGAAGCGGGTGCAGCGGTCGCAGAGGATGCAGCGCTCCCGGTCGAGGTAGACCAGGTCGCTGATGGGGATGGGCTTTTCGAAGTGGCGCTTCTCCTCGATGAAGCGGCTCTCGCCGGGCCCGAAGGCCAGGGTCTGATCCTGCAGCGGGCACTCCCCGCCCTTGTCGCAGACCGGGCAGTCGAGGGGGTGGTTGATGAGCAGGAACTCGAGCACCCCGTCCTGGGCCTTCTTGGTGCGGGCCGACTCGGTGTCGACGGTCATGCCCTCGGCCACCGGCACCATGCACGAGGGCTGGAGGGCCGGGCCCCGGCCGCTGTCGATCTCCACGATGCACATCCGGCACATGCCCACCGGCCGCATGCGGGGGTGGTAGCAGAAGCGGGGGATGTAGACCCCGTGGCGCTCGGCGGCGGCGATCACCAGCTCGCCGGGCCGGGCCTCGATGGCCCGCCCGTCGACGGTGACGGTGACGGTGGTCTTCTCCTGCTGGTCGGTCTCAGTCTCAGCCATCGCCGCCCGGCCCCCTTTTGGCAGCAGGACTGGTCGGATTCCCGACCACTTCTGCTGCCAGATCGCCAGAGCGGTGGCTGGCACAGCCACCGTCTTTGATGTGGCGGAGGTACTCGTCGCGGAAGCGCAGGATGGAGGAGTACACGGGCGACACCGCCGACGGACCCAGGGGGCAGATGGTCGTCTGCTTGTAGGGGAAGGCCACGGCGTCCTCGCCCCCGAAAGCGGGGCGGGGGAAGGGCCCGGGGCTGATGTTGTCCCCCACGTCGAGGAGCAGCTCGAGGTCGTCCTCCCGGCCGTGGCCGTCGAGGATGCGCCGCAGCACCTTCTCCAGCCAGGCCCCGCCCTCCCGGCACGGGGTGCACTTGCCGCAGGACTCATGGGCGAAGAAGCGCACCAGGCGCCAGGCGGCCCGCACCGCGCAGGTGGTCTCGTCCATGATCACCACGGCACCGGAGCCCATCATCGAACCGGCCGGGCCGATGACGCTGGCGTCGAGAGGCAGATCGAGCTGCTCGGGGTAGAACCACGGTGCCGAGCCCCCGCCGGGGATGAAGGCCTTGAGGGCGTTGCCGTGGCGCATGCCGCCCCCGTACACCGGGGCCTCCACCAGGTCGCGGTAGGTGGTGGTGCCCATCTCCACCTCGTAGACGCCGGGTCGGCGCACGTGGCCGGAGAGGGCGAACAGGCGCATGCCCGGTGCCTTCTCGGTGCCGAGGGCGGCGAAGGCGGCCCCGCCGTTGGTGATGATCCAGGGGATGTTGGACAACGTCTCGACGTTGTTGACCACCGTGGGCTGGAGGTAGAGGCCCTTGGCCGCGGGGAAGAAGGGGGGCTTGAGGCGGGGCATGCCCCGCTGGCCCTCCAGGCTCTCGATGAGGGCGGTCTCCTCCCCCACGATGTAGGCGCCCGCCCCCCAGTGCAACACGATGTCGAGCGACCACCCCGAGCCGAGGATGTCGCGGCCCACCAGCCCGGCGGCGTAGGCCTCGTTGAGGGCCAGGGCGATGCGCTCCTGGGCCAGGGCCATCTCCCCCCGCACGTAGATGAAGGCCTGGGCCGCCCGCACGGCGAAACAGGAGATGACCAGACCCTCGATCAGCTGGTGGGGATCATGCTCCATGAGGGGGCGGTCCTTGCAGGTGCCAGGCTCGCTCTCGTCGCCGTTGACCACGAAGTAGCGGGGGAAGATGTCCTTGGGCAGGAACGACCACTTGGCCCCGGCGGGGAAGCCGGCGCCGCCCCGGCCCTGCACCACCGCCGCCTTGACCTCGTCCAGCACGGCGTCGGGCCCCATGCCCAGGGCCTTGGGCAGGGCCGTGTAGCCGCCGGTGCGCCGGTAGCCGTCGAGGGTGTGGCCGTCGCTCAGGCCGAAGCGGGTGGAGATGATGGGGGCGGCGTCGCTGACCGCCATCAGCGCACCTGGCCCGGGGGCACGACCAGCTCGTCGCCTCCGTGGCCCGACCAGCGCTCGGCCGCCACCTGCTGGCGGACCCGGGTGAGGGTGCCGTGGGGGGGGATCTCGTCGCCCCGCCGGCCCGCCCGCAGGTCGTCGAAGAGGGCGTCGACCTGGTCGTGGGTGACGTTGAGGAAGTAGCGGTAGTTCACCTGCAGGCAGGGGGCGTCGGAGCAGGCGGCGATGCACTCCACGTCGTCGAGGGTGAAGGTGCCGTCGGCGGTAGTGGCCCCGGCCTTGATCCCGAGGCGCTCCTCGCAGTGCTCGAGCAGCTCCTCGCCCCCGAGGAGGATGCACGAGATGTTGGTGCACACGCTCACCACGTAGCGGCCGACCGGCTGGCGCTTGAACATGCCGTAGAAGCTGGCCGTGCCCAGCACCTCGGAGGGGGTGAGCCCGAGGAGCTCGGCGATGTGCTCCATCCCGTCGGGGCTGACCCAACCGTCTTGCTCCTGGGCCACGTGCAACAGGGGGATCAGCGCCGATCGGCTCCGGGGGTAGCGGCCGATGATGGTCCGGGCCAGTTCCACGTTCTCGGGCGTCAACCGGCTCATCGGCCCCCGCCCTCCCCGCCACCTTTGTGTGCACGG
>DATMJI010000067.1:0-13060 GCA_035553895.1 Acidimicrobiales bacterium | reverse complement strand
GCGCCCGCTCACCCACGGCGGACCCGGGGATCGATCACCGCATAGAGGACATCAGCGACCAGGCTGGCAGCCACCACCACCACCCCCGAGACCATGAGCCAGCCGAGGACGAGGTTGGGGTCGCGCCCGCTCACCCCCTCGACCAGCAGCGTGCCCATGCCCCGCCAGGCGAAGACCTTCTCGACGAGGACGGCACCGCCCACCACCACCGAGAGGTCCACGGCCACCACCGAGGTCAACGGCGCCAGCGAGTTGCGCACGACGTGGTGGACCAGCACCCGGCGCCCCCCGGTGCCGGTGGCCCGGGCCAGGCGCACGTGGTCGGCGGCCAGCACGTCGAGCACGGCCGAACGCTGGAAGCGGCTCCAGGAGGCGAACAGCACCAGGGCCAGGGCCAGCGCCGGCAGGACGAGGTGGCCCAGCTGGTCGGCCAGGCCGGTCCACCAGCCCCCGGCCAGGTTCGGCGTCTGGGAGCCCACGGTGGAGATGGCCGGGAACCCGAGGGCCCGGTTGACGGGCAGGGCCACGTGCTCCTTGAGCAGCGTGGCCAGCCAGAACGCCGGGGTCGACAGCATCACGAAGGAGGCGACAGTGATCAGGTGGTCAGCCACCGAGTGCTGGCGGGCGGCGCTGTAGGTCCCCGCCACCACTGCCGCCACTAGGGCCAGGGTGACCGCCGCCACCACCAGGCGCAGGGTGACCAGCAGGTGGCGCCCCACCCGGGGGGCCACCGGCCGGCCCTGCAGGTCCTCGCCGAGGTCGCCCTGGAGGGCACTGCCCAGCCACGCCAGGTAGCGCTCGGGGGCGGGGCGGTCCAGGCCCAGCTCCCGGCGGCGTTGCTCGATGACCTCGGCCGCCACCGGGGGGTCGCGCTGGCGCAGGCTGGCCAGGGGATCGCCCTGGGCGCTGACCAGCCCGTGCACCAGCACCGAGGTGAGCACCAGCACCAGCACCGCCGTGGCCGCCCGGCGCCCGACCACGGCGATCACCGCGGACGGCCCCCTGGCGGGCCCGTCACCCTTCCCGCAAGCCCCATTCCTCGGCGTTCCACAGCGGGCCCCGGCTGGTGGGGTTGGCCATCACGCTGGCGACCGAGGACCGGGCGGCCAGCAGGATCGGCTTGGTGTAGAGGGGGATGGTCGGCAGGTCGTCCCACAACACCTCGTCGATGCGGTTGTAGAGGGCGTCGCGGGCGTCGCTGTCGGTCTCCGCCAGGGCCTCGGCGAAGAGGGCGTCGACCTCGGGGTTGGCGTAGCCCATCAGGTTCTGGCCCGATCCCTCGGCGTAGAGGGGGGCGGCATCGCTCGGGAAGGGGCTCCCCGACCAGGCGAAGAGGGCAAGGTCGAAGTCGCGGTCGGCCGGGTCACCCGAGGAGGGAAAGAACTTCTCGAACACCGCCAAGCCGTCGCGGTTGTCGACGGTGACGTCGATGCCCACGTCGGCCAGCTGCTCGACGATGACCAGCTGGGTGCTCTCCCGGAGGCGGTCCCCGCCGGTGGTGGAGATCCGCAGCGCCAGCGGCTCCCCGTCCCGGTGGTACACGCCGCCGTCGCCCTCGACGAAGCCGGCCTCCTCGAGCAGGCGCCGGGCCCCGGCGACGTCGCCGTCGGCGTAGCGCTCGCCGTGGGCCTCGTAGGCCGGCTGGCCGGTGAGCCAGATCCGGTTGTCGAGCCGCTCGGCCCGCTCGTCCACCTGGGCGATGGTGGCCTCCACCAGGGCGCTGCGGTCCAGGCCGAGGGCGATCGCCTCCCGCACCTCGGGCATGGCCAGGAAGGGGTTGTCCACGTTGAGGTCGAGGTGCTCGTAGGACAGGCCGAAGTCGGTCAGGCTGGTGATCTCGGGGGCCAGTTCGGCGAAGCGGCGCACCAGGTCGATCTGGGGGCTGGGCGACGCCACGTCAATCTCCCCGTTGGCCATGGCCTGGGGCAGGGCGCCGGCCTCGATCCCGAAGCGGACCACCACGGCGTCGAGCAGCGGCGGCTCGCCCCACCACGCCTGGTTGCGCACCAGGCGCACGCTCTCGCCCGGGACGTAGTCGGCCAGGGCGAACGGGCCGCCCGAGAAGGGTGGCAGGTTGGCACCGTCCAGGCCGTCGTTCCAACCGCCGGGCAGCGCCTCCATCACGTGGGCGGCCAGGAGCTGGGCGAACAGCGACCGCCACTCGCCGTAGGGCTGGGCGAAGGTGACGGTGACCACCTTGTCCTCCTCGGATCCCTCCACCGAGGCGATGCGGTCGTAGCCGAGGGTCGAGGCCACGTCGGTGGCCGGATCGGACCCGTTCTGCTGGCGCCAGGCGTAGGCGAAGTCGGCGGCGGTGATCGGCGTCCCATCCGACCAGGTGGCGTCGTCGCGGATGCGGTACTCCACCACCTGGGGCTGGTCGCTCACCTGCTCGGCGCTGACCAGGAGGTCCTCGTTCATGACCAGTTCCAGCTCGGGCGTCTGCACGAAGGCGCTGGGGTAGACATTGTCCACGAGGAGCCCGGTCGCCAGGGAGGCGTCGGTGGCGGTGGCGTTATTCCAGCCGGTGGGCTCCTGCTCGGCGGCGAAGGTGACCTGCCCCCCGGCGGCCGGCGGGCCCAGCGTGTCGTCGATCCCCACGACCGCCGGTGAGCGGCTGCAGGCGCCGGCCGCCACCGCCAGGAGGACGACCACCAGCGCCGCGTCTCTGGGGCGCCGGGCGGCAACCGTCCGTCCGCTTCCTCCCATGCTCGGGCCCTTCGATGTGCGCCAGATCCGGCCGGCGCGACCCTAGCCCGGGGCTGGCGACCATTTCAGGGATACCTCGGCGCCGGCCGCCGGCCGCCGATGCCGTGGCGGCCACCACGCTCGGGTCAGAGGGGGAAGCGCTGGCGGATCCAGTCGGCGAAGAGGGGATCGACCAGGCTGCACCCCGTCCCCCTGCGCACCAGGTGGCCCTGGGCCTCCAGGGCCCGGCGGGCCTCGGTGGCCGTGCCTTTGGCCAGGTCGTGGAGCCGGGCCCCCGTGCCGTAGACGGTGCCGTGGTGGGCCAGCGACCGCAGGACCTTCTGCTGGCCGGGGCTCAGGGTGCTGTAGAGCCACTCGAGGTCGCCGGCCACCGCCCGCCGGGTCGACTCGACGGTGTCGTCCCATGTCTGGGCCGTGGCCTGCCCGCCGGGCGGGGTGCGGCGCCACGCCGCGTCCGCCAGCTGCATGGTGCGCCGGGGGTGGCCGCCGGCGAGCTCGGCGACCCGCTCGGGGAGGGGCCCGGGCCGGCGGCCGCTGCGGTCGAAGCCCTCGACCACCAGCTCGATCACCACCTCCGGCGCCAGCGCCGCCACCTCGATGACCTCGACCGCCTCGCCCCCGGCCCCGCCCGGGTCGCCGAAGAGGACCCGCACGTCGCAGGCGTGGGTGGCGGTCACGGCCACGGCCAGCTCCCGGCGCTGGTCGCCCAGGCCGTGGCGGACCAGGGCCGGCGCCCCCTCGACCCGCTCGAGGTAGGCCATCTCGTCGAGGACCACCGCCACGGGGTCCTCGCTGCCGGCCCGGGCCAGGACCGTGAGCTGGGACGCCACCGTGCGGGCCGGATCCGGGCGCCGGCGCCCGGCCCGGCGCTGCTCGAGGGCGACCCCGCCCAGGCGCAGGAAGGCACCGGCGGCCATGCGCTCGACCACCGGCCCGAGCGCCCCCCGGATGCCGACCAGGCCCTCGTCGATGCGCGCGGCCAGATCGATCATCGAGGTCAAGGCGTAGAGGTCGATCCACACCGGGGCGATGCCGGCGTCGTCGAGGTCGCGCTGGACCCGCCGCAACAGGCTGGTCTTGCCGTAGCCGCGGGGTCCGACCACGGCCACCGGTCGGCGCTCGGCCAGGTGCTTGGCCACGAGGGCGACCAGGTCGTCGCGCCCGGTGACCTGGTCGGGCGCCAGCGGGCCCTGGGAGGGGAAGGGGGACGTGGTTCTGTGGCGGTTCACGGTCGTCGAGCCGGGCTACCAGGCGCTGGGTTGCAGCCGTGTCCGGGCGGCCACGGCCGGTTGCCTCTCGGCCCGGCGGTGGTGGGCCAAGGGGATCGCCTCTCCCCACCGGGCCCGGCCGGCCAGCATCCGCTCGATGTCCCGGGCCGCCCCCAGCGAGCGGTAGGCGGTGAGGGCGTGGGCGAAGAGCGACTGGGAGCGCTGCCGGGCCCCGGCCCGAGCGAGCCACGCCGATGCCTGTTCGCAGGCGCCGGCGAACTCGAAGGGGCGACCGGCCGGGCGCAAGGTGGCCACCGCCTCCTCTAAGAGGGCGGCGTCTTCGTCGAACATGCCCAGACAGCGCAGCGCCGCGCCCCGGGGCCCGGCTCCGGCCAGCTCCTGGGCCCGGATCGCCACCTCGTCGGCGACCGACCGGGCCAGCTCGCAGTCGGGGGACCGCAGGGCCAGGCGCACCAGGGCGGGCCCGAACACCCGGTCGGCGCTGGCATGGGTAAAGGGCCGGGCCTGATCCCAGGCGTCGGCCAGCAGATCCAGGGCGACCTGGGGTCGGCCCTCGGCCTCCACCAGCAGGGCCTCGGCTCCCCGGAACCACAGGTCGGACACCGACCGGGCGGCGAAGCGCTGCTGTACCCGCTCCAGCAGGCGCCAGCCACCGGCCAGGTCGTCGCGGTGGACGGCCACCATGATGCCCACCCCGGCCATGGGGGCGCCGTGGACGGTCATGGCCCGCGACTCGGCCGCCGCCAGGCCCTGTTCGACCTCGATCAGCGCCTCGTCCCAGCGCCCGACCAGCCACGACGAGCAGGCCAGGGCCCAGTGGTAGAGGGGATCGCTGGTGGGGCCGTGGCCCCGCAGGGCCACGGCCGACGCCCCCTGGAGGGCCAGCCTCGCCTCTTCAGGCCGGTCGGCTTCGATGAGCGCCAGGCCGAGGCGGAGATGGGGCGGTGTCCGATCGGGTTCCCGGGCCCGCTCGCCAAAACCCAGCTTGTCCATACTCCTGGGGAGCACGGTCCGGCGGCGCTGATACTGAAAAGTTCCGGAAAGTTTTTGGGAGATGATCCCAACCTAGCGAACGGCTACCCCTCGGGGGGAGGAACCGGCACCCCGGCGCCGGTGGCCTCGAGGCGACCGATGCGCTCGTCGACCTCCACCCCGAGTTGGCCGAGGACCCGACCAAGGTCGGAGATGTGGCCCTCCAGCACTGCCAGATGCCGGGTCTGGCGGGCCACCTGCTCGGCCAGGTTGGCCAGCGCCCCCTGGACCTCCCGGACCCGTTCCGATTCGTCGGGTCCCGCCGGTGAGCCGTTCCGGGTGGCTGGGGGTGCGCTCCCGTTCACCTGGTCGCCCCCGGGCTGGTGGCCGCCGGCCCGGGTCCTCAGCTCTTTGTGGGCGACCGCTCGCGATGGCCGGGCCGGGGCGTCGAGGCGGGGGCCCCGGCGCCACACCGCCGCACAGCCGCCCTCGAAGCGGCCCTGGCACACCGTCCCGCACTCGGGACAGGCGCAGTCCGAGCTGCGGGCGGTCATGGGATGGGCACAGCTCGGCTCGATCTCCACGCCGAACTCGTGACACCAACCCATGGGCGCCATGGTAGAGGGCGCAGGGCGTTGAGCTCCGGGCAGGGCTGATCGGATCGCCGGGGGCCCGGAGCGGCCCACTACGCTCGGGCGGGTGATCGCCGAGGCTGATGCCCCCGAGGTCGACCTTCGCGACTACCTGGCCGTGCTCCAGCGTCGCAAGCTCACCATCGGCATCGCCGTCGTGGTCACGGTGGCGCTGGCCACGGCCTACTCCCTCGTCCAGACACCGGTCTTCCAGGCCACCGCCAAAGTGCTGCTCCAACCGCGCACTTCCACCGAGATCCTCGCCCCCCAGGCGGCCGTCGATGTGGGCACCGAGCTGGAGGTGATGCAGTCGAACGCCGTGCGCCAGGCGGCGGCCGGCGAGCTCGGCTTCGAGCCCGACGTCTCCCTGTCGGCGGTCAACGACACCTCGGTGGTGGCCGTGGTGGCCGAGGACACCGACGCCGAGGAGGCCACCCGGGTGGCCAACACCTACGCCGAGGCCTACGTCAGGGTTCGCCGGGAGCAGCAGGTGGCCGACCTGCTGGCGGCGGCCGAGCAGGTACAAGTCGAGTTGGACGACGCCGAGCGGCGCCTGGCCGAGCTCGAGGCCCCCCTCATCGACCTCGACGGGCGTATCGCCGCCAGCAACACTGCCGCCGAGCGCCAGCAGCTGCAGCTCGAACGATCGAGGATCGCCCAGGAGATCGCCAGCCAGCGAGCCACAGTGGAGTCCCAGCGCTCGGGCTATTCCGAGCAGCTCGACAACCTGCAGCTGGCCCGCAACCTCACCCAGCAGGCCGGCGCCGAAGTGGTGAACCAGGCCGGTACGCCCGACGAGCCCGTACGGCCCAAACCGTTGCGTAACGCCATCCTCGCCCTGGTGGTGGGGCTGGTGATCGGCGTCGGCCTGGCTTTCCTGCGCGAGCAACTCGACGACACCGTCAAGGACAAGGACGATCTCGAGAGGGCCACGGGCGGCCTCAACGTCCTCGCTCTGGTTCCGCTGGTGGGAACGTGGAAGGACCGGGCCCATCCCGAGGTCGTCTCCCTCGTCCAACCCAACTCCCACGCAGCAGAGGCCTATCGCTCGCTGCGCACCTCGGTGCAGTTCATCGGCCTCGACCACCCGGTCGAGGTCATCCAGCTCACCAGCCCCAACGCCGCCGAGGGCAAGACCACCACCCTGGCCAACCTCGGCGTGGCGCTGGCCAACTCCGGCCAACGGGTGATCGTGGTGTGCTGCGACCTGCGCCGTCCCCGCATCCACGAGTTCTTCGGCCTCGATAACACCATCGGCTTCACCTCGGTGCTGCTCGGCGAGCTTCCCCAGTCGGCGGCCCTCCAGCCGGTACCCGGGCAATCCGGGTTGTCCCTTATGGCCTCGGGCCCGCCACCTCCGAATCCCTCGGAGCTCCTGGCCAGCCGGCGCACGGGCGAGGTTCTGGTGGCCCTCAAGTCGGAGTGCGATGTCGTGTTGGTCGACAGCCCTCCGGTGCTGCCGGTCACCGACGCCATCGTCTTGTCCCGGGCGGTCGACGCCACCATCTTGGTGGGCACGGCAGGCAGAACCACCAAGAAGGAGTACCACCGCAGCGTGGAGCTGCTCGAGCAGGTCGACGCCCCCCTCATCGGATCGGTGCTCAACGGCGTCGATTCCGAGGACCTCTACGGCTTCGGCTACGGCTACGGCTACTACGGCTTCGGCGAGGCACCCTCGGGCAAAGCCGGCGGCGACAGCCCTGCTCAGTCCCCCGCAGCTTCCAACGGCAAGGCCACCCTCATCTCGCGGGCCCGCGACCGACGCAAAGCCAACATCCCCTTCGACGACGAGGGCGACCGGGACCAAGCCAGCTCCCTGTGAGTCAGCCCCCGGCGAACTCGACGGTGAAGGTGCGCGGCGTCGCCGGCCGCAGCGACACCGCCGGCGCCGCGCCGGTCGCCCCGAAACCCTCCGTGGCTCTGGCCTTCCATCCCGGTGGGGCCTCCACCGCCACCGTCACGTCGTCGGGGACGATGGTGGGCTGGTGGCCGAGGTCGAGCCGGTAGGAAGATCCGGCCGGCACCTGCCCCGCCAGCTCGACGGACACGACCGCTTCCCCGCCGGGGGGGATGGTCACGAAGGCGGAGTGGGCGTTGCGCCCATTTTCCCGGGTCGTCGACATGGCCAGGATCTCCGGACCCAGCGTCGCCCCCTCGAAGTCCAGCGGGGTGTAGAGCGACAGGTAGATCCGGTTGGTCCCGGGAGGGGGGCTGACCGGCCCTGACGACCCGATGACGTAGTCGGGCAGGCCCCCGGATGGCGCATCGTTGCGCAGCCGCACCTCGGCGGTGGCCCGCACCTGGCCCGTCTCGGGGTCGTAGGCCACCCGGTAGGACAGGGAGCGCTGGAGGAAGATGTCGATCTTGTTCCCCACCGAGTTGTTGGTGACCAGCGCCAGTGCGTCGGCGGTCGCCGGAGGCAAGGCACCGTCGGCGCCGATGCGTTCGATGAAGGACTGCTCGGCGGGCACCCGGCTGTGGATCTGGATCCGCCCCTGGTCCACCAGAGGCCCGAGGGTCCGCACCAAGCGCGCCGGGGGGGGCAGCACCCCCAGCTCGATGCGCTCGAAGACGGCGGCGACGAGCGAGTCGAGGAAGTCGACGCGATCGAGGTTGGAGAACGCCTCGTCCGCTAGGCGCAGGTACTGCTGGCGCAGGAGGATGTCGGCGGCATTGGTCGAATCGATGGGCTCGGGCCACTCGGCCACGGCGACCGGTCCGGTGAGCTCGAGCAGGGCGGCGATGGCGAGCGGGTCGAGGCTGATGACGCCGTCGACCTCCTGTCCGCCGTAGCGGGGGTAGAGCGCCTCGATGGCCGTCGCCACGCTGGGGAAGTCGGGCGAGAGGGTGGCGTCCTGCCAGACGAAAGGGCGGTCGCTGGCGGCATAGCGCTGGAGATACGACGGCAAGCCCACCACGTCGAGGGGAGGAGGCCTCCCTGCGAAGAAGTTGAGCTCAGCCACCCGCCCCGTACGGGTGAGGTCCAGTCGCCCGTCGACGGCACTGAGCTCAACGAAGTTGCCCACGATGCCCCCGGATCCCCGCTGCTCGGCCGGGTTTTGGAGGGCCACGAAGTAGCGACGCTCGCCCTCGCCACCGAAGAACGCCGGCAGCACCCCCACCGCCTCGATGGCGAGCTCGGCATCCGCCGCCGAGTCGGTCACCACCTGCACCAGATCCTCGGCCCGGCGCCGCAGCGGCGGCAGGAGGAAGGTGAGGTCGGCTTCGGCCATCTCCGCTTCGGCGCCACGCAGGGCGGCCGCACCCTTGACCAGCTCCGGCTCGAGTCCCCGGATCTCCTCGATGGGCACCACCGACTCCCGGACCACCAGCTGCTGGGGCAGGCCTCCGGCCACCAGGGTTCCCGTCGCCGCCAACTCGGCGGCCGAGGCGCTCAAGCGCCGTCCGGCGGCCAGGTGAGGGCCGACGAGCGGGACGGCGAGGCCGGGCGAGGTCAGGGGGTTGCCGAGGGAGCGCTCGGCGGCCGAGAGCTCGCGCTGGGCCTGCGCCAGTTCGCTCTGCGCCGTCTCCAGCTCACCCAGGCGCACCGCCTGCAGGGCCGCCTCGGCGCTGGCGATGCCCCGCTGGATCCCGCCCCGGGCAGCGACGAGAGCGACGGTGGCGGGCACGACGAGGATGAGCCCGGCGGCGACCGCCGCTGCTGCCACGAGGCGGGTCGTCTGCGACCAGCCGGCGGGGTCATGGCGGTGGATCTTGCGGCTCGACACGGCCGGCACCGACAGCGCCAGTATCGCCGCCAGGCCGGCCGCCGGCACCGTGGCGAGGGGTACCCAGCCCGCGTCGGCGGCCACGGCCAGCCCGCCGACGGCGGTCTGGAGACCAGCCAGCACGAGCACGGCCGAACGCCACGGCATGCCCCGGGCTCGGAGCCGGTGGGCGATCCCGTCGGGCCGGCGCTGGGTGAGGGGCAGGCGACGCCGGAGACGACCGAGGGCCACGACCGCCAGGTTGTAGAGGGGGATGGCGAGCAGCGGCAGCACCACCAGCAGGCTCGATGGGCGGGCCGTCCCCGTCTCCAGGCCGAGGACGGCCCCGGCCAGCACGAAGCCGGTGAAGAGGCACCCCGACTCGCCGAGCCAGAAGGGCCGGGTCACGCCCACCGCCAGCATGGCGGCCACAGCCCCGGCCAGGGTGGCCACCAGCACCGACGGGGATGGGCTGGGTCCGAGCCAGGCCAGCAGGTACACGGCCACCGCCAGCGGTGCAAATACCCCAGCCGCCACCCGGGGAGCGGCATCCAGGAGCCGGGTGGCTTCGATGGCCACCACCACCACGGCCACCACGACCAGGGCGTCAGCCAGGGCCAGGGCCGTCACCGTCGTCTCCACGCCGAGGAGCACGGCCAAGACCCCGGCGGCCCCCTCGGCACCAAGGCGGACGCCCGGGCGGATCACCCGCCGGTCGGCCAGCACCCCCACCAGCCCCACCAGCACCGCCCCGCCGAGGAGAGCAAGATCGTCGCCACCCGGCCCGACCGCCAACGTCCCGGCGGCCGCCGCCACCATCAGGATCGTCCCCGACGATTGTCCACGGTGGCGCCGCCGTGAGGGCGATCGACCCTCGGAGGAGAGCCGGTGCTCCCGGCGCAGGTTGGCCAGGGTGGCGACAGCGGCCAGCCCCGCCGCCAGCGCCACGGCCAGCGCGGGTGCAGCGTCGATCACGATCCCTCGTGGGTCCTTTCCCTCGGCACCGATCCGGGCTCGAGCGTCGATACGACTGGCGGTGACGGCCGGGAGGATGGCGAGCGACGAGCGGGCCGTGCCTGGCCATCCTCCCACGCCGAGCATCCCTTCGTGTCGTCGGCCAGAACCCGGCGACGGGAAGAGCGTGAATCGCCACCCGCCGCACCGGTAGCCTTCGGGGTCCCTACCCCTTGTCCCTGTCTGTTCGTCCACCGTTCACGTCGGTCCTCTCATGTACGAAGCATCGCTGTCTACTATCCGAAGAATTCGTCCGACCAGAAGCCCGGAGGAACGTGGAATATCTCGAAACGGTGCGGGCCCCGTCGGGGCCGGGTGCGCCGGTACGGACCGTTCGGCGCGTCGCCGACCGGGCGGTGCGCGCCTGGCACGACGGCGTGCTGGGGCCGAAGTTGCGCCGCCATGTCTCCAACGTGGCATACGTGCCGTTCGTCTCCGTCCAGCGCAGCCGACAGCTGTCCTCTGGCGACAGGGCAATGGACCTGGCGGCCGGCTTCGCCGACCACCGGGGCACCGGGCTCGAACGGCGCTGCTCCGACGGCGCCCTGGCTCGGATCGCCACTGCCTTCCGGACGGCCGAGGCCGACGCTGTGCGCGAGTGCCCACCGGAGCTCGAGGTCCGAGGATTGTGGGCTGAGTGGCTCGACGCCCATTACCAGCCCCTGCGACGGATGCTGCGCGACAGCGACATCGCTTCACTGCGAGAACTACTCGAGAACCTGCACCGAGATCCGATGTCGACCGGTGTCGGGGGCACCATCGACGACGTCAACAGGGTGCCGAGTCCCTTCACTGACGCCTACTACCGTGCCCTATGGTGCCGCTACCGTGACCTCCTCCAAGAGGTCAGGCCGTCGTGGGACGCCGTCGCTAGCCCCGTGGTCGGCAACCCCTGCGGCATCCTCCTCGATGGGCGCCTCGTCCAGGTGGAGACGCTGCGCCACGCCCACCACGCCACCCAGATCCTCGACCTCCTTGACGGCGTAGACGAGGCCCGCATCCTAGAGATCGGGGGTGGGCTCGGCGGCCAGGCCTACCAATGCCTCTCCCTGGCCCCGAGCCCGCTGGGCACCTACACCATCATCGATCTCCCCGAGGTGGGGGCGCTGGCGTCGTATTGCCTCATGGCTGCCCTGGGCGAGGAGGCAGTGCGTCTCTACGGAGAGGGCGTCCCGGCGGGTGACCACCCGGCCATCGAAATCCTTCCGCCATGGTCCATCACTGCCCGGCCCGACGCCAGCGCCGACCTGGTGTTCAACGCCCATTCCTTCTCCGAGATGGACGGCGCCAGCGCCGAGTACTACCTGCGCCGTGTCGAACGGGTAAGCCGGCATTACTTCTTCCACATCAATCACGAGACTCGCTTCCGCTACCGCCTCGCCGACGGGACCTCGTCGCTGAACCAGGTGGGCTCGGAGATGCGCCCCGATCCTGCCGCCTTCGTGCTCGCCTCCCGCCGGCCCCAGGCCTTTTGCCGCCCGGAGAACCGGTCCAACACCGGCTTCGCCTACCTCTACCGGCGGAAGGCCATCACCGTCCCGGCACGAGCAGCCCGCTCCTGGCCCGGGCTGGCGCAGACGGCGGGCCGGCGGGTGCTGTTCCTGGCCTCGTCGGCCGAGCGCTACGGGTCGGACCGGGCCCTGCTGGAGCTGGCGGCGGCGCTCCGGGGCCTCGGTCACGCGGTGGCCGTCGCCCTGCCCGGCGACGGCCCGCTGGCCGGGGCGCTCAGCGGCGCCGGCGTCGACTCCTTCGTGGCCCCGCTGGTTGTGGTGGAGCGCTCCATGACGATCGACCGGCTGGGCCGGGTGGTGTCCTCGCTGCGGCGGCCTGACGGGGGGCTCCTCGGGCAGGCCCGCGACTTCGGTGCTGATGCCATTTACAGCAACACCTCGCACGTGCTCGACGGTCCGGCGCTCGCCCGGGCCCTGGCCGTTCCCCATCTCTGGCACCTGCGGGAGATCGAACGCATTCCCACCGCCGCCCGCCACCTCTACGGTCGCTGGCTGGCCCGCACCTCGGCCCGCGTGCTTCCCATTTCCGATGCCGTGCGCCAGGCCTACTTCCCCTATCACCATCCTGGCGTCACCCTGGTGCCCGACGGTGTGGAGCTGAGCGGCTACGACGCCGAGCCGTGGTCACCGCCCGCCGCCGCCTTCGGACCGCAGCGGCCCCTACGGCTCCTCATGCTGGGCCGGATCACCCCCTGGAAGGGCCAGGCCGTCGCCGTGAGGGCCGTGCGTGCCCTGCTGGAGGATGGCCGGCCCGTGCACCTGCGGGTAGTGGGCGGCGCCCTCACCGGGACCGACCGCACCTACCGGAACCAGCTGGTCGAGGCGGCGGGCGTCCATCCCGGCATCCACATCGAAGACGAGGTCGCCGATCCCCGCCCCCTCTACCGCTGGTGCGACGTCCTCGTCCACTCGGCGGTGCAACCCGAGCCCTTCGGCCGGGTGATCGTCGAGGCCATGGCCTCTGGGCGGGCGGTGGTGGCCAGCGATCGTGGCGGCCCGAGAGAGATCGTCCGTGACGGCATCGACGGCCGGCTGGTGGCCCCGGACCGGCCCGACAAGCTGGCCGGCGTGCTGCAATCGCTCCTGGCATCCCCGGACCAGGTGGCCGCCCTGGCAGCGGCGGCCACGGAGCGGGCCACCCGGTTCTCCGTTGAGGCCACCGCCGGGGCGGTGCACCAGCTGCTTGTCGACGTCACCGCCGGCGCCGGGTGAGCGCCGTCACCATGCCCCGCCCCGCCACCGATCGCCCAGCCCCGCCGCCCTCCCCCGTGGACCATGCCGTGCGC
>DATMJI010000066.1:0-4837 GCA_035553895.1 Acidimicrobiales bacterium | reverse complement strand
GCCTCCACCCGCTCGGCCAGGCGGCGCTGCAGCTCGTCCATGGCCGGGTCGGCCGAGCGCCATCGGTAGCCGAGGTGCTCGACGTCGTAGTCCCCGAGGTAGGCGGCGAGATCAGGATGCTCCAGCAGCAGCGAGCCCTCGGGCACGAGCAGGCGGATGGTGTACTGGATCGGGTCGACATTGGCCACCAGGTCGTGGGCGGCGACGAAATCGACCAGGTCGACCAGGCTGGCCGCCGTGGTCCAGGGGGTGAAGGGCAGGAAGGACGGGCGCAACTCGATCCCGTGGCGGCGCAGGAGAGCCACCCCCTCGGCCGCATCGGCGGCGGTGTGGCCCTTGTCGAGGCGTTCGAGCACGGCGTCGTCGACGCTCTCCAGGGCCGACACCACGAACAGGCAGCCGGCCCCGGCCAGCTCGGCCCACATCTCCCGGTGAGCGAGGATGAGCTCCACCTTGGTGGTGCAGTCGAAGGTCAGCTCGGGGAAGCGCTCGTGCACGGCCCGCACCACCCGCAGGGAGTGATGGGCCCCGTTGAGGAAGTCGGGATCGGCGAAGGTGAGGTGGCGGGCCCCGGCCGACACCAGCTGGGCCACGTCGGCCAGGACCGCCTCGGGGCCCACCACCCGGATGCGCCCGTCGTAGACCACCGGGACGGGACAGTGCCGGCAGCGGGAGGCGCAGCCGTGGCTGGCCTCCACGCAGCCCACCAGCAGCTCCTGGCCGTCGACGGCCAGGTGGGCGTAGGCCTCCAGGCCGGGGAGCAGGTCCCGGGCGGGCAGGGCGAAGTCGCTGCGGTGCAGATGCACGCTGGCACCGGTGGACGGTGTGCCCGCCGCCAGCCCGGCCACCCACTCCCGCAGCGGTCGCTCGTACTCGCCGGCGATGACCCGGTCGGCCATCGTGGCGGCGGTGGCGTCGGCGCCGACGGCCGCGTACAGGCCGTAGAGGCAGACGGGGCGGCCCGGGTGGTCCCGGCGCACCACCCGGGCGGCGGCCAGGGCCAGGCGCATGGCCGTGTGCATCGGTACCGAGAAGGCCACCGCCTCGGCCCACTCCACCAGCTCCGGATCCCAGGCCTGCACCGACAGGTCGAGGGCGGCCACCTGGTGGCCGTCGCCCCGCAGGGCACCGGCCGGGGAGGCCACGTGGACGGGCTGGTGCCCGAGCTCGTAGGTCGACACCAACAGCACCCGCATCCGGCCCACGGTAGCGACGGCCCCACCGCGCTAGCTCTTGGGGGGATTCGCCGGCTCCGGCGGGGCGATCCTGATGTCGAGGGCGGACTGGACCCGGCGCAGCGACGTCTCGACATCACCGGGCGTAGCGCCCCGGGCGAAGGCGAAGCCGAGGTAGCGATCGCCTTCGGGCAGGGCCCGCACCGGGCGCCCCCTGGTGATGGTCAGCTCCACCCCCTCCACGCCGGGGACGGCCCGGGCGGCGTCGAGTCCCCCCACCTCCTCGAGCACGCCGGAGCCCGGGATGGGCAGCATCAGCACCCCCGAGGCGGCACCCTCACGCGCCAGGCCGTCGAGGTCGAGGCCGAGGGCATGGCGCAGGATCACCTCCTCGAGGGAGATGCCGGCCCCGAAGCGCAGGGCCCGGGCGCACAGCCCGCCGATGGAGCGGGCCGCCATCTCGATGAGGCACGCCGGCCCAGGTCCCACCCGGACCTCGGCGTGCACCGGGCCCTCGGCCAGGCCCAGGGCGCCGGCCGCCTCCTGGACCAGGGCGACCACCTCCCGGCGGACGGGTGGCTCCAGGCGGGAGGGGGTGATGTAGAGGGTCTCCTCGAAGAACGGCCCGTCAAGGGGGTCGGGCTTGTCGAACACCGCTAGCACCTCGAGCGTCCCGCCCCGGAGCAGCCCCTCCAGGGCCACCTCGGCACCGGGGACGAAGGCCTCCACCAGGACCGGTCCCCCCGGGTCCTCGCCGGCGTCGTCGAGGATGGCCCGCACCCGGGCCACGGCGCCGGCCGCCGCCGCCGGATCGTCGGCCCTGATGACCCCCCGGCTGCCCGACAGCGACACCGGCTTGACCACGCAGGGCAACCCGACGGCAGCGGCGGCGGCGGCCACGTCGTCGCCGGGGCCGACCACCCGGAAGTCGGGTTGGGCCACGCCGGCCGCGGCCAGCACGGTCCGGGCCCGCGCCTTGTCCCGCGTGGCCGCCACCGCCTGGGGGGGGTTGTGGGCCAGCCCCAGCTGCTCGGCCGCCAGGGCCGCCGCCTGCAGTCCCTGGTCGTCGACGGCCACCACGGCGTCGAGGGGGCGGCGCCCGGCCAGTTCGACGATGGCCTGGGCCGCCGCCGCCGGGCGCCCGAGGGCGACGACCAGGGCCCGGTCGGCCATCGCCGCGGCCATGGCCTGGCGGTGCTCGGAGGCCACCACCACCTCGGCATCGAGGGCGGCCGCCGCCCGGACGAAGTCCGGGGCCCGGTAGGTGCCGGTGGGCAGGATCAAAAGGACCCGGGTCACCCACCTATCATGGAGGCATGGCCGACGTGAACACCCAGGAGAGCGCCAGCGACACCGCGCCCGTCATCACCGTCACCGACAAGGCCCGGGCCCAGGTGGTGACGTTGCGAGACAGTGAGCCCGACGCCGAGTCCCTGGCCCTGTGGCTGGAGGTCACCGGCGTGGCGGGGACGGAGTTCGCCTACGACCTGTACTTCGACGCCCTCGACAAGGCGGCGCCGGGCGACGCTGTGCAGCGCCACGACGACATCTCGGTGGTGATCCCCGCCGCCAGCATCGACCAGCTGCGGGGCGCCACCCTCGGCGTCAGCCGGGACCTGCTCAATCCGGGCATGACGGTGACCAATCCCAACCGGCCCCCGCAGCCGGCCAGCCCCGTCATCGACGCCCGCCCGCCGGCCGACCTCAGCGGGGACGTGGCCCAGCGGGTGGCCCAGGTCATCACCACCCAGATCAACCCCAGTATCGCCTCCCACGGGGGCCAGGCCGAACTGGTGGCGGTGGAAGACGGCACCGCCTACCTGCGGCTGTCGGGCGGGTGCCAGGGATGCGGGATGGCGACGGTCACCCTCACCCAGGGCATCGAAGTGGCCATCAAGGAGTCGGTGCCCGAGATCTCCCAGGTCACCGACGTCACCGACCACGCCAGCGGCAACAACCCCTACTACGAGGCGGCCAAGAAGTAGGAGTCGAGCCGGGCTCGCCGGAGGGCCTTGGCCGGTCCTTTGTGTGCAGCGCTGATGGCTATACCACCATCCGCGCACACAAAGCCGGTGTCGCCGTCTTAGGGCAGGGCCAGCTCGTTGGCGGCCACGTCGGAGGTGACCAGCTTGCGCTTGATGCGCTGCAGGGCGTTGTCGATGGACTTGACCTGGCGGCCGAGCAGGGCGCCGATCTCCTGGTAGCTCTGCCCGGCCACGAACAGCCGCAGCACGTCCACCTCGAACCCGGAGAGCACGGAGAACAGCCGGTGGCCTGCGGCCAGGGCGTCGCCGTCGGCCACCACCCGCTCGGCGGGGTCGTCCACTCGGCGGTCTCCGAGCAGGCGCTCCAGCTCCCGGCCGAGGGGGTCCTCCACCCGGGGGCGGGAGATGGACACGTAGTGGTTAAGGGGCTGGTGCTTGCGCCGGCCGGCGGCCTTGACAGCGGTGAGGATCTGGCGGGTGATACACACCTCGGCGAAGCCCCGGAAGGAGGTCTGCCGATCGCTGCGGTAGTCGCGGACCGCTTTGTAAAGCCCGATCAACGCCTCCTGGACGATGTCGTCGGTGTCGCCACCCGGCAGGTAGTAGCCCCGGCAGCGGGCCAGGGCCAGGCGCCGGTAGCGCTGGATGAGGGCCTGCTGGGCCAGGTCGTCGCCCCGCTGGGCCTGGGCGACCAGCGCCCCGTCGTCCAGTTGCTCTCGTGCCACGCTTGCAGATCGAGGCGACAACGGAAACTCCTGTGTGGTGCGATGCGGTCCTTGCAGTAACCGTTCCGAGATCTTCAGGTTAGGCGATGCCCCTGGCCACCTCCAGCGAGGGAGGTGACGAAACGGTGAAGAAGTCGCCGGCCGCCGGGCACCGGGTACCGGGTACCTCAGCGGTGCCGGGCGACCGCGAAGCAGGCGATGGCGCCGGCGCTGGCCACGTTGAGCGACGGCAGCACCCCTCTGAGCGGGATCGAGGCCAGGACGTCGCACCGTTCGCTCACCAGGCGGCTCAACCCCCGCCCCTCGGCGCCCAGCACCAGGGCGACTGGCTCGGCCCCGAGGGCGACGTCGAAGATGCTGGTGTCGCCGCCGCTGTCGAGGCCGACCACCCACACGCCGGCCTTGGCCATCCGGGTCAGCGCCGCCGGCAGACCGGCCACCAGGGCGAGGGGGAGGTGCTCGACCGCGCCGGCGGCGGCCTTGGCCACCGTCGGGGTGACGTGGACGGCCCGGTGGCGGGGCAGGACGACGCCGGTGGCACCGGCACCCTCGGCCGAGCGCAACAGGGCACCGAGGTTCTGGGGATCGGTCACTCCGTCGAGCACCACGAGGAACGGGGGGCGGCCGCCGCCCGGGGCGAGCACCTCGTCCAGCTCGGCCTCCGGGAGGGGGGCGGCGTGGGCGAGGATGCCCTGGGGTGCCTCGGAGCGGGCCTCGGCCGCCAGCTCGTCGGCGCCGACCCTGCGCACCCGGACCCCCGCCTCGGCGGCCAGCTCGAGGATGTGCGCCACCATCGGCGCGTCGGCGGTGCTGTCGAGCACCCAGACGTCGCGGACCCGGCGCCGGCCGGCCACCAGCAGCTGGCGGACGGCGTGGCGACCCTCCACCTGCTCGCCGCCGAGGGAGCGAGGTCCCCCCGATCCCCCGGCCCGGGGGCGGGGCGGGCGGGAAC
>DATMJI010000065.1:0-2948 GCA_035553895.1 Acidimicrobiales bacterium | reverse complement strand
GCGGAGGTCGCCGCGGCGCCGGATGATGCCCTGACCGTCGAGGAGAGCCAGCAGGGGCAGAAGGAATTTGCGGGAGGTGCCGAGGGCGTCGCGGATCTGGGCCACGGTCAGGCCCTCGGGGTGCCGGGCCAGCAGGCCGGCCAGGACCAGCCCGGCGGCGGCCAGGGCCTCGGGGGCGAACCACGTGCCGTCGCTGGCCAGGACCAGGCCCCGGCGCACCAGCTCCGACAGCTCGCCCCGGTCGACCCCCTCGGGCGGGGGCGGGGTGAACGGCGCCGCCCGGAGGGCGGCCACGTAGGGGTGGTCGGCGAGGGGATCGGCCGCCCCTGGCCGGCGGGCCCGCCCGGCCTCGAGCTCCACGTCCACCAGGGTGGCCAGCACCGCCCGCTCCCGGGGATCGAGGGCGGCGACGTCCAGGCCCAGGGGCCCGGCATCGTCGACGGCCTCCTCCACCGCCGCCCGGGTGGCCGCCAAGGCGGCCGGGTCGACCACCCACGGTCCCACCTGGGCCTGCTGGGCCACCCCGGTGAGGCGGGCCAGATGGTCGGCCTCGACCCATCCCCGCTCGGCCACCACCCGGGTGACGGAGCGATCGGGGCGGGCCCGGGAGGCAGGCAGCACCGGATCGACGTCGAGCACCTCACCCCCGCCCACCGTCTCCGAGCGCCCCGACTCCCGCAGGACGTAGCGGTCGCCCGGGACGAGGGGTAGCGCCTCGGCCAGGTGCAGGCGCACCAGACCCTCCTCGCCCGGCGCCAGGGCGGCCGAGCCCAGCACCCGCAGCCGCACGGGCCGCTCACCAGAGCCCACGTAGGCCACATAGGCCCCCCGCCGGGACACTTCGTGATCGAGCGACGCCAGCACCGACAGGCTGGCGTCGATTCGCCGGGTGTGGTGCCACTGGGCCGCCCGCACCAGGGCGTGGCCCCGCACCACCTCGCCGTGGCCGATACCGACCAGGTTCACCGCCACCCGGCGCCCGGGACCCACCTCGGCCAGGGACTCCTGGTGGCTCTGCAGGGCCCGCACCCGCACCGGAACGCCGCCGGGCACGACCAGCAGCTCGTCGTCGACGGCCAGGCCGCCACCGGTGAGGGTGCCGGTGACCACCGTCCCCGACCCCTTGGCGGCGAAGCTGCGGTCGATCCACAGCCGGGGCCGCCCGACGTCGGCGGCCGTCGGGGTCCGGGCCAGCAGCCGGTCGAGGGCGGCCCGCAGGTCGTCGACCCCGGCCCCGCTGGGGGCGTCGACCTCCACCACCTCGGCACCGGCGAGGAAGGTGCCCTCGACGTGGTCGGCCACGTCGAGGCGGGCCAGCTCCCGGTGGTCGTCGTCGACGATGGCCACCTTGGTGAGGGCCACCAGGCCGTGGCGGGCGCCCAGCAGTTCGAGGATGCGCAAGTGCTCCTCGGACTGGGGCTTCCAACCCTCGGTGGCGGCCACCACGAACAGGCAGGCGTCGACCGCCCCTACCCCGGCCAGCATGTTCTTGATGAAGCGGGTGTGGCCGGGGACGTCGACGAAGGCCAGGCGGCGGCCGCTGGGCAGGGTGGCCCAGGCGAAGCCGAGGTCGATGGTGAGGCCCCGTGCCTTCTCCTCGCCGAAGCGGTCGGGGTCGATGCCGGTGAGGGTGTGGACCAGGGTCGACTTGCCGTGGTCGACGTGGCCGGCGGTGGCGACGACGTGCACGGGCGGGCGGCTAGGCCGAGCCCAGGGCGCCGAGGCCGGCCAGGGCCTCGGCCACGGCGGCGTCGTCGTCGGGGTCGACGGTGCGCAGGTCGCACACGGTGGCGCCCTCCCGGGCCCGGGCCACCACCGGGCGGGGCCGGTCGCGCAGGGCGGCCACGTGGTCGCCGGCCACGCTGACGCCGTAGGAGGGGATCTCGACGTCGGGTAGCGTCCCGCCTCCGGTCACCGAAGCGCACGGTCCCGGGCGCCCCACCCCGAGGGCCCGGGCCCGGGCCTCCAGGGCGGCGACGGGGATGGTGGCCATGCGCCAGAAGGCGACCTCGTCCGGCGCTCGGCGCAGGTAGGCCAGGGCGACGTCCTGGAGGGCCCCCAGGACCAGGCCCCCCGGGCGCAGGGCCCGGGCCAGGGGGTGGGCAGCGCAGGTGGCGACCAGGTCGGCCCGCCCGGCGATGATCCCCGCCTGGGGGCCGCCGAGGAGCTTGTCCCCCGAGAAGGTGACCACGTCGGCCCCGGCGGCCAGGGTCTGGCGGGCGGCGGGCTCGCCCGCCAGCCACCCCGGCGGGCCCCCGGCCAGCCACGGGGTGGTCTCGTCGAGCAGCCCGGAGCCGATGTCGGCCACCACCGTGGGCCCGAGCCCGGCCAGCTCGGCCACCCCGACGTCCTCGGTGAAGCCGGTGATGCGGTAGTTGGAAGCGTGCACCTTGAGCACCAGGCCCACCTCGGCGCCGCCGGCCGTCACTGCGGTGCGGTAGTCGCCCAGACGGGTGCGGTTGGTCGTGCCCACCTCCACCAGGCGGGCCCCGGACTGGGCCAACACGTCGGGGATACGAAAGCCCCCGCCGATCTCCACCAGCTCCCCCCGGCTCACCACCACGTCCCGACCCCGGGCCAGCGCCGCCAGCACCAGGACCACGGCCGCCGCGCAGTTGTTGACCACCATGGCCCGCTCGGCCCCGCACAACCGGGCCAGCAACGGAGCGGCCACGGCCTGGCGCGAGCCCCGCTGGCCGTCGGCCAGGTCGAGCTCGACGTTGGCGTAGGCCCGCCCGCTGATGGCCACCGCCACCGGCGCCCGCCCGAGGTTGGTGTGGAGCAGCACCCCGGTGGCGTTGACCACCGGCTGAAGCAGTGCCCGGCCGGCGGCCCGGGCCCGCTCAGGCGCCGACTCGGGGGCCCCGGCGGCGATGGCCTCCCGCGCCAGGTCCACCAGCACCGGGTGGGGCAACCCGGTGCCGGCCAGGGACCGGGTTGCCCCACCC
>DATMJI010000064.1:0-22319 GCA_035553895.1 Acidimicrobiales bacterium | reverse complement strand
GCGACGACGTCCTCCCCTTCCGCTACGGGGCGGCCCTGGCCAACGAGATCGAGCGCCGCTGGCAGGACCGGTGGGCGGCTGAGGGCACCTACCATGCCCCCAACCCGGCGGGCGAGCTCTCCGGGGGCTTCGAGCGCCTGGCCGGGCGGCCCAAGCTCTACGTGCTCGACATGTTCCCCTACCCGAGCGGCGTCGGCCTCCACGTCGGTCATCCGCTGGGCTACATCGGCACCGACGTCTACGCCCGCTTCAAGCGCATGTCGGGCCACAACGTGCTCCACGCCATGGGCTACGACGCCTTCGGGCTGCCGGCCGAGCAGTACGCCATCCAGACCGGGGCCCATCCCCGGGTCACCACCGAGGCCAACATCACCAACATGCGCCGCCAGTTCCGGGCGCTGGGCCTCGGCCACGACGACCGCCGCAGCGTGGCCACCACCGACGTGGCCTACTACCGCTGGACGCAGTGGATCTTCCTGCAGATCTACCACGCCTGGTTCGACCCCGATGCCGGCCGGGCCCGCCCGGTGGGCGAGCTGGTGGCCGAGCTCGAGGCCGGCTCGCGCCTCGCCGTCGACGCCGACCACCCCGACGGGCGGCCGTGGCCCGAGCTCAGCCCGGCCGAGCAGCGGGGCTACGTCGACGACCAGCGCCTGGTCTACCGGGACGAGGCCCCGGTCAACTGGTGCCCGGCCCTGGGCACGGTGCTGGCCAACGAGGAGGTCACCGCCGAGGGGCGCAGCGAGCGCGGCAACTTCCCCGTCTACCAGCGCCCCCTCCAGCAGTGGAAGATGCGCATCACCGCCTTCGCCGAGCGCCTGGCCGACGACCTCGACCTCATCGACTGGCCCGAGCGCATCAAGGCCATGCAGCGCAACTGGATCGGTCGCAGCCTCGGCGCCCGGGTCGAGTTCCCCCTGGCCCATGACCCGTCGCGGACCATCACCACCTTCACCACCCGGCCCGACACCCTCTTCGGCGCCACCTACCTGGTGCTGGCCCCCGAGCACCCGCTGGTCGCAGACATCGTCGCCGGCTCGTGGGGCGAGGCCGACCCCACCCCGTGGCGGGGAGCCGGCCTGGCCGGGGTGATCGAGGGGGTGCCGGCGACCGGCTGGGAGTCGCCCATGGAGGCGGTGGCCGGCTACCGGCGCTACGCCGCCGCCCGCACGGAGCTGGATCGCCAGCGCGAGAGCCGGGTCAAGACGGGAGTGTTCACCGGGGCCTACGCCGTGAACCCGACCAACGGCGAGCACCTGCCCGTCTTCATCGCCGACTACGTGCTCATGGGCTACGGCACCGGCGCCATCATGGCCGTGCCCGCCCACGACCAGCGCGACCTCGACTTCGCCCGGGCCTTCGCCCTCCCCGTAGTGGGGGTGGTACGGCCCCCCGACGGGTGGTTCGCCGATCGGGGCCTCGACCCGGACGCCCCGGCCGCCGAGTGGCCCGAGGCCTTCACCGGGCCCGGCGCCGCCATGGCCTCGGCCAACCAGGGCGTCAACCTCGACGGGATGGCCACCTCCGAAGCCATCGCCACCGTCACCGGCTGGCTGGCGTCGGTGGGGGCCGGCGAGGCCACCCGCACCTACCGCCTGCGGGACTGGCTCTTCAGCCGCCAGCGCTACTGGGGCGAGCCCTTCCCCATCGTCTACGACGCCGACGGCCAGCCCCACGCCCTGCCGGAGTCGATGCTGCCCGTCACCCTCCCCGAGGTCGACGACTACACCCCGGCGGTGGTGGGCGACGACGACGAGAGCGTGCCCGTGCCCCCCCTCGGCCGGGCCGCCGAGTGGGCCGAGGTCACCCTCGATCTGGGCGAGGGCCCGCGCCCGTACCGGCGGGAGCTCAACACCATGCCCCAGTGGGCGGGGTCGTGCTGGTACTACCTGCGCTACCTCGACCCCGGCAACGACGACGCCCTCGTCGACCCGGCCATCGAGCGCTACTGGATGCAGGGCCCGGGCGCCGAGGGTGCTGCCTCTGGGGGCTCCGGCGGCGTCGACCTCTACGTGGGCGGGGTCGAGCACGCCGTGTTGCACCTGCTCTACGCCCGCTTCTGGCACAAGGTGCTCTACGACCTCGGCCACGTGTCCACGCCCGAGCCCTTCCACCGCCTCTACAACCAGGGCTACATCCTGGCCGACGCCTTCCTCGACGAGCGGGGGGTCTACGTCGAGGCGTCCGAGGTGGAGGGCGACGAGGAGTCGGGCTTCACCCACCAGGGCCGGCCCGTGCGCCGGGAGCAGGGAAAGATGGGCAAGAGCCTGCGCAACGCCGTGTCGCCCGACGCCATCGGCGCCGAGTACGGCACCGACACCCTGCGCCTCTACGAGATGGCCATGGGCCCCCTCGACGCCGACCGGCCGTGGAGCGGGCGCGACATCATCGGCGTCCACCGTTTCCTCCAGAAGCTGTGGCGCAACCTGGTCGACGAGGCGACGGGGGCATCGCGGGTGGTCGACGTCGCCACCGGTGACGACCTGCGGACCACGCTGCACCGCACCATCGCCGGCGTGGCCGCCGACATGGATGGGCTGCGCTTCAACACCGCCGTGGCCAAGCTCATCGAGTGCAACAACGCCCTCACCCGCAGCCTGGCCGCCGGGGACGGTGGTGTGCCCCGGGAGGTGGCCGAGGCCCTGGTGGCCATGCTGGCCCCGCTCGCCCCCCACGTGGCCGAGGAGCTGTGGTCGCGCCTCGGGCACCCCGAGTCGGTGGTGTGGGCTCCCTTCCCCGAGGCCGACCCCGCCCTGCTGGTGGCCGACGAGGTGGAAATGCCGGTGCAGGTGGCGGGCAAGGTCCGGGCCCGGGTGACGGTGCCCGCCGACGCCGGCGAGGCGGCGGTGGAGGCGGCGGTGCGGGCCGACCCGGCTGTGCTCGCCGCCCTGGCCGGGCGGGAGGTCCGCCGGGTCGTGGTCGTTCCCGGCCGCCTGGTCAACCTGGTGGTGTAGCTGTTCCCGCCCGCCGGCTGGCCCAGGCCGGCTTCGTGGTCGCCGAGCTGGCGCTGTTCGTGGCGGTAGCGACGGCCGTCGAAGGCCCGACCATCCGACGAATGGACGACCCGGTCGCTGTGGGAGCGACCGCCACTTGGTGGGCCGCCCCTGCGCTCGGCCTCTTCGGCCACCGGAGCTGGGCGGGCACCCTGGTCAGCGGCGTGGCCTTCCTCGTGGCCAGCGCCGCCTGCCTGGTCACCATGTACACCAGCGAGGGCTCGACGGTCGGCATCGGCTTGCTCACCATCCCGGTGATGCGCTGGTTGCTGGCCGTGGGTCTCGCCCTCGGGGCCTGGGCGATCTCCCGCATCCGGGTGCCCTGAGCTCCACGGCTCTGTGACCACGCCGCTCTGGGGGCGGTTGGTTTGCGCAGACTTCGATCGCCGGGTGGCGGCTGGTAGCGTGAGCGAGCTTGATGGGGCCGTAGCTCAGTTGGTAGAGCGCATCCATGGCATGGATGAGGTCGCGCGTTCGATCCGCGTCGGCTCCACTCTCGTAGGTCTTCGATCACTCTTCGTGAGGCTGACTCATCGCCGGCGAGGGTTGGCTCCACATCACTCGCCGAGGCTCACGCCTCCCCCGATGGCTCCTCGCGCCCCCGCTTCGTCTTCAGCGGCCACCGGTCGCCCGTCGGCGGCCGGCACCATTGACGATGTAGGCTACAGCCACATGCGGCGCACTCAGATCTACATCACCGAGGAGCAAGAGCGCCTGATCGCCGGCCAGGCGGCTGACGCCGGCGTCCCCAAGGCTGCGGTGATCCGTCGGATGCTCGACCAGGCACTGGGGCTCGACGGTGGCGCCACCGAGCGGCGGGCGGCGATCCTCGCCACTGCCGGGATCCTGGCTGACGCCGAAGACTGGCCGGAGTGGCTACGTGGCGTCCGGGGATCGGGCGCTGACGCACGGCTCCGCCAGCTCGATGGATGAGCCTGCTCTTCGATTCCACCGTCCTGATCGCCCACCTCCGAGGTGCGCCTGAGGCCACCGAGCTTCTCGTCGAGGCGACTTCGACGTCAGCCTTGGCCAGCGTGGTGTCCCGAGCCGAGATCGAAGGTGGCATGCGATCGGACGAACGGCGAGATGTCGCCAGGCTGTTCCGCGGGCTCGAGCTGGTTCCGGTCTCTGACCCCATCGCCCGGCGCGCCGGCGTCCACCTCCGGCGGTTCCGGCGCTCACATCCCGGCGTCGACCTCGCCGACTACCTCATCGCCGCCACCGCCGAGGAGATGGGGGTTGAGCTGGCGACGCTCAATGTCAAGCACTTCCCCATGTTCCCGAAACTCCTGCCACCCTGGGTCTGTTGAACTTGGCGCTCGACGCCCTGGCGGATCTCCCCCCTCGCCGGGTGAGGACTTGGGGCCCGTCTCGCTGCCCGATCGACAGGCCGCCTCGTCGTCGATCACCAAGGAGGCTGAGGCTGCGCCCGAGCGCGGCGCCGGCCCCGCACCTACGGCCCGGTCGGCAGCGCGGGGAGGACGTCGGCCACGAACTCCTCCATGCGGGCGCGGCCCTCGCTCGGCCACGAGCAGATGAGGTACCCCACCCCGGCCCGATGGTGGGCCTCGGCCGTGGCCCGGACCTGGTCCCAGGGCTCGGACAGCGACAGGTTGGTGGCCTGGAGGATGCTGGCCGGGTCGCGCCCCGAGGCCTCGGCGGCGGCGGCCACGATGGCCCACTTGCGCTGGCGCTCCGCCCCGCTGGCGTGGGAGTGCCAGGCGTCGGCCACCCGGCCCACCAGGGGCAGCATGCGCTGCTCGCCCTTGGCCCCGATCCAGATTGGCGGGTGGGGCCGCTGCAGGGGCCGGGGGTGCAGGGTGGCCCCGTCGAGGCGGGCGTAGCGGCCCTCGAAGCTGGCCCCGTCGGCGGTCATGAGCAGGTGCAGCACCTCGAGGGTCTCCTCCAGGCGGTCGACCCGGGCGCCGGCCGGGGGGAAGGCGAAGCCGAGCTGGCGGTGCTCGGTCTCGTACCACCCGGTGCCGATGCCGAGCTCCAGGCGCCCCCCGGAGATGTGGTCGACGGTGAGCGCCTCGGCCGCCATCAGCGACGGGTGGCGGTAGGTCGCCCCGGTGACCAGGGTGCCGAGGCGGATGCGCTCGGTGGACGCCGCCAGGCCGGCCAGGAGGGTCCATCCCTCCAGGCACGGGCCCGGACCCTCGCCGTAGAGGGGCGTGAAGTGGTCGAAGATCCAGGCGCCCTCGAAGCCCACCTCCTCGGCGAAGCGCACCCGCTCGACCAGCTCCGGCCACTCCACCCGGTGCTGGTCCGTCTCCATGCCGTAGCGCACGGCCTAGGTGACTCCCGGCCCGTCCCCGTCGGAGGCCACCGAGGAGACGGCCCCGAGGCCGCCGTCCCAGCGCACCCGGGCCACGTCGCCCCACAGGCGCTCCAGGTCGTAGTAGGCCCGGGCCTCCTCGGAGAACACGTGGACGACGATGTCGCCGTAGTCGATGAGGATCCAGCGGGCGTCGTCGGCGCCCTCCATCCGCAAGGGCGCTCCCCCTCCCGCCCGCCGCAGCTGCTCCTCGACCTCCTCGGCCACGGTGCGGGCCAGGCGGGGGTTGGAGGCGGTGGTGACCACGAAGTAGTCCACGATGGCCAGCACCGGTCCGACCTCGAGGACCACGGTGTCGAGGGCCTGCTTGGCCGCAGCGGCCCGGGCCGCCAGGCGGGCCCGCTCGGCGCTGGAGGCGTCGCCGGTCAGGACGTCGTGCTCCTCGGCGAGCTCCCTGACCCCATCTGGCCGACATGGTACAGACCCCGGCGCCGGATGACGTGGACCACCGGCGGGCTCACCAGCCAGTCCAGGGGCCGGCCGTCGGCGACCCGGGCCCGCAGGTCGGTGCTCGAGACCTCCAGGCGGGGCACCTCGACCAGCCGGTGCTCCCACCCGGCGGGTGGGGCGTCGGCGCCGGCGCCCGGCCGGGTGACCACCACCAGGGTGGCCAGGTCCCGCACCTCGTCCGCTCGCTCCCAGGTGGGGATGAGGGCGGCGGCGTCACTGCCGAGGAGCAGGCACAGCTCGGTGCCGGGATGGCGCCGGGCCAGCGTGGCCAGGGTGTCGGCGGTGTAGGAGGTCCCCCCGCTGCGGATCTCGATGTCGCTGGCCACCAGCCCCTCCACGTCGGCCACGGCCGCCTCCACCATGGCCAGGCGGTCGGCGGCCGGGCTCACCGGCAGGTCGGCCTTCTGCCAGGGATCGTTGGCCACCACCAACAGCACCCGGTCCAGGCCCAGGTCGTGGCGGACGTTGACCGCCGTGACCAGGTGGCCGACGTGGATGGGGTCGAAGGTGCCGCCGAAGACCCCGATGCGCTCAGCCACCGGCGGCCGGTCCGCCGGCAGGGCGGTAGGTCCAGTCGGGCTGCTTGCGCTCCTGGGCCCGGTCGTAGACCACCCGCCCGTCGGCCAGGTCGTCGATCTTGGGCATGACGTAGGGCCGGCGGGGCAGGGGCCGGCCCTCTAGGTGGGCGGTCACGTCCTCGGGGAAGTGGCGCAGGATCGAGCCCACCACCAGCTGCTCCTCCACCGGGAGGTAGCAGCGGTTGGAGTCGGTGACCGTCTCCAGCCGGCGCCCGATGGTGGCCACGTCGGCCTCGCTGCCCAACCCGGCCAGGATGCGCTCCAGGTGGCTGGTGATCTCGCCGGTGCCGAACTTGCAGGCCGGGCACTGCCCGCAGGACTCGACGTAGAGGAAGCGGGAGAACATGGCGGCCACGCAGGCCAGGTCGGCGGTGTCGTCGTAGACGATGAACCCGCACGAGCCCAGGCCGCTGCCGATGCCCTCCAGCCCCTCGTAGCTCATGGGCACGTCGAGGGCGTCGCCGGGCACCACGGCGTTGGCCACCCCGGAGAAGACCGCTTTGATGCGCCGCCCCGGTGCCACCCCGCCGGAGACCTCCTCGATGACCTCCCCGAGGGGCCGGCCCAGCTCCACCTCGGCCACCGCCGGGCGGCGGACGTCGCCCACCACCGTCACCACCACCGAACCGGGCGACGCCTCGGTGCCGAGGGAGCAGTGCCACTCCGGGCCCCGGGCCAGGACGTGGGTGACGGTGGCCAGGGTCTCCACGTTGTTGACCAGGGTGGGGTTGGAGCGCCCGGGGTCGTCGTCGTCGCTCGGGTCGTCGTCGGGACCGAAGCCGAAGGCCGGCGGGCGGGCCGACCAGCCCAGCTGGGGGGCGGTGGCGAACAGCCCGTGGACGTAGGGGGGGAGCAACCGGGGCAAGGGGGCCTCGCCCTCGATGGCCGACAGGAGCCCCTTCTCCTCCCCGTAGAGGTAGTGGTCGGGCCCGGTGATGAGGTTGATGGGCACGTCGCCGGCCAGCCCGGCGCCGGCCATCTCCTCCAGGGCCCGGGAGACCGCCGCCACCTCGGGCTCGAAGCGCTCCTTGAGGCACACATAGGCGGCCCGGGCGCCCACCGCCAGGGCGGCCACGGCCACGCCCTCCACCACCTGGTAGGGGTCCCGGCGCAGGATGGCCCGGTCCTTGAAGGTCCCGGGCTCGCCCTCGGCACCGTTGCAGACCACGAACCGGTCGCCGGCGGTGTCCTCCCGGCGCAGCCCCGACCACTTGCGCCCGGTGGGGAAGCCGCCGCCCCCACGGCCCCGCAGACCCGATAGGCTGACCTCCTTGACGGTGCCCCCGGGCCCCAGCGAGCGGGCTCGGGATATCGCTTGGCCTCCGCGGCGCGCTTCGATGTAGTCTGCGATCGAGGTCACCGCCTCCGCCGGCAACAGGACAGGCTCAGTGCTCATGTCCCCATGCCTACACCGGGCGGCGGTGAGGCGTCACCCCCGAGCCTGATGGGTAGATCTCGTCCAGATCGGGAACGTCCAAGAGGCCTCGGTCGTCCGTAGAACACAAGGCAAGGCACGCCTCGCCCGCACGGCGGGGCGATTTCCCCAAGGCTCGTCATTCCCTCCCCAAACGGGAATGACCGCCTCGTCACTTCGGTTGGAACGGGTACAATGAGAGATTCAGTAGGACAATACCTCCACGAGATCGGGTTGGTGCCACTGCTCAACGCGGCCCAAGAGCGCGAGCTGTCCCAGAAAGTCGAGGCCGGCCGCGCCGGCCAGGCCCGCCTCGACGGCGACGAGCCCCTGACCCGGGCCGAGAAGGTCGAGGCCAAGCGGGCCGTGCGCGAGGCGGCCCGGGCCCGGGACTACTTCATCCGGGCCAACCTCCGCTTGGTGGTGAGCATCGCCCGGCGCTACCCCCTGCCGCCCGGGATGGACCTGCTCGACCTCATCCAGGAGGGCAACCTCGGCCTCGAGCATGCCGTCGAGAAGTTCGACTGGCGCAAAGGGTTCAAGTTCTCCACCTACGCCACCTTCTGGATCCGCCAGGCCATCGGCCGGGCCCTCGACCAGAAGGCCAACCTGGTGCGCCTGCCGAGCGAGCGCTCGGCCCAGCTGCGGGCCGCCCTGCGGGCGGTGTCCGGCGAGGGCGACGAGCTCGACGACGAGCTGGCCAACCTGCACCGCCTGGCCACCCCCACCAGCCTCGACCGCACGGTGGGCGACGACGGCGAGCAGGAGCTGGTCGACCTCCTGCCCGACTCGCTGCCCGGCCCCGAGGCGGTGGTGGTCGAGCAGATGCAAGAGGAGATGGTCACCAGCCTGCTCGACCGCCTCGAGCCCCGGGCCCGGGTGGCCGTCGAGCACCGCTTCGGCCTGGCCGACGGCCAGAAGCACAGCTTCCGCGAGGTCGGCGAGATCCTGGGCGTCACCGCCGAGGCCGCCCGGCGCATCGTCAAGCGGGCCGTCGACGAGCTCAAGATCGACGCCGAGGCCATCGCCGCCGCCTGAGCATCCCCGTTCTCGGCGCGATCCGCACCCTGTATCGGGTGCCAGACGCGCCGAGAACGGGAAAATGCTCGGTGCGCCCGGCAGCGGTGCCGTCCTAGGATGATTCCCATGCCCCCCGCTTGGTCGCCGGAACTCTGGCGCGAGATGGTGGCCGCTCAGCAGCCGGAGTGGCCCGACGAGGCCGCCCTCGACCTGGTCCTCAAGGAGCTGGCCACCTACCCGCCGCTGGTTTTCGCCGGGGAGGCACGGGCCCTGGCGGGCAGCCTGGCCGCAGTGGCCGACGGGAGAGCCTTCCTCCTCCAAGCCGGTGACTGCGCCGAGTCCTTCGAGGCGTTCTCGGCCGACACCATCCGCGACAAGCTGCGGCTCATCCTCCAGATGGCGGTGGTGCTCACCTACAGCTCCGGTGTTCCCGTGGTCAAGGTGGGCCGCATCGCCGGCCAGTTCGCCAAGCCCCGGTCGTCGCCCACGGAGCGTGTGGGCGACCTCGAGCTGCCGTCGTTCCGGGGTCACATGGTCAACGACATCGCCCCCACCGCCGACGCCCGGGTGCCCGATCCCCGCCGCTTGATCACCGCCTACCACCAGGCGTCGTCCACCCTCAACCTGCTGCGGGCCTTCACCAAGGGAGGCTTCGCCGACCTCAACCGGGTACACGCCTGGAACCAGGAGTTCGTCTCCTCCAGCCTCGAGGGCCGCCGCTACCGGACCATCGCCGACGGCATCGAGCGGGCCCTGCGCTTCATGGCCGCCTGCGGGATCGACCTGGAGGCCGAGCACCAGCTCCACCAGGTCGACTTCTACACCAGCCACGAGGCGCTCCTGCTCGGCTACGAGGAGGCCCTCACCCGCCAGGACAGCCTCACCGGCGACTGGTACGACTGCTCGGCCCACCTGCTGTGGATCGGCGAGCGCACCCGGGCCCTCGACGGGGCCCATGTCCGCTTCCTCGCCGGGGTGGCCAACCCCCTGGGCTGCAAGCTGGGCCCGAGCGCCTCGCCCGAGGAGGTGCTCGAGCTGTGCCAGCGCCTCAACCCCGACCGGTTGCCCGGGCGCCTGACGCTGATCACCCGCATGGGCGCCGCCCTGGTCGAGGAGCGGCTCCGGCCCATCCTGGCCGCCGTGCGGGACTCCGGGCACCCCGTGGTGTGGGCGTGCGATCCCATGCACGGCAACACCTTCACCTCGGCCGGGGGCCGCAAGACCCGCCACCTCGACGCCGTGCTGGCCGAGATCGAGGGCTTCTTCGCCGCCCACCGGGCCGAGGGCACCTGGCCCGGCGGGGTCCACGTCGAGCTCACCGGCGACGACGTCACCGAGTGCCTGGGCGGGGCCGAGGAGGTCCTCGACGCCCACCTCGACCAGCGCTACGAGACCATGTGCGACCCCCGCCTCAACGCCCGCCAGAGCCTCGACCTGGCCTTCCGGGTGGCTGAGCTCCTCCGGGGCTGAGCCCTCCCGCCGGCCGCCGGTCCCCCGTTTCTGGTCACTCGTGCACCCCTGCGGTCCAGAAGTGACCACAAAGTGGCGAAGGGGGGGCCGGCGCCGGTGAGTGTGCCCCTGGAGGACTACGCCCTGCTGGGCGACACCGAGTCGGCCGCTCTGGTGTCCACCCAGGGGTCGATCGACTGGCTGTGCCTGCCCCGCTTCGACTCCCCCTCCTGCTTCGCCGCCCTGCTGGGCACGCCCGAGCACGGCCGGTGGCTGCTGGCGCCCGCCGGGGAGCCCCGCTGCCGGCACCGGACCTACCGGGACGGCGGCCTGGTGCTCGAGTCCCGCTACGAGACCGAGGGCGGGGCCGTCACCGTGGTCGACTGCATGCCGCCCCGGGACGGCATGCCCAACCTCGTCCGCCTGGTGCGGGGAGAGGCCGGCCGGGTGGAGATGCGCATGGAGCTGGTCATCCGCTTCGACTACGGCCACATCGTCCCCTGGGTCCGGCGCATCGGCGGGCGCACGGTGGCCGTAGGCGGCCCCGACGGCCTGGTCCTCACCACCCCGGTCGAGGTCCACGGCGAGAAGCTGCGCAGCGCCGCCACCTTCTCGGTGGCCGCCGGCGAGGAGGTCCCCTTCGAGCTCACCTGGTTCCCCTCCCACCACGCCCTGCCACCTCCCGTCGACGTGTCCGGCGCCGTCGAGGAGGCCAGCCGGTGGTGGCGGGAGTGGGTCGGCCACATCGACTACCAGGGCGCCTGGCCCGAGGCCGTCGAGCGCTCCTTGTGCGTGCTCAAGGCCCTGACCTACGGGCCCACCGGGGCGGTGGTGGCCGCCCCCACCACGTCGCTGCCCGAAGCTCTGGGGGGCCAGCGCAACTGGGACTACCGCTTCTCGTGGTTGCGCGACGCCACCTTCACCCTCGACGCCCTGCTGGCATCGGGCTGCACCGCCGAGGCCACCGCCTGGCGGGACTGGCTGCTGCGGGCCGTTGCCGGCGATCCCGACGACCTGCAGATCATGTACGGGGTCGGGGGCGAGCGGCGCCTGCCCGAGCTCACCCTCGACTGGCTGCCCGGCTACGAGGGCTCGGCACCGGTGCGGGTGGGCAACGCCGCCTGGGACCAGTTCCAGATTGACGTCTACGGCGAGGTCTTCGACTCCCTGCACCAGGCCCGCCGGTCGGGCATCGAGCCCAGTCCCGACGCCTGGAGCCTCCAGCGCGCCCTGCTCGACAACCTGGAGCGGGTGTGGTCCGAGCCCGACGAGGGCCTGTGGGAGGTCCGATCCGGGCGCCAGCACTTCACCCACTCCAAGGTCATGGCCTGGGTGGCGCTCGACCGGGCCGTCATGGGTGTCGAGCGCTTCGGCCTGGACGGGTCCCTCCAGCGCTGGCGCCAGCTGCGCGACCGCATCCACGCCGAGGTCTGCGAGCAGGGCTACGACGCCGAGCGCAACACCTTCGTCCAGCACTACGGCGGCCAAGGGCTCGACGCCGCCCTCCTCATGCTGCCCCTGGTCGGCTTCCTCGCCCCCGACGACCCCCGCATCGTGGGCACCGTCGAGGCGGTGCAGGCCGAGCTCGTGATCGACGGCTTCGTCCACCGCTACGACACCGGCCACACCGACGACGGCCTCGCCGGCTCCGAGGCGTCGTTCCTCATGTGCTCGTTCTGGCTGGCCGACTGCCTGCACCTCATCGGCCGCCACGGCGAGGCGTGCGAGCTCTTCGAGCGCCTGCTCGCCATCCGCAACGACGTGGGCCTGCTGGCCGAGGAGTACGACGTGGGCGCCCGGCGGATGATCGGCAACTTCCCCCAGGCCTTCAGCCACGTCGCCCTGGTCAACTCGGCCAGCACCCTCTCGTCGCTCACCCTGCCCGGCCGGCGCCGCCAGCCCTGACGGCCTCGCCCGCCCCCGCTCCACCTCCTCCGCAATTGAGGAGGATCGGAGCGGCTCAGCCGCCTGGATCCTCCACAATTCCGGCGAGGTGGCGGGTGGGCCGGGACGGAGACTGTCTCACCCCCCTGGGAGGATGGGCCCATGAGCGCTGGCGCCCGCCTGGCCGAGATCGCCCGCCACCAGCTCGGGCTGGTCACCCGGGGCCAGGCGCTGGCGGCCGGTTGCTCGGCGTCGGGCATCCGCACCCGGTTGCACGGCAGCGAGTGGGTCCTGGTCCGGCGTTCGGTCTACGCCGCGGCCGGTGTCGCCCCTACGCCCGAGCAGGCGGCGCTGGCCGTGTGCCTGGCCGCCGGTGACGGGTGCTGGGCGTCGCACCGGACGGCTGGCGCCCTGTGGGGTCTGGAGATGGCGCCACCGGCCGCCATCGACGTGCTCACCCTGCCCGGCCGGCGCCTGGCGCTCGACGGCGTGGCCCACCACCGCTCGACGTCGCTGGCCCTGGCCGACCTCACCCGCCATCGCCGCGTTCCCGTCACCAGCGTGGCCCGCACCCTCGTCGACTGTGTCGCCTACCTCCCGGGCCGGCGCCTGGCCCGGTCGGTCGACGAGGCCCTACGCCGCCAGCTGATGAGCGTGGACCAGCTGGCGGCGTGCACCTCCCGGCTCGACGGCGGCCATGGGCGGCGCCGGCTGGTGCCGCTGCGAGCCGTCCTTGCCGACCGGATGGAGGGCTACGACCCGGGCGGGAGCCAGGGTGAGCTCGACCTCGTCGAGGTGCTGGTCGCCGGTGGCCTCCGGCCGCCACAGCCCCAATACCGGGTGGTGGTCGGTGGGCGGATCCGCTACCTCGACTACGCCTACGCCGAGGAGAAGGTCGGCCTCGAGTACGACGGGTTCGCCCACCACGGCCTCATCCGCACCACCTTCGACGACGATCGCCTCCGCGGCAACGACCTGGGCGTCGCCGGCTGGCTCATGTTGCACTTCACGTCGCGGTCGTCGCCCACCCACATCGTCGAGCGCACCCAAGAGGCCCTGGCCCTGCGGGCGCCGCGGGCGGCGTCGTGAGCGCCAATTGCGGAGGATCCGAGTGGCTCAGCCACACCGATCCTCCACAATTCGGGGTGCGGCCGGCTCAGCGGCGGGTGAGGACCCGGTAGGCGGCGGCGGTGGCGGCGCCGAACACCAGGTGGGCGGAGAGGTCCTTGGCCAGGGTTTTGGCGTCGTAGGTCCAGATGGGCTGGTAGATCCCTGCCGCCCCCAGCAGGGCGTAGGCGCTGGCCCAGGCCAGGGGGCCGAGGCCCAGGGCCAGGGCCGGGCGGTCGGGCCCGAGGGCGCGGGCGGCGGCGCCGTAGAGGGCGCCCCACTGGGCGCCGGTGGCCCAGTGGACGACGTTGGTGGTGGTGCCGGCCAGCCGGTCGGGCAGCTCGGTGCCGGCCAGGACCGCGACCACCTTCTGGCCCACCTGGGCGGGGGCGCCGGCGTCGTCGAAGCTCTCGGTGCCGCTGGCCAGCTCCCAGGCCACGAACCCCTCCTCGCCGCCCCCCCGGCGGTAGCGGGCATACCACAGGAGATCCATGGCCACGGTGCCGGCGGCGCCCGCCACCACCCCCTTGACGACCGCTCCCGCCAGCGTGTCCTTCGACGGCATGGCTGATCCTTTCGCTGGCCGGGCTGTCCGGCGCTCAGCCGATGGACGGGTGGTCGGGGGCCCGCTCGTCCCAGGCCGGACCCTCGAGATGGGCGATGTCGTTGTAGCGGCGCAGGGCCCAGTGGAGGGGCTCGCCCTTCTCGGCCCGCACCAGCCACTCGGTGACGCCGGAGTTGGTCGAGCGCAGGTCGAGGTCGGCGGCCCGCTGGAGGGGCAGGCCGAGGAAGCAGATCAGCGAGCCGTCGACCACCCCGCCGTGGCAGGCGACGACCACCGTGGCCCCGGTGGCGTCCACCACGATGCGGTGCAGGGTCCGGCCCACCCGCAGCAAGAAGGCGGCCACGCTCTCCCCGCCGGGCGACAGCTCGGCGTAGGGATCGGCCCGCATGTCCACCCCGTAGCGGGCCTGGTAGTCGTCCCAACTCAGCCCGTCGCACTCCCCCGGTTCCAGCTCGACCAGCTCGGGGTCGGCGGTCACCGCCAGGTCGCCCAGCGCCGGGGCCAGTAGGGCCGCTGTCTCCGCCGCCCGGGGCAGGGTGGAGGAGAAGAGCCGGTCGACCTCCAGGCCACACGCCCGCCAGCGCTCGGCCAGGGCCACCACCTGGCGCCGGCCCAGGTCAGACAGCCCGCTGCAGCCGGTCGGGCCCCCCACCACCCGGTCGACCTGGGCCTGGGACTCCCCGTGGCGCACCAGCAGCAGCCGGGTGGTCTCCTCCGCCGCGCCCTGGCTCATGCCAGGACCTCCACGACGTGGCCGAGCTGGCGCAGGTTGCGGCACTCGAAGACGCCGTCGCAGTGGGGGGCGTAGTCGCCCATCACCGAATCGCCGCTGCCCCAGTAGGCCCGGGGCTCGGGATTGAGCCAGTACAGGTGCCCGGCGGCCTCCGCCACCTGGGCCAGAGCCTCGGGCCGGGCCGGGTGGTAGTTGCCACGGGCGTCGCCCAGCACGAGCACGGTGGTGCGGGGGCCGAGCTGGCGACCGAAGCGCTCCCAGAGCGAGCCGAGGGCGGCGCCGTAGTCGGAGTGGCCGCTGCCGGCCACCACCTCGGCCTCGGCGTCGATGCGGCGTACGGCACCGTCGAAGTCGTCGGCCCCCTCCACCAGCCGGGTGACCTCGGCCAGCCCGTCGACGAAGGCGAAGGAGCGCACGGACGAGAACTGCCCGCTGATGGCGTGCACCAATCCGATGGTGAAGCGGGCGAAGGCGGCCACCGAGCCGGAGACGTCGGCCACCACCCAGATCTCGGGCTTGGCCCGCCGGGCCGGCCGGAACCGGGGCTCGACGGGCACGCCCCCGGTGCCCAGCGAGTGCCGCACGGTGGCCCGCACGTCGAGGCGGCCACGGCGGTAGTGGCGGCGGCGACGGGCCAGCCGGGCGGCGAGAGCCCGGGCCAGGGGGGCCAGGCAGCGCCGGAGCTCGGCCAGCTCCTCCCGGCTGGCGTGCACCAGCTCGACGTCGGCGGGCAGGGGGCGGCGCAGGACTTCGGCCATGGCCTCGGCCCCCCAGGTGGCCACCAGCCGGCGGTGGATCTCGGCCTCCACCTCCTGGCGCAGGCGGGCGGCCCGGCCGGCCAGCTCGTCGGCGGCCAGGCGCCGGGCCAGGGGATCACCGGCGCCGGGGTCACCGTCGGAGCCCCCGGCGAGGGCCGCCCCCAGCCGGGCCACGGTGGCGTCGAGGTCGAGGCGGTGCAGCGTCTGGTAGCGCTGGAAGCCGCCGGTGCCGGGGCGGCGCAGGGCGGCCAGGCCGGCATGGCGGGCCACGGCCAGGCGGGCCACCTCGGCCAGCGCCGCCGGGTCCCCCGAGGCCAGGGCGGCCTCGAGGCGGGTGGCAAGATCCTCTCCCGGCGCGTCGGCCGCCGGATCGCGGGCCGGGGCCGGGGCCGGGGCCAGCGAGAACCAGAGGTCGAAGAGGCGGTCGAAGCCGGGCCGGGCACCGGCGCTTTTGACCAAGGTGGCGGCCAGGGTGGCCCGCACGACCTCCCGGTCGTCGAGGGGGACCCGCGTGAGGGCATCGGCGGCGTCGATGTGCTCACTCAGGGCCACCGCCACCCCGCCGGTGCGCAGCTCGTCGACGAAACCGGCCAGGGCGCCGAGCACTCAGTCGATCCCGCTGGCGGCCAGGGACGACGCCGCCTTGGCCAGGTCGCCCCGGTGCTTGAGCAACAGCGGCAGGGTCTCCCCCACCCGCTCGGCGTCGACTTCGGCCACGCCGAGCACGACCAGGGTGCGGGCCCAGTCCAGGGTCTCGGAGACCGACGGCGCCTTGTGGAGGTCGAGCGCCCGCAGGGAGCGCACCACCCGGGCCACCTGGTCGGCCAGGCGCTCCGACACCCCGGGCACCCGGGCCAGCACGATGTCGCGCTCGCGCTCGAGGCCGGGGTAGTCGAGGGGCAGGTACAGGCAGCGGCGCCTGAGGGCCTCCGACAGCTCCCGGCTGGCGTTGGAGGTGAGGAACGCCAGCGGGACCCGGGTGGCCGCCACCGTGCCCAGCTCGGGGATCGACACCTGGTAGTCGGAGAGCACCTCCAACAACAGGGCCTCGGTCTCGGCCTCCAGGCGATCGACCTCGTCGATCAGCAGGACGACCGGCTCGGGGGCCCGAATGGCCTCCAGCAAAGGCCGGGCCAGCAGGAAGCGCTCGGAGAACAGCTCCCCCTCGCCCTCGCCGCCCCCGGGCGCAGTGGCGGCGGCCTGGATGTGCAGGAGTTGCTTGCGGTAGTCCCACTCGTAGAGGGCCCGCGACTCGTCGAGGCCCTCGTAGCACTGCAGGCGGATGAGGCGGGCCCCGGTCATGGCCGCCACCGCCTTGGCCAGCTCGGTCTTGCCCGTGCCCGCCGGCCCCTCGACCAGCACCGGCTTGGCCAGTGCCCCGGCCAGGAAGACGGCGGTGGCGATGGCCTCGTCGGCCAGGTAGCCGGCTTCCGCCAGCTGGCGGCGCACGGCGGCGATGTCGCCGGGGAGCTCGCTCACCGGGCCGAGGGTACCCACGACCGGGGGATCCCCAGGGGGGATTCCGGTGGTGGCCAGGCCGTGACATAGGATGCCGTTTGGTAGCTCGACGGCGAACCTAGGGCTGGAGGTCCCCATGTCGATGATCGTGAGCGTCGTCTCGGCCACCGTGGACGCCGAGCGCGAGACCGACCTGCGCTCGGCCTTCGCCGCCAACCTGGCCGACGCCGGCCCGTTCATCCACCGGGCCTACCTGGCCCGCGACGGTGGCGACGACGACGAGTGGCGGATCATCCTGGTGTGGAAGGGCCAGGTGGCCATCGACGACTACGTCCAAGTGGTCGGTCGGCCCCCGGACGCCAAGACCTTCCTCGACGTCGGCGCCCGGCCCAACCCGTCGGTCTCCCAGGTCGTGGCCGACTGGCGCGGGGGCGCCTAGGGGCCGGCCAGGACGTCGGCGGCGTCGACGATGTCGTAGGTGTAGCCCTGCTCGGCCAGGAAGCGCTGGCGCCGGGCGGCGAACTCGGCTTCGTTGGTATCCCGGCTGACCACGCCGTAGAAGTGGGCCGGGCGGCCGTCGCCCTTGGGGCGCAGGATCCGTCCCAGGCGCTGGGCCTCCTCCTGGCGGCTGCCGAAAGTGCCCGACACCTGCACGGCCACGCTGGCCTCGGGGAGGTCGATGGAGAAGTTGGCCACCTTGGACACCACCAGCACCGCCTCCTCGCCGGCGCGGAAGGCGGCGTAGAGCCGCTGGCGCTCGCGCACCGGGGTCTTGCCGGTGATGAGGGGGGCGCCGAGGCGCTCGGCGATGTGGCCCAGGTGCTCCACGTACATCCCGATCACCAGGGTGGGCTCGCCCCGGTGGCGCTCGACCAGGGCGTCGATGACGACCAGCTTGGAGCGGGCGGTGGCGCCCACCCGGTGGCGCTCGTCGGGCTCGGAGGTGGCGTAGGCCATGCGCTCGCCGTCGGTGAGAGTGACCCGCACCTCGGTGCAGCGGGCGGGGGCGATCCAGCCCTGCGCCTCCATCTCCCGCCACGGGCTGTCGTAGCGCTTGGGCCCGATGAGGCTGAACACGTCGCCCTCCCGCCCGTCCTCGCGCACCAAGGTGGCGGTCAGCCCCAGGCGCCGGCGGCTCTGGATGTCGGCGGTCATGCGGAAGACCGGCGCCGGCAGGAGATGGACCTCGTCGTAGATGACCAGGCCCCAGTCCTCGGCGTCGAAGACGGCGAAGTGGCGGTAGGCCCCCTTGGAACGGGCGGTGAGGATCTGGTAGGTGGCGATGGTGACGGGGCCGATGTCCTTGCGCTCGCCCGAGTACTCGGCGATCTCGCCGTCGGTGAGCGACGTGCGGGCCAGCAGCTCGGCCCGCCACTGGCGGGCGGAGACGGTGTTGGTGACGAGGATGAGGGTGCGGGCCGAGGCGCTGGCCAGGGCCCCGGCGCCGACCAGGGTCTTGCCGGCGCCGCAGGGCAGGACCACCACCCCGGTGCCGGCCGCCAGGAAGGTCTCGACCGCCTCGACCTGGTAGGAGCGCAGGGCGAACCCGTCGCCGGTGCGGAGCTGGACGGGGTAGCTGGCCCCGTCGACGTAACCGGCCCGGTCCTCGGCCGGCCACCCCACCTTGAGCAGGGCCTGCTTGAGCCGGCCCCGCTCGCTGGCGGCCACCGCCACGGTGGCCCCGTCGAGGCGGGGGCCGAGCAGGGGGGCCACCGCCTTGGAGCGCACCACCTCCTCCAGCACGGCCTGGTCCAGAGCCCGCAGCACCAGCCCGTGGCGCTCATCGGCTTCGATGACCAGCCGGCCGTGGCGGTCCATGGTCTCGGCGATGTCGAGGAGCAGGGCCGGGGGCGGGGGGAAGCGGCTGTAGCGGACCAGGGCGTCGACCACGGCCTCGGCGTCGATGCCCGCCGCCCGGGCGTTCCACAGCCCGAGGGCGCTCACCCGGAAGGTGTGGATGTGCTCGGGGGCCCGCTCCAGCTCGGCGAAGGGGGCGATGGCCCGCCGGCACTCGGCGGCCCGGGGGTGGTCGGTCTCGAGCAGCAGCGTTCTGTCCGACTGGACGATGAGGGGCCCGTCGCTCATGCCGTCCCGACCGTAGTCCCCGGTGGCCGCCTTCCCGTTCTTTGTCGGCTGGGCAGTGCCAGGCCCGTCCCAGCCGACAAAGAACGAGGGGGGGATGACTCGACGCCCTGCCGGAAAAGGAGGGCGAACGCCGAAGGCGGCTCCGTGCCCTCGTGGGCAAGCGGAGCGAGCGCTTGGGGTACACTCGGGGTATGCCCAAGGTGAGCGTCTACGTTCCCGACGACCTCTACGACGCCGTCCGCCGCCACGGAATCCCGGTGTCGACCATCGCCCAGGAGGCCCTGGCCGCCGCTGTGGCCCGGCGGGCCAACCGAGCCTGGACGGATCGGGCCCGCAACCGGCCCCTCCGGCGTTCGGCCATCGACACGGCGGCGGTGATGGACGAGGTGCGGGACAGCTTCGGGAGGTGATCGTTCTCGACGCCTGCGCGCTGGTCGACCTCGTCATCGACCAGCCCTGGCGGGACCAGCTGCTCGCTCACCTCGACCAACCCATCCTCGCCCCGGCCCACCAGCCGGCCGAGGTGCTCTCCGCCCTGGCCCGCCTGCGCCGATCGGGCCAGATCGGTGACGACCAGGCCGAAGCCGCCCTGGTCGAGGCCGCCGCCCTCGACCAGACGCTCGTCGCCCTCGACGGCCGCCTGCTGCAGCGGGCCTTGGCGCTCGACGGGCGCGTCCGGGTGCTTGACGGCCTCTACGTCGCCTTGGCCGAGGAGCGCCGGTGCGCCCTCCTCACCAGCGACGCCCGGTTGGCCGGGGCCGGTCCGCCCTGCGACGTGGTCCTGGTGCCGGAGACCTGACGGGCCGTCTCCCTCAGCGGCGCCGGCGGCCCTGGCGGCCCCCGTGGCGGTCCGAGCCCAGCAGGGCCAGGCTGGCGAACTCCTCCAGCGGTCCCAGGTCGACCACTGACGTGATGGTGTCGGGCTCGACCGATGCCGGCGACCCGTCGGCCACGTCGATGCCGTCCACCCGGTGGGTGTCCCAGCGGGTGACGGCCAGGCACAGCGGGTTGCGCCCGTCGTCGCCGAGCACGATCCCGAGCACCCGGGACTGGGCCACGGCCCGGGTGAGGACGTCGGCCAGCGCCTCGTCCAGGCCCGGTGGCGGCGATCCGGCAGCGACGACCGCCTCGGCCAGCTGGGCGGCGCCGGCCGGGTCGACGGCCGGCCGGGCACGGGCCCGGGGATGGGGACGCCAGGTGTAGGGCGGGGCCAGCTCCATCTCGCCTTCCGACCTGGTGCGCCAGTCGGTCCCCTGCACCGGCTCCACGACCCCTACCGGGTCGCCGCCCCCGTCGCCGCCGGGGGCGGGCAGGAACCCGGCGGCCCGCAGGGTGTCCAGGACCTTGGTGCTCGGCTGCGAGCTGACCGCCACCGTCGGCGCCAGCCGGCGCAGGCCCAGCTTGCGGGTGCGCGGGTGGGAGCAGGCGTCGGCCAGCACGGCCGGGTCCTCGCTGGTGACGACCGTGGTCGCCGGGGCCACCACCAGGTGCCCGTGGCGGCGGTGGACGTCGCCCACCAGGTAGGCCAGCGGTGCCGGCACCCCCTTGGGGGCGTGGGCCTCGAGGAAGGCGAGGATGGCCGGACCCTCCCGACCGGCGTCGAGGGCCCGGCGCAGCGAGGCCTCGGAGAAGCGCCAGGTGGTGGCCGGCCCGGTGGACTCCACGTCGGCCATGAGGCGCAGCTCCCCCGCCACCTGGCGATCGAGGCGACCCACGGCGGTGGCCGTCAGGTCGGCCTGGAGGGTGACGGTGGTCTCCGCCGCCGGGGCGGCCGCCGCCAGCGCCTCCTGGGCCGGCGCCAGCCGTCCGGCGAGCAGGTGGCGCCCGAAGCCGGTCAGGGCCCCGCCGGCCACCATGCCGAGCACCTCGGCCTCGGCGTAGATCCAGCCGATGCGGGTGGCCGGCGGGGCGGTGTCGAAGTCCAGCCAGCACTGGGGGCGGCGCCAGAAGACGGCGGCGGCCAGTGCCTCGGGAGTGGTGGCCCGCCCCGGCGCCAGGCAGGCCAGGGCGTCGAGCACGAGGTGGCGCAGCTCCCGGGCCCTGCCGGGCACCCGCCCGCTCATCACCGCCGCCGACGACACCCCCGGGATCTTGGTGCCCGGGGCGCTGGGCCAGTGCTCGGCCTCCAGCCAGGCCGAGCCCACGTGCGACCAGCGGGCCGGGGCCGGCCGGTCGAGCCAGGCAGGGGCGGCCTCGACGGGACCGACGACGAACTCGAAGGTGGTCTGGCGCCCCACGGTGCGGTGCACGGGGACCGTCTCGACCAGCCCGGCCACCCGGGCCAGCTCGACCAGCCGGTTCGCCTCGGCCAGGTCGAGCTCCAGGGCCGCCGCCGTCTGCTTCATGACCGTCACCCCGAGCCCACCCGCCTTCAGCGTCTTGGCCGGGGCCCGGTCCCAGCGTTCGAGGAGGTCGGCCAACAGGTCGAGGGTGCGGACGGCCCGGGTGGCGCCGGCGGCGTCGCTGCCCTCGGGGGCGGCACCGGTCTCCAGCTCCGGGCGTTCCAGGGCGAGGTCAGCCACCGGGCGGCCATCGCGCAGGGAGACGCCGACCTGGCGGGGCTGGACCGCCAGGTGCTCGCCGCGGGTGGAAAAGACCAGTCCCCGCTCGAAGAGCCAGTAGGCGGGTTGGTCCCGGAAGTACCGGCCCATCCCGTAGTTGGAGTAGTAGAGGGGGTGGTCGAGCCGAGTGAGCGGCGAGCCCCCGGCCATGGCCCGGGCCAGCTCCGCCGCCTTCTCCGGGGCACCGTCGAGCACGGCCCCGACCAGCCCGGGAACGGCCAGCAGCGCCGCCAGCCCGTCCACCAGCTCGGCCTTGCGCGGGGGTCGACCGCCGGGTCCGCTGGGCGGGGCCGGCAAGGCCTCGGCCACGGGGTGGCCGGCCACCGCCCGGCGCAGGGCGGCGATGGCCCCCTTGAGGTACTCCACCGTCTGGTCGGCCGCCACCGTGTCCAGGGGCGGGCCGAAGGCGGTGGGCATGACGTGGTAGAGGACCTCCGAGGTGTAGAGGCGCCCCTGGTGGCGCCACACCAGGGCCGAGCGCTCCAGCGAGACCAGAGTGGCCTCCACCTGGGCCAGGGTGACGCCGGGGGGCAGGGCGGCGGCCAGCTCGTCGAGGGGCACGCCGGGCCGACAGCACACCGCCACCTGGAGGAGCCGGTTCTCGGGGAGGGTGGTGGCGGCGATGGCCGCCTCGATGGAGGGCTGGCTCTGGGCCCGCTGAGCCAGCTCGTCGAGGGTGCGGGGCGCCGGCTCGGCCAGGTCGCAGCGGCGCAGCACCAGCTCGGCGATCTGTCCGACCGGCCACGTTCGGAGCTGGTCGACCAGGCGGCGGTGCCCGTCGTGGTCGGTCACCGGCCGGCTCCCGCGCACCGTTGTGGAGGATCGAAGCGGCTGAGCCACGCGGATCCTCCGCAATTCCGGCGGGGCCAGCAGTTCTGGAGGATCGGAGCGGCTGAGCCACGCCGATCCTCCACAATCGGCCTACC
>DATMJI010000063.1:0-5818 GCA_035553895.1 Acidimicrobiales bacterium | reverse complement strand
GGTGGAGGGGCCGGCCCCCACGGGGGCCATGCGGGCGGTCCTCGGCGGCGCCGGCGCCGAGCACTCCGTTCTGGCCCCACAAATGGTCACAACCGCGACCACTTGTGGGGCCAGAAGCTGGGGTGAGGACCGACGGTTGGCGGTCCCGGCCCTGCGGGACCGCCTGCAGCGGGCCATGACCCAGGGAGCGGGCGTCGTACGGACCGAGGCGTCGCTGGCGGGGGCGGCCTCGGGCGTGCGGGAGCTGGCCGCCGCAGGCGGCGGCGACCGGGAGGGCCTGGAGCTGGCCAACCTGGTCACCGTCGCTCGCGCGGTCGTGCAGGCGGCCGCCGCCCGCACCGAGAGCCGGGGCTGCCACTGGCGGGCCGACCACCCCGGACCCGACCCCGCCCTCGGCCGGCGCCTGGTCCTGTGCCCGTGATGCACGCCTCCCACCCCCCGTTCTTTGTCGGCTGGACCGTCCCTGGCACTGCCCAGCCGACAAAGAACGAGAAGGGGGCGCGGACATGGCGGAGGTGCCGGTGAGCGTCCACCCGCCGATCAGCGCCGTGCGCTCGGCCGTGGCCCGGGCCCTGGCCGAGGACCTGGAGCCCCTGGGCGACCTCACCTCGGCGCTGCTCCCCCCCGGCGCCCTCGCCCGGGGGGTGCTCGTGGCCCGGGCCGGCGGGGTGGTGGCCGGCCGGCGCACGGTGGTGGAGACCTTCGCCCAGCTCGACCCTGCGGTGGAGCTCGTGTGGCTGCTCGACGACGGGGCCACCGCCGCCCCTGGCCGGCGGGTGGCCGAGATCCGGGGTCCGGCCCCATCGGTTCTGGCCGGCGAGCGCACGGCCCTGAACTTCCTCGGCCACCTCTCCGGGGTGGCCACCCGCACCCGGGCCTACGTCGACGCCGCCGCGCCGGCCGGGGCGGCCCGGATCTGGGACACCCGCAAGACCACACCGGGCCTGCGGGCCCTGGAGAAGGCCGCGGTGCGCGCCGGCGGGGGTGCCAATCACCGGGGCAACCTGAGCGAGTGGGTGCTGCTCAAGGACAACCACCTGGCCGGCCTGGGCATCGCCGAGGCGGTGGCGCTGGCCCGGCGGCGCTGGCCGGGACGCACTGTGGAGGTGGAGGCCGATCGCCTCGGCCAGGTGGCCGAGGCCATCGCCGCCGGCGCCGACCTGGTCCTGCTCGACAACATGGCCCCCGCCGAGGTGGCCCGGGCCGTGGCCGAGCGGCGGGACGCCCACCGCCCCCTCCTGGAGATCTCCGGGGGCGTGACCCTGGACAACGTCGCCGCCTATGCCGCCACCGGCGCCGACCTGATCTCCGTCGGCGCCCTGACCCACTCGGCGCCCTCCCTCGACGTCGCCCTCGACGCCGAGATCGTTGTTTCATGAGCCCCTCTCCGGCCGGCCTGCTGCTGGCCGTCGACGTCGGCAACACCGAGACCGTGGTCGGTCTCTTCGCCGCAGGGGCCGAGGAGGTGTCCGACCACTGGCGGCTCTCCACCGTGGCCGATCGCACCCCCGACGAGCTGGCCCTGCTGCTCGCCCAGTTGCTGGGCCTGCGCGGCCTACGGCTGGGGACCGATGTGGCTGGGTTGGCGGTGTGCTCCGGGGTGCCCCGGATCACCGCCGCCCTGCGGGAGATGGCCGGTCGCCACCTCGGTCTCGACCCGGTGGTGATCGGACCGGGCACCCGTACCGGGGTCCCCATCCGCTACGACAACCCCCGGGAGGTCGGTGCCGACCGCATCGCCAACGCCGTGGGCGCCCTCGACCGCTACCGGCCGCCGCTGGTGGTGGTCGACTTCGGGACGGCCACCACCCTCGACGCCATCAATGGCGACGGCGCCTACCTCGGCGGCGCCATCGTGCCCGGCCTGGAGATCGCCCTCGACGCCCTCTACGCCCAGGCCGCCCTGCTGCGCCGGGTGGAGCTGGTGGAGCCCCGCCAGGTGATCGGCACCAGCACCGAGGCGGCCATCCAGTCGGGCTGCCTCTACGGTACGGCCGCCCTGGTGGACGGGATGGTGGCCCGCATGGCCGAGGAGCTGGGCCCGGCCACCGTCGTGGCCACCGGGGGCCTGGCCGACCTGGTGGCGCCCCACTGCCAGAGGGTGCAGCATCGGGAGCCGTGGTTGACCCTGCACGGCCTGCGCGTGGTCTACGAGAGGAACCGTCCGTGAGTCCCCCCTACCGCTTCGAGGTGACCCGCACGGCGGCGTCGCTCCACGACCAGTTCGCCGACCTGGAGCCGGGCACCGAGACCGGCGAGCAGGTGGCGGTGGCCGGGCGGGTGATGCTGCGCCGGGTCCAGGGCAAGCTGGCCTTCGCCACCCTGGCCGACGCCAGCGGGCGGGTCCAGATCTTCGCCCCCGGGGCCACGACGCCCCGCTTCGACGAGGTGGCCCACCTGTCCATCGGCGACTGGATCGGCGTCACCGGCGAGGTCATGAGGACCCGGCGGGGCGAGCTGAGCGTGCGCATGGACGACTGGGTGCTGCTGGCCCCCACCCGCCGGTCGTTCCCCGACAAGTGGCACGGGCTGGCCGACGTCGACACCCGCTACCGCCAGCGCTACGTCGACCTGTGGGTGTCCGAGGAGGCCCGGGAGACGGCCATGGCCCGGGCCGCCACCATGCGGGGCACCCGGCGCTGGCTGGAGGACCGGGGCTTCGTCGAGGTGGAGACGCCGGTGTTCCACCCCATCCCCGGGGGGGCCACGGCCCGGCCCTTCACCACCCACCACCAGGCCCTCGACCTCGACCTGTACCTGCGCATCGCCCCCGAGCTCTACCTCAAGCGCCTGGTGGTGGGAGGCATGGAGCGGGTCTTCGAGCTGGCCCGGGTCTTCCGCAACGAGGGGCTGTCCACCCGCCACAACCCCGAGTTCACCATGCTCGAGCTCTACCAGGCCTACGCCGACTACACCGACATGATGGCCGTGGTCGAGGAGCTGGTGGCCCACCTCGCCGTGGAGCTGCGGGGGACGACCCAGCTCACCTACGACGGCCGGGCCCTCGACCTCGACCCGCCCTGGCGGCGGGCCACCCTGGTCGAGCTGGTGGCCGAGCACGCCGGGGTCGAGGTCGACCTGGCCATGCCCCTGGCCGACCTGCGCCGGGCGTGCGCCGACCATGGGGTGGCCACCGAGGAGGGCTGGGGCCCGGGCAAGCTGATCCTCGAGCTCTACGAGAAGGTGGTGGAGGGCCGGCTGTGGGGCCCGGTGTTCGTGTGCGACTACCCCGCCGAGGTGTCGCCGCTGGCCCGTGACCACCGCAGCCAGCCGGGCATGGTCGAGCGCTTCGAGGCCATCGTCGCCGGGCGGGAGCTGGCCAACGCCTTCTCCGAGCTGGCCGACCCCGACGAGCAGCGCCGCCGCTTCGACGCCCAGGCCGCCGCTCGCTCGGGCGGCGACGCCGAGGCCATGGCCGTCGACGAGGACTACCTGCGCGCCCTCGACTACGGCCTGCCCCCCACCGGGGGCCTGGGCATCGGCATGGACCGCCTGGTCATGCTGCTCACCGGCACCACCACCATCCGCGACGTGATCCTGTTCCCCACCCTGCGCCCGGAGCAAGCGGACTAGCGGCGGGGCCCGCCACCCTCGGGGGGTTTGTGGTCGCCACTGGACCGCCATGGTGCCAACCTGCCCACAAACGTCCGGATCGGGGGGCGCCGGGCGGGGCCTGGCGGCCCGTGGTCAGCCGGTGGGGACGGTGTCGAGGAGGCGCTGGGCCGTGTCGATGAGGTCGGGCACGCCGGCGCAGTCGAGGTGGGCCACGCTGGCGACCGCCTCCTCGCAGTAGCTCCTGGCCACCACCAGGGCCCCGGACACGGCCCCGTCGGCCCGGACCAGGGTGCGGGCCTGGCGGATCTCGTCAGCCTGCAGGGGCCGGCCCAGCAGCCCGGCCAGCTCCGGGGAGCCGCCCGGCGAGGCCAGGGCCCGGATCACCGGCAGGGTGTAGACGCCCTCGGCCAGGTCATTGCCGGCCGGCTTGCCCAGCTGCTCGTCGGTGGCCACCACGTCGAGGATGTCGTCGACGATCTGGAAGGCCATCCCGAAGCGCTGCCCGAAGGCGGTGAGGGCCTCGACCTGGGGGCGGGGCAACCCGGCCACCAGGGCACCGATGCGGCAGGACGAGGCGGCCAGCGAGGCGGTCTTGCCGTCGATGGCCCGCAGGTAGTCCTCCTCGTTGCGCCCGGCGTTGTAGGCCGTCTGCAGCTCCCGGACCTGGCCGGCGCACATGTCGCCGATGGTGGCCGCCAGCAACGCCGCCACCTCGGTGCCGAGGGAGGCGGCGATCTCCGAGGCCTTGGCCAGCAGGAAGTCGCCGGCCAGGATGGCCCGCAGGTTCCCGAAGCGGGCGTTGACCGACTCCACCCCCCGGCGGGTGTCGGCCTCGTCCATGACGTCGTCGTGGTAGAGCGAGCCGAGGTGGACCAGCTCCACGGCCACCGCCCCGAGCACCACCTCGTCGCTCACCGGCGCCCCCCCGGTGGCGCAGCTGCCGGCGGCCACGGCCAGCGCCGGGCGCCAGCGCTTGCCCCCCGCCTCCACCAGGTGGGTGGTCATCTGGGTGAAGAAGGGATCGTTGGTGACCACGGCCTGGCGCAGGGCGACCTCGACCCGGCGCAGCTCCCCGGCCATCCCCGGGAGCTGGAGGAGCGGGGCGAGCACGGCCACCGGGCCACGGTAGCCCGGCACCGGGCCCGAACCCCTACCGGCGCGGCGGGAATCGCCCAGGTGCTCCGCACGGAGGGTGGCGTGGTCGGTAGACTCGCAGTACGTAGCGCCCAGCCGAGGAGGGCGGTCTCTTGTTCGAACGGTTTACCGACCGGGCCCGAAGGGTCGTCGTGCTTGCCCAGGAGGAAGCGCGGCTGCTCAACCACAACTACATCGGCACCGAGCACATCCTGCTCGGGCTGATCCACGAGGGCGAAGGGGTGGCGGCCAAGGCCCTGGAGTCGCTGGGCATCTCCCTGGAGGCGGTCCGCAGCCAGGTCGAGGAGATCATCGGCCAGGGGGGGTCGTCCCCCTCCGGGCACATCCCCTTCACCCCCCGGGCCAAGAAGGTCCTGGAGCTGTCGCTGCGCGAGGCCCTGCAGCTTGGCCACAACTACATCGGCACCGAGCACATCCTCCTCGCCCTGCTCGACTTCGAGGACGGCGCCGGCGTGCTCTCCGGCCTCGGCCTCGAGAAGCCGGCCGTCGAGGCGAAGCTGGTCGGGATGCTGGGCGCCGCCGGCGCCGGCTGATCCCGCCCCGCACGACTCCTCCTTCGAGACCACCTGAACGTCACCCGAAGGGTGCCCGAAGGCCCGGTCTCATGCTGCGGGCTGGCCACCTCGGAGTGGCTGATCGCACGGATCACAAGGAGGATCACCATGCGAAGGACGTTGCACGTGCTGGTGGGGCTGGGCCTGATGATGAACGCCCTCGCCGCGGTTGTCATCCTGCCGGCGGCGCCGGCCGCGGCCCAGACCACGGTCCGGACCAAGCCGATCGAGATCACCGTCACCAAGGTGCGGTGCGCCACCGATTGCCGCAACACCGGCCTGGAGTCCGACGGCGAGAGCGCGGCGGACTTCTACGGAGTCATCAGGATCAACGGCGCGGCCCAGACGACGCGCCGGGCCGCCCCCGACCAGGAGCTGGTCGAGGTCGTGTGGCCGGCGTTCGGCGGCGTCTGGGTCGAATCGGCCGACGTGCCGTGGAACCTGACGTCGGTGCCCGTGAGCATCGAGATCTGGGACCACGACGGCACGAGCGGGAACGACCTGGGCGACGCAAGCCCGGCGGCCGGCCGTGCCGCCTTGGAGTTCACCTACGA
>DATMJI010000062.1:0-2265 GCA_035553895.1 Acidimicrobiales bacterium | reverse complement strand
GGGGTGGGTCGGGTCGGGCTGGGGTAGATCGTCGGGCACGGCAGCTCTCCGGGCGCACGGCTGCGGCACGGGGAAGCGAGGCCCGGAGGGCAACGGGATCCTACGTCATGGGCTGGGACATGTCACCCGGGTGCTGTCTCGCCACCCCGCGGCCGGGCGGTCAGGAGGGTGCGTGGGACCCCCAGTCGGCCTCGATCTCCTGGGGGATGCGCCGGTAGGCGTCCCAGTGGCCGTGACGGCGCAGCCGCCAGCACAGGTAGGCCCCCAGGTAGGTGACCACGAAGCGGGCGTAGCCCTGGCGGCGCCACTGGGCCACGTGGACCAGCTCGTGGCGCAGCAGGCGGGCGTTGCCGGCGGCCCGCCGACGCAGGGAGATGACCGAGCCGACGGTGATGGCCGCCGACCCCGGGGGGACCGGGCCCCCGATCCAGCGCCAGTGGTCGCCGTGGCGCTCGAGTCCCATGCCCGCAGGGGCGCGACGGACCGCGGGGGCGGCCGGCTAGAAGAGGCGGGCGGTGAGTGCTCGGCGGTAGTCGAGGGTGCGGGGATCGGACGGGCCGAGGAGCTCCAGCAGGTCGAGGTACTCCTGGCGGGCGCCGTCGTCGCCGGGGATCCGCTCCAGCAGGGCATCGAGGCGGGCGGTGAGCGAGTCGTCGGTAGCCACGTCGCTGCCCAAGCGGGCCCGGGCCGCCACCCGGCGGGTGTCGGCGCTCGGGGGGATGCGCTCGAGCAGGGCCAGGGCCTCCTCGGTCCGACCCTCTCCGGCGTAGAGATCGGCCAGCGCCACCACCGCCCCGGCGTGGGCGGGGTCGAGCTCGAGGGCGCTGCGCAGCGAGGTCTCGTCGCCCTTGGCCACCAGGCGCCCGACCTCGGTCTCCTCCTCGCCCGGCAGCAGCTGGGCCACGAAGCGGCTCACGGCTGACTCGGGCTGGGCTCCCACGAACTGGTCGACCACCGCACCTTCGCGCAGGGCGAAGACGGCGGGGATGGTCTGCACCCCGAAGGCCTGGGCCACGGCCGGGTTCTCGTCGACGTTGACCTTGGCCAGCTCGACCTGGCCGCCGGTGGCCCCCACCACCTTGTCGAGGATGGGGCCGAGGACCCGGCACGGCCCGCACCACGGCGCCCACAGGTCGACCACCACCGGCACGGTCCGGGAGCGCTCCACGACGTCGTTCTGGAAGGTGGCATCGGTGACATCGGCCATCGGTCCAGCGTACCGGGAGGCTGTGGCCGGTACTGTCGCTGGCCATGACCGACGGAACCGATCGACCGCTCCACCGCCTGGTGGACGACGCACCGCTGCGGGAGCCGGTGCTGGTCATCGGCCTCGAAGGTTGGGTGGACGCCGGCTTCGGCGCCGGGGCCGCCGTCTCCCAGCTGGTCGAGTCGGCCGAGACCACCCTGGTGGCCACCTTCGACGCCGACGTCCTGGTCGACCACCGCTCCCGCCGCCCGGTCATGCACCTCGACAACGGGGTCAACACCGGTCTCACGTGGCCGGCCATCGAGCTCCTGCGCCGCCAGGATCTCGACGGCCGTGACCTGCTCCTGCTCACCGGCACCGAACCCGACATCCGCTGGCGGGCCTTCACCGCCGAGGTCGTCGAGCTGGCCGTGCGTCTCGGGGTGCGCCTCGCCGTGGGCCTCGGGGCCTATCCGGCCCCGGTCCCCCACAGCCGCCCGGTGCGCCTGGCCACCACCGCCACCGACGCCGAGCTGGCCCAGCGCTCGGGCGAGGTCCACGCCACTCTCGACGTGCCCGCCGGGGTGGCGGCCGCCATCGAGGAGCGCTGCGCCGCCGCCGAGCTGCCGGCCGTGGGGCTGTGGGCCCAGGTGCCCCACTACGCCGCCGGCATGGCCTACCCCGAGGCCAGCGCCACCCTGCTGGAGGGTCTCGGCCGGGTGTCCGGGCTGCGCCTCGACACCACCGAGCTCCGCCAGGCCGCCCGGGCCCACCGGGAGCGCCTCGACGAGCTGGTGGCGGCTAACATCGAGCACACCCGCATGGTGCGCAGCCTCGAAGCCGCCTACGACGCCGAGCTCGGCGCCCCGAGCGACACCGCGTTCACCCCGGCCGCCGGCGAGGAGCTGGCGGCCGAGGTGGAGCGCTTCCTGCGCGACCTCGGCTCCAGCGGGGAACCCGGCGCCGGCGCCTGACCGGCCACCCTGCCCACCCCCCTTCGTTCTTTGTCGGGTGGACCGTCGGTCATCCGGCCCAGCCGACAAAGAACAGAAGGGGTCGGTTCAGCTCCGGGCGCTTTC
>DATMJI010000061.1:0-19145 GCA_035553895.1 Acidimicrobiales bacterium | reverse complement strand
CCTTCCGTCGATGCCGCCATCTTCCGCCTCGCCCAGGAGTCGATCACCAACGCCGTGCGCCACGCCCGCCACGCCACCCGCGTCCAGGTGGCGGTGCGGGGCGAGCCCGACTGTGTCCGCATGACGGTGCACGACGACGGCGATCCGGGACCGTTCGATTCCCGGACGGCGACCGGGTTCGGGCTGGTCGGGATGGCCGAACGGGCGAAGCTGCTCGGCGGCACCCTCGAAGCGGGCCCCACCCGGAACCGGGGCTGGACCGTCACCGCTGTGCTCCCGCGGGGCGCCCGCCCGTGAGCATCAGCGTCCTGCTCGCGGATGACCAGGAGATCATCCGGACCGGGCTCCGGATGATCCTGAACGCCCAGCCGGACATCGAGGTCATCGGCGAGGCCGCCGACGGCGCCGAAGCCGTCACGCTGGCCAGACAACTCCGCCCGGACGTCTGCCTGTTCGACATCCGCATGCCCGGCCTCGACGGGATCGAAGCAACCCGCCGGCTCGCCGGACCCGACGTCGCCGAGCCGCGGGCCGTGGTCGTCATCACCACCTTCGATCTCGACGAGTACGTCCATGGCGCCCTCAAGGCAGGCGCGCGGGGGTTCCTGCTGAAGGACGCCGGTCCCGAGCTGCTCGTGCAAGCCATAAAGGCCGCCGCCAACGGCGATGCGCTCATCGCACCGAGCGTCACCGCGCGGTTGCTCGCCACGTTCGCCCACCGACGCGACGGCACGCCCCCGGCGCAGCCCGTCGCCCCACTGACCGACCGGGAGGAACAGGTGCTGGTGTCCGTCGCACGGGGCCGCACCAACGCCGAGATCGCCACCGAGCTCTTCATCAGCCTGAGCACGGTCAAGACCCATCTCGCCAACTTGATGAACAAGCTCGGCGCCCGGAACCGGGTCGAGATCGCCATGTGGGCCCACGAAACCGGACGGATCGGCGCCTGACGCAGACCGCCCACCCGGCGGTGTAGCACGGCGTGCTACGATCCTCGGGTGGCACGCGAGATTACCCAGCGGGAGCTCCGCAACGACAGCGGAGAGATCATGCGCCGCCTTGATGAGGGCGAGTCCTTCGTCGTCACCCGCAACGGAGTTCCCGTCGGCGAGCTTGCGCCTTTGCGCCGGCACCGGTTCATCGGTGCCGAGGCAGCGGTCGCGATGTTCCGTGGTGCGCCACCGATCGACTTCGACGCCTTCCGAGCGGATCTCGACGCGGTCGCCGATCCAGATGGCCGACCCCGTGGCTGAAGGGCGGCCGCCGCGTGGGGTGATCGACACCTCGGTCCTCATTGACCTCGAGGCGATCGATCCCCGCACCTTGCCATCCGAGGTCGCCGTGACCGCCATCAGCATGGCCGAGCTCGCTGCTGGGCCTCATGCCGTGGGCGATGCCGGCGAGCGTGCCCGCCGTCAGGACAGGCTCCAGCGGGCTGAGGCGGCATTCGACGCATTGCCCTTCGATGCAGACGCGGCGCGAGCCTACGGTCGCGTCTACGCCGCCGTGGCCGCGGCCGGGCGCAAGACGCGAGGAGCGCGAGCCGTCGACCTTCTCATCGCTGCGACAGCGCTCGCACTCGAACTTCCTCTCTACACGCGCCACCCCGACGACTTCCGCCATCTCGGGGAACTCCTCGACGTCGTAGCGGTGTAGGCAAACCCGAAGGCATGGTGCCCGCCAAACGCTCCGTCAGGCGCTTCTGGAAGCGCCCTCGAGCGGTCGAGGAGCCGGTCCGGTAACCGGGGAGGCCGCCCCAGGATCTATCCTGGGCAGAGCCGGTCGTGGTGGCCGGCGGCACAGGAGGCCTACCGTGCGATCCAGCAGCAACCCCGCCCTGACCCGGAGCCCGGCGTTCGCCGCCGCCCTGCAGGCCCCGTCCCGGGTCGACGATCCCCTCGAGGCCGCCTACCGGGCGCCCAGCGCCACGTCCCGCCACACCGGTCGCATGACCGTCGAGGACGTGGTCGGTCGCACCGGCCTGCTGCTCGGCGTGGCCGCTCTCACGGGCGCCGCCACCTGGGTCTTGGGCCTCGGCGCCCTGGCCCTGCCCGCCGCGCTCGCCGGCCTGGTCCTGGCCGTGATCATCTCCTGGAAGCAGGTGACCAGCCCCGGGCTCATCGTCGCCTACGCCGCCGTCGAGGGCGTCTTCCTCGGCGGCATCAGCCAGTTCTTCAACGGGCTCTACCCCGGCATCGTCGTCCAGGCGGTGGTCGGCACCGCCGCCGTCACGGCCGTCATGCTCGGGCTCTACCGCAGCGGCAAGATCCGGGTCACGCCGGCCTTCACCAAGATGGTGGTGGGCGCCACCCTGGGCTTCGTCGCCCTCATCATGGTCAACCTGGTGGCCGGCTTCTTCGTCGACGGGGGGCTCGGCCTGCGCGAGGGTCCCCTCGGGGTGGTCGTCGGCCTGGTGGCCATCGGCCTGGCGTCGATGAACCTGGTGTTGGACTTCGACCTGGTGGAGCGGGGCGTGCGGGCGGCGCTGCCCGAGCGCTACGGCTGGTTCGCCGCCTTCGCCCTCATGGTCACCCTGGTGTGGCTCTACTTCGAGATCCTGCGCCTGCTGGCCATCCTCCAGAGCGACTGAGGCCCGGCCATGGCCCTGGCCGTGGGCGACCGGGCACCCGACTTCGAGCTGGAGGGCACCGGTGGACGCCGCTACGCCCTGGCCGACGAGCGGGGCGCCCCCGTGGTCCTGGTCTTCTACCCGGCCGACCACACCCGGGTGTGCACCCGCCAGCTGGTCAGCTACAGCCGCAATCTGGCCAGCTTCGCCGACCTCGGCGCCCGCCTGCTCGGCCTCAGCCCCCAGGGCGTGGCCAGCCACGCCGCCTTCGCCGCTGAGCACGGCCTGTCGATGCCCCTGCTGGCCGATACCGACAAGGCGGTGGCCGAGGCCTACGGTGTGCTCGGACCGCTCGGGTTCTACCGCCGCTCGGTCTTCGTGGTCGATGCCGGCGGCATCGTGCGCTACGCCCACCGCAGCGTGGGGGGGATGTCCTATCGCAGCAGCGACGAGCTGGTGGCCGCCGTGCGCTCGGCCGAGGAGGGGAAAGCCTACTTCTCGGCGCCGGCCAGGAGGCCCTGGACGAAGTAGCGCTGGAAGGCGAAGAACACCAGCAGGGGTACCACCAGGGACAGGAAGGCGCCGGGGGCGATGACGTCGATGTTGGCGCCGAACTGGCGGGTCTGCTCCCGGATGGCGACGGTGAGGGGGGTGGCGTCGGCCCCGGCGAAGACCAGGGCCACCAGCAGGTCGTTCCACACCCAGAGGAACTGGAAGATCGACAGCGAGGCGATGGCCGGCAGCCCGATGGGCAGGACCACCCGGAAGAAGATGCGGATCTCGCCGGCACCGTCGATGCGAGCCGCCTCCAGCAGCTCCCGGGGGATGCCGGCGAAGAAGTTGCGGAGCAAGAAGATGGCGAAGGGCAAACCGAAGGCGATGTGGAAGGCCACCACGCCGGAGATCTGGCCGAAGATCCCGATGCGGCCGTAGAGATCGGCCACCGGGATGAGGGCCACCTGGACGGGCACCACCAGCAGCCCCACCACGCCCACGAAGGCCCAATCCCGCCCCGGGAAGTCGACCCAGGCGAAGGCGTAGGCGGCGAGGGCGCCGATGATGACCACGCCCACGGTGGCGGGCACGGTGATGAGCACGGTGTTCCAGAAGGCGTCGACCATGCCGGGATCCTCGAGCAGGGCCTGGTAGCTGTCGACGGTGAGTTGGGCCGGGGCGCTGAGGACCTGCCACCACCCGCCGGCGGCGTTGTCGGGAGCGGAGCGGAACGACGACACCAGCAGCCCCACGCTGGGCAGCAGCCAGAACAGGGCCACGAGCACCAGCACCACGTGCAGCGGGCCCCGGGCCACCAGGCGGGCCAGGCGGGTCCCGGTGCCGGGTGCCCCTGGGGCCTTCCCCGCCAACGTCTGGCCCGTCACCGCTCGGACCGGAAGCGCTTGATGTTGAAGGCCATGGCCGGCAGCACCAGCAGGAACAGCAGCACCGACAAAGCGCTGCCCAGCCCCTGGTTGCGGCCCCCGCCGAAGGACACCCGCCACATCTCCAGGGCGATGACGTTGGCGTCGTCCTGCACCGACCCGGGGGGGATGACCAGCACCAGGTCGAAGATCTTGAGCACGTTGATGACCAGGGTGACCAGCACCACCAGCAGCACGGGCAGCAGCAGGGGGGCCGTCACCTGCCGGAAGACCTGCCACTCCCCGGCCCCGTCGACCCGGGCTGCCTCCAGGACGTCGCGGGGGATGGCCGACAGCCCGGCGCCGATGACGATCATGGCGAAGCCGACCCAGATCCACAGCCAGGCGGCGATCACCGCCGGGGTCACCAGCGTGGGGCTCAGCCAGCGCACGCCGTCCCAGGGCGGCCTGAAGTTGGACTCGGCCAGCCGCAGCCGGTACGCACCGGGGTCGAGGCCGTCGACGGCGAAGGTGCCGTCGTCGGCGGTGGTGGCGGTGGCCACCACGCCGGTGGCACCGAGGATCTCGACAACCACGCCCGGCAGCCCCTGCTCGCTCGCGTCGACCGCTCCCGCCTCGCCCCCGCCCCCCCGGGTGAAGTCGAGCCAGACCACGCCGGCCAGGGTGTCGTCACCGGCTGCGGGCACCGTAGCCAACTCGGCGTCGTCGGGGACCTCCGACGGGCGCAGGGCCAGCAGGCCGAGGCGGGCGGTGTCGCCCGGGGCGAAGGTGGCGGTGCTCACGTAGGCCTCGCCCTCGGCCCCGAGCAGGTCGGGCTGGGAGGGTCGGGCCCCGGCGTAGCCGCCGGCGGACGAGAACACGTCGGCCACGGTGGTGAGCACGGCGTTGGCCAGGCCCCGGTCGGGATCGTCCTCGTAGACGAGGCGGAAGATCACCCCGGTGGCCAGCCCGGAGATGGCCATGGGCATGAAGACCGCCACCTTGAACGCCGTCTGCCAGCGGACCCGCTCGGCCAGCACGGCATAGACCAGCCCCAGGCCGGTGGCGATGGTGGGGGCCACCACCACCCAGATGACGTTGTTGCGGATGGCCGTGCGGGTGCGGGGGGAGCTGAGCATGTCGCCGTAGTTGGCCAGCCCCACGAAGCTATCGCCCCCCCGGTCGAAGAGGCTGCGCACGGCGCTGAAGAAGATGGGATAGACCACCAGGGCACCGAGCAGCACCAGGGCCGGGGCCAGGAAGGCCAGGGCCACGGCCAGGCGGGGAGACCGGTGACGGCCACCGCCCGGGGCGCGGCCCCGGCGCTGTTGCGGGAGGGCGGGCGCGGCGGCGCCGGCCACGAGGGGCGGCTACCCGCCGTAGGCGACGTTGGCAGCCGCCTCCAGTTGCTCGGTGATGCCGGCGACGTTGGAGGTGTCGGCGACGAAGTCCTGGAAGAGCTTCCACATCCCCTGTCCCTGGGTGGAACCGAAGGACGACGGCTGCAGGTCCGAGAGATCGAAGCGCAGGTTCTCCCCGGCGTCGATGAGGCTCTCGGCGATGGTGCGGCTGATCTCGTCCGGGTAGGCGTCGATGTCGACATCGCGGTTGGGCGAGATGAAGCCACCGAGCTCGGCTCGTACCTCGCCGGCCTCGGGGCTGGCCAGGTACTCGATGAGCGCCCGCCCGCCCTCGGTGTCGTCGAGGAGCACGGCCACGTCGCCCCCGCTGACCACTGCCGGCCCCGAGTCCTCGATCTCGGGGAAGGGGAAGACGTCGGCCCCCTCGCCCAGCTCGGTCTCGGTGTCGCCGGTGATGACGGCCCCGACGAAGTCACCCTCGAAGACCATGGCGGCATCGGGAGGCTCGGTGAAGACCCGGGTGACCGACGTGTTGAAGTCGGTGCTCAACGTTCCCTGGGTCCCGCCGGCCAGGACGGTTGGGGTGAACGTCTCGGCCATGGTCTCCAGCGCCGTCACCACCGACGGGTCCGTCCAGGGGATCTCGTGGGCGGCCAGCTGGTCGTAGGTCTCGGGGCCGGCCGTACGCAGGTAGACGTTCTCGAACCAGTCGGTGAGCGGCCAGCCGTCACCGCCGCCGATGGACAGGGCGGGCACGCCGAAGTCCGTCGCCGTCTGAGCCACCTCGAGGAAGCCCTCGAGGTCCTCGGGAGGCTCGATCCCGGCGTCGTCGAAGACGGTGGTGTTGTACCAGATCAGCGACTTGTTGGCCGCCTTGAACCACACCCCGTAGAGCTCCCCGTCGACGCTGCCGAGCTCTCGCCAGATCTGGGCGTAGTGCTCGTCCACCGCCTCCCCGACCACGTCCTCCAGTGGCTGGAGGGCGCCCTGGCCGGCGAAGTCGCGCAGCAGGCCGGGCTGGGGGAGCAGGGCCACGTCGGGGGGGTCGCCGCCGGCGATGCGGGGACCGATCACGGCGGCGATGTCATCGCCGGTCGAGGTGACGGTGACCGACGCCCCCGTCTGCTGCTCGAAGGCCTCGAAGACGGCGCCGAAGAGCTCGGCCTCGGTGCCGGTGGGCACCAACGCCACCTCCAGTTGAACCCCCGACAGGTCGGGCAGCTCCTCACCATTGCCGGTGTCGCCGCCGTTGGTGTCGGTGGCGCCCTCGCCGTCGTCGTCACCGCCGCAGGCGCCGGCCAGCAATACGAGGACGGCCACCACGGCCAGCCGCCGCAGGAATCCGTCGGTCAGGTTCGTCATGGTGCATCCTCCTGTGGGTTGTCGGGTGGGGCCGGCGGCGGCCTCTCACCGCCGTCGGCTGGTGGCCCGTCGCCACGGATGGCCAGGCCGGTGTGGATGTCGAACAGGTGCAGCCGGTCGGTGTCGACGACCAGCTCCACGGCGTGGCCCTTGGCGGCGACCGTGCGCGGGCCCACCCGGGCCACCGCGGCCGTCGACGACTGGCCCGTGCCGGGCTCGAGAGCCTGTGGATCCTCGAGGCCGAGGTCGTCGGCCAGCTCCTTGGTGTCGTCGGTGCGCACCGGGGGGGCGTCGAGGCGGAAATGCACGTAGGCCTCGGATCCCATCTGCTCCACCAGGTCGGCGACGGCCTGCAGCCGGCGCCCCTCGGGGGCCGCCCCGGCCAGGGAGGCATCCTCGAGGTCCTCGGGGCGGATCCCCACCACGACGCCGCCGCCCACGGCGGCGCGCACCGCCGGCTGGGCCGCCAGATCGGCCCCCAGGGCCAGCCGCTGGTCGCCGATGGCGACGGAGATGCCGCCCTGGCCGTCGTCGGCCAGGGCGCCTTGGAGGAGGTTCATGGCCGGTGAGCCGATGAAGCCGGCCACGAACACGTTGACGGGGCGGTCGTAGAGGACCTGGGGGGCGTCGACCTGCTGGAGCTCGCCCTTGCGCATGACCGCCACCCGGTCCCCCATGGTCATGGCCTCGATCTGGTCGTGGGTGACGTAGAGGGTGGTGACCTCCAGGTGGCGCTGGATGCGAGCGATCTCCGCTCGCATCTGCACCCGCAGCTTGGCGTCGAGGTTGGACAGCGGCTCGTCCATCAAGAAGGCCTGGGGCTCGCGCACGATGGCCCGGCCCATGGCCACCCGCTGGCGCTGGCCGCCCGAGAGGTTGCGGGGCTTGCGATCGAGGAGCTGGTCGAGGCCGAGGATGCGAGCGGCCTGCTCGACCCGGCGGTCGACCTCGTCGCCGGCCACCTTCCTGAGCTTGAGGCCGAAGGCCATGTTCTGGCGCACGGTGAGATGGGGGTACAGGGCGTAGTTCTGGAAGACCATGGCGATGTCGCGGTCCTTGGGGGCGACGTCGTTGACCACCCGGTCGCCGATGCTGACCTTCCCGCCGCTGATCTCCTCGAGGCCGGCCACCATGCGCAGGGCCGTGGTCTTGCCACAGCCCGACGGGCCCACCAGGACGAGGAACTCGCCGTCGCCCACCTCCAGGTCGAGGCTGGACACCGCCGTGGTGCCGTCCGGGTAGACCTTCGACAGGTCTTCCAGGACGATATCGGCCACGTTGCGCTCCTCGATCCGGCTGCGTGGATGGTACCCCCGCTTGTTCGGCCCCTGAAAACGTCCGGGCGCGGTGGCCGGGTCCACCCGGTGGCCGCCGGGCTGCACTAGGGTGACGTACCTGTGTTCGTGCTCGGCATCGACCCCGGCCTCACCCGCTGCGGCTACGGCCTGGTGGCCCGGCAGGGCCAGCGCCTGCGGGCGGTCACGGCCGGGGTGGTGGCCACCGATGCGGGCGACCCGCTGCCCGAACGCCTCGCCCGGCTCCAGGGCGAGCTGCGGGCCCTGGTCGCCGAGCTGGAGCCGGCGGTGGTGGCCGTCGAGCGGGTCTTCTTCCAGGTCAACGCCCGCACCGCCATGTCGGTGGGCCAAGCCAGTGGCCTGGCCCTCGCCGCCGCCGCCGCCGCCGGTTGCCAGGTGGTGCAGTACACGGCCAACGAGGTCAAGCAGGCGGTAACCGGGTACGGAGCCGCCCCCAAGGAGCAGGTGCAGCGCATGGTGGCGGCCCAACTGGGGTTGGCCGAGCGCCCCCGCCCGGCCGACGCCGCCGATGCCCTGGCCCTGGCCGTGTGCCACCACGCCATGGCCCCGCTGCGGGCCCGCCTGGCCGCCGCCGGAGAGGGACCGGGTCGGTGATCGGCTTTCTGCGGGGCCTGCTGGCCGACGCCGGCCTCGACGGCCTGGTGCTGGTCGACGTCGGGGGGGTGGGCTACCGGGTGCTGGTACCGCCGGCCACCGTGCCCGAGCTGGGCGAGCCCGGCGCCACCGTGATGCTCCACACCCACCTCGCCGTGCGGGAGGATGCGCTGACCCTCTACGGCTTCGCCACCGCCGACGAGCGCTCCTGCTTCGAGGCGCTCGTCGGCGCCCACGGGGTGGGCCCGGCCCTGGCCCTGGCCATCCTGTCGATCCACCGCCCCCGGGCCCTGCGCCGGGCCGTGGCCGAGGAGGACGTGGGCGCCCTGTGCCTGGTCCCCGGAGTGGGGCGCAAGACGGCGGCCCGGTTGCTCATCGAGCTCAAGGACCGCCTCGGCATCGACGGTGACGTGGTCGCCCCGCCCGCCGGGCCGGCCGGGGCGGCGGGCGAGGGGGGGAGCCAGCCGCCGGCCCGGGCCGAGGTGCGTGAGGCCCTGGTGGCCCTCGGCTACGAGGCCGACGAGATCCGGGCCGCCCTGGCCGCCCTGCCCGAGGGTGACGACGTCGCCGTCCTCTTGCGGGCCGCCCTGGCTGGGCTCGGGCGGGCCCGGTGATGGCGGGCCGGGAGGAGGTGGTGACGGCCGCCGCCCTGGCCGGCGAAGAGGTCGACGAGGTCGGCCTGCGCCCCCGGTGCCTGGCCGACTTCGTGGGTCAGGGCGAGCTCAAGGAGCACTTGGCCATCGTCTTGGAGGCGGCGCGCCGGCGGGACCAGGCCGCCGACCACCTGCTCTTCGCCGGTCCCCCCGGCCTGGGCAAGACCACCCTGGCCGGCATCGTGGCCGCCGAGATGGGCGTGGGCCTGCGGGTCACCTCGGGACCGGCCCTCACCCGCCCCGGCGACCTGGCCGCCATCCTCACCAACCTGGAGGAGGGCGAGGTCCTCTTCGTCGACGAGGTGCACCGCCTGCCCCGCACCGTGGAGGAGGTGCTCTACCCGGCCATGGAGGACTTCCAGCTCGACATCGTCCTCGGCCAGGGCCCGTCGGCCCGCTCCATCCGCCTCGACCTGCCCCGCTTCACCCTGGTGGGCGCCACCACCCGCACGGGGCTCATCACCGGCCCCCTGCGCGACCGCTTCGGTCTGGTGGCCCGCCTCGACCACTACCCCCCGGCCGACCTGGAGACCATCGTCGGGCGCGCCGCCGGGATCGTCGGGGTGCCCATCACCGCCGAGGGAGCGGCGGAGATCGCCGGGCGGGCCCGGGGGACACCCCGCATCGCCAACCGGCTCCTGCGCCGGGTGCGCGACTACGCCGAGGTACGGGCCGCCGGGGTGGTCGACGCCGCCGCCGCCCGCGACGGGCTGGCCACCTTCGGGGTCGACGACTTGGGCCTCGACAAGGTCGACCGGGCCATCCTGGGGGCCCTGTGCCAGCGTTTCGCCGGTGGCCCGGTGGGACTGTCCACCCTGGCCATCAGCGTGAGCGAGCCCACCGAGACGGTCGAGGACGTCTACGAGCCCTTCCTCATCCGCCAGGGCCTGGTCATGCGCACCCCTCGGGGCCGGGTGGCCACCCCGGCGGCCTGGGCCCGCCTCGGTCTCGACCCCCCGCCGGGCCCGGGTTCCCCGCCCGCTCTCTTCGACTAGCGGCTCGACCATTCAGGAGGATCGGCGTGGCTCAGCCGCCTCGATCCTCCGGAATTGGCCGCGTTCGCTCAGAGGCGGGGGGCGGTCGCCAGCTCGAGGTCGGTGCCGAGGACGGTCTCGGCTCGCTCCAGCTGGGGGGTGAGGCGGGTGATGCCGACGAGGCCGGCGTCGAGGCCCTCGAACGACAGGGGGCTGTCACCCAGGTGCAGGCCGGTGCTGACCACCAGGCCGACGGCCCGGCCGGCGCCGTCGAGCACCGGGCCGCCGCTGTCGCCGGGCAGGACCGCCCCGGTGGCGAAGACGTGGTCGGCGCTCGGCATGCCGAGGGCCACGAAGGTCTTGGCCGTGACCCCGGTGCCCACGCCGAGGGGGTTCCCGTAGCTGGAGAGCACCGTCGGTTCCAGCAGGCCGGGGCGCTCGTCGTTGACGCCGGTGGGCCCGCCGAAGCTGCACACCTGGGGACTGGCCTCCACTCCGGGGTCGAGGCGGATGAGGGCAAAGTCCTTGGGGTCCTGCTGGATGGCGTAGACGAACTCGCCGATACGGTTGCCCGCGGCGTCACGGGCCCCCGGTCCCTCGCCGGCGGCGAAGCGGACCTCGCCGTTGTCCTGGGTGCCGAGGAGGGAGGTGGCCAGGATGCAGTGGCCGGCCGTGCCCATGTAGCGGCCGCCGGCGGGGTCGGTGAAGAGGAAGTTCAAGGTGCACGCCCCGGTGTCGGTGACGGCGATGGCGCCGGGCCGGACTCCGGGGCAGGATCCGACGCCGAAGGGTGCGGCGGTGTCGAGCGAGGCGGCGTCCGGCACGTCGATGAGCTGGCACGGGCGCCCACCGAGGGTCCAGGCCCGCTCACCGGCAGCCGGGCCACCGGTGCCCAGGAGCGAGTCGAGCAGGCCGGCCCGGGCCGGCGCCGCCAGGGAGACCAGGGAGGCGATGACGAGGACCAGCACGAGCCAGCGGCGTCGGGTCATGGTCCGAGAAGCTACTCCGACGGCTCCCTACCGTCGGCGCGCCCCGCTGCCCGCACCCCGGCCGGGCTGCGCTAGGGTCGTCGGCTGGTCAGCGGGCGCCACCGGGTGCCGGCGCGGACCCACCCTCACCTATGGCAGAGCTCATCCCCTTCGTCCTGCTCCTGGGCCTGATGTGGTTCCTGCTCATCCGGCCCCAGCAGGCTCGCCTGCGCAAGCAGCGTGAGCTGATCGCCTCGATCGCCGTGGGTGACGAGGTCCTCACTGCCGGTGGCGTGATCGGCATTGTCCGGGTGCTGACCGGCGACGAGCTCCGCCTCGAAGTCAGCCCCGGGGTCGAGGTGCGCCTGGTGCGGGCCGCCGTCTCCCGCCGTCTCGGCGGGGCCGACGAGCGCACCGACGACGGTTCCGGCGACGAGTCGGACCACGGCTCGTGAGTGGCAGGCGACGGCTGTGGCTGCCGCTGGCCACCATCCTGGTGATCGCCTTCGGCTCGCTGGCGGCCACGCTGGCGGTCGGGAACACGCCCGAGCTGGGCCTGGACCTCCAGGGTGGGGCCTCGGTGGTGCTCCAGCCGCCGGCCGACGTCTCCGACACCCAGGTCATCGACCAGGCCATCGAGGTCATCCGCCAGCGGGTGGACGCACTCGGGGTGTCCGAACCCGACATCACCCGCCAGGGCGACGCCATCGTGGTCGAACTGCCCGGTGTCGCCGACCAGGAGCGGGCCCTGGAGATCCTGGGCCAGACGGCCGAGCTGCGCTTCCGGCCGGTGCGCCAGGTGGTCCCGCCGCCCGGCACCCCCGGAGCGCCGTCGACCACGGTGCCCCTCGTGCCCACGCCCCGGGAGGAGGATGTGCCCGAAGCCGACGTCACCCTGCCCGGTGAGGCGCCCGAAGGGGTGGAGCCGTCGCTGTTCCAGCTGGGACCGGCGGCCGCCCTGGGGCGCGACATCGCCGACGCCCAGGCCGTCTTCGCCCAGGGCCAGACCGAGTGGTCGGTGCTGCTCACCTTCACCGACGAGGGCATCGCCGGCTTCAACGAGTTGGCGTCGGCCTGCTTCAACGGCGAGCCCACCTGCGCCCGGGGGGCGGTGGCCATCGTGCTCGACGGCACCGTGGTGTCGTCGCCCACCGTGCGGGAGCCGACGTTCCCCAACCGCGAGGTGACCATCACCGGCAACTTCGACGAGGAGGAGGCCAAGGACCTGGCTTTGGTGCTGCGCTACGGCTCGCTGCCGGTCCAGTTGGAGCAGGAGTCGGTGCAGACCGTCTCGCCCACCCTGGGCGCCGACTCCCTGCGGGCCGGGCTGCTGGCCGGAGCCCTGGGTACGGCGCTGGTCCTGATCTACCTCCTGGCCTACTACCGGGCGCTCGGCCTGGTGGTGATGCTGGGCCTGGGGGTCTGGGCGGCCTTGCAGTGGTCGGTCATCAGCTACCTCGGATCGAGCCAGGGCCTGGCCCTCAGCCTGGCCGGGGTCACCGGCATCATCGTCTCGGTGGGGGTCACGGTCGACTCCTACATCGTGTACTTCGAGCGCCTCCGCGACGAGGTCCGGGCTGGGCGCAGCGTGCGTTCGTCGGTCGACCGCAGCTTCAAGCGGGCCTTCCGCACCATCCTGGCCGCCGACACGGCCGCCTTCATCGGTGCCTTCCTCCTGTGGTGGCTCACGGTGGGAGCGGTGCGGGGCTTCGCCTTCTTCCTCGGCCTGTCCACCGTGCTCGACCTGGTCGTGGCCTACTTCTTCACCCGGCCCATGGTGGCGATGCTCAGCCGGCGCAAGGCCTTCGTCTCGCCCCGCTTCATCGGGGTCACTCCTCCCGAGGTCGAGACCCCCGTTCGGGCGCCCGTGGGGGCGGGGACATGAGCAGCCGTCCCCGGCGGCGGGGTCCACTCGCCCGGCTGTACCACGGCGAGAGCAACATCGACTTCCTGGGCCGGGCCAAGTACTTCATCACCGGGTCCATCGTGGTGATCCTGGTCGGGCTGGCGCTCATGGTCGGCCGGGGCCTGAACCTGGGCATCGACTTCGAGGGCGGTACGTCCTGGACGGTGCCCGGCACCGTCGACATCGATGACGCCCGGGAGGTGATGGCGTCGCTCGATCTCCCCGACGCCGAGATCCAGGTCCTCGGCGGGACCGAGGGCGAGCAGCTCCGGGTGCAGACCGAGCCCGGGGCCGACACCGAGGCCGTGCGGGAGGCGCTGGCCGAACTGGCCGGCGTGGAGGCCACCCAGGTGCAGGTCACCGACGTGAGCCCGTCGTGGGGGTCGGAGATCACCGAGAAGGCCCTGCGGGCCCTGGTCTTCTTCCTGGCGGCGATCATGGTGTACATCAGCCTGCGCTTCGAGTGGCGCATGGCCGTGGCCACCGTCGTCGCCCTGCTGCACGACATCGCCCTGACGCTCGCCGTGTACTCCCTGACCGGCTTCGAGGTCACGCCGGCCACCGTGGTCGCCATCCTCACCATCCTCGGTTACTCGATCTACGACGGGATCGTGGTCTTCGACCGGGTGGACGAGAACGCCCGGGTGCTGGCCAACCGGGGGGACACGACCTACCGGGACATGGTGAACACCTCGCTCAACCAGGTGTTCATGCGCACCATGAACACCTCCATCACCGCCCTGCTCCCAGTGGCCTCCCTGCTGATCATCGGCTCCTTCGTGCTCGGGGCCGCCACCCTCCAGGAGTTCGCCCTGGCCCTGCTGGTGGGCCTGGCCGCCGGCACCTACTCGTCGCCGATCATCGCCTCGCCGGTACTGGCCGCCCTCAAGGAGCGCGAGCCCCGCTACACCGCGCTCCGCAAGCGCCTGGAGTCTCGGCGCCCCCCCCTGGTGCCCACCGGAGGCTCGCCGGCTCCGGCGAGGGCGACGGTCACCGCGGCCGACGGCGGCGACGGCAACGGTGACGATGGCGACGGCGTCGGCACCAAGGTGGGTGCCGGTAGCCGGAACCGGGGCAAGGCCGGCCCGGTCCCGGCGTCGACCCCGGGCGGCGGCATCACTCCCCGGCCCCGCAAGAAGGGCAAGAAGCGCTAGGGCGCGAGCCCTGAGGCGTCGTGGGTGACTCCGGCGGGGCCCGAGCGCACAATGTCGAACTCCTGAGGCAAATAACCTCTGCTAGGTGAGCGATAGCGATGCAGAACCTCGTAGTCCCGCCTACCGCATCGGGGTGGCGGCGGAGGTGCTCGGGGTGAGCGTGGACACGGTGCGGCGCTGGGCCGATTCGGGCCGCCTGCGCACGGCCCGCAGCGCTGGGGGTCAACGCCTCGTCGACGGGGCTGACCTGGCCCGCCTGGCCACCGAGGTGGCGGCGGACGGCGAGGACCCGGAGCGGCGCCCGGGTTCCGCTCTGTCGGCCCGCAACCGCCTCCGGGGGATCGTCACCCGGGTGACCACCGACACGGTCATGGCCCAGGTCGAGCTCCAGGTGGGGCGCCACCGGATGGTCTCGCTCATGAGCCGGGAAGCGGCCGACGAGCTCGGCCTGGCTCCCGGCGTGCTGGCGGTGGCCATGGTGAAGTCGACCAACGTGGTCGTGGAGGTGATCGAGAGCCCGTGAGGCGGACCGGGCGACGGCGACTGCCGGCGGTCGCAGCTGCGGTGGCGGTGGTGGTCTCGCTCGGAGGCGGGTGCGCCGGCACCGACGCAGCAGGGGAGCGGGAGCTGGTCGTCTTCGCCGCCGCCTCGCTCACCGACGCCTTCACCGCTCTCGGCCGGGCCTACGCAGCGGCGCCGGGTGCGGCCGGTGCCGAGGTCGAGATCGTCGCCGCCGGGTCGTCGTCGCTGCGGGAGCAGATCCTCGCCGGTGCCCCCGCCGACGTCTTCGCCCCGGCTGACGCCGCCACCATGGACCAGGTGGTGGCGGCCGGGATGGCCAGCGATCCCCGACCCTTCGCCGCCAACCGGCTGGAGATCGCCGTGCCTGCGGGGAACCCGGGTGGCGTGGATGAGATCGGCGACCTGGACGACCCGGAGCTGCTGGTCGGGCTGTGCGCCGAGGAGGTGCCGTGCGGGTCCTTGGCCCGCCAGGCACTGGACCGGGCCGGGGTGGCGGCGGCGGTCGACACCAACGAGGCCGACGTGCGGGCCCTGCGCACCAGGATCGAGGCCGGCGAGCTCGATGCCGGCATCGTGTACCGCAGCGACGTCCTCGCCGCCGGCGAGGCGGTGGAGGGGATCGACCTGCCGGCGGGGGCGAACGTCGTCGCCACCTATCCCATCGCCGCCCTCACCAGCGCCCCCAACCCCGCCGGGGCAGCCGCCTTCGTGGCCTTCGTCCGCTCCCGGCAGGGCGAGCGGATCCTGGCCGGCTTCGGGTTCGAGCGCCCGTGACCGGCCGGCGCCGGCCGTCCCGGGGCGGCGAACGCCGGGAGCCGTGGTTGCTCCTGGGCCTGGCCGGCCTCGCCCTGGCCTACGTGGCCGTTCCCCTGCTCGCCCTCCTCCAGCGGGCCCCGTGGCGCGACCTCGGCGCCCTGGTGCGCCGGCCCGTGGTCATCGACGCCCTCGCCCTCAGCCTCACCACGGCCCTGGCCGCCACCGCCGCCTGCCTCCTCGTCGGGGTGCCCCTGGCGTGGGTGCTGGCCCGCAGCCGGCTGCCCGGCCGGTCCCTGGCCCGAGCCCTCGTCACCCTGCCCATGGTCCTGCCCCCGGTGGTCGGTGGCGCCGCTCTGCTGCTGGCCTTCGGCCGCCGGGGCCTGCTCGGCGGACCGGTGTACGAGGCCACGGGACTGCTCCTGCCCTTCTCTGCCTGGGGGGTGGTGGCGGCCAACGCCTTCGTCGCCTTGCCCTTCCTGGTGCTGACGGTGGAGGCCGGCCTGCGGGCCGGGGACCAGCGCCTGGAAGAAGCCGCGGCCACCCTGGGGGCGAGCCGCTGGACCGTGTTCCGCCGCATCACCCTGGCCCAGGCCGCTCCCTCCATCCTCGCCGGCGGCGTGCTGTGCTGGGCCCGGGCCCTCGGGGAGTTCGGGGCCACCGTGACCTTCGCCGGCAACCTCCAGGGCCGGACCCAGACCATGCCCCTGGCCGTGTTCCTGGCCATGGAGTCCGACCGGGAGGCGGCCATCGCCTTGTCCCTGGTGCTGATCGCCGTCTCCCTCGCCGTGCTGGTACCCCTGCGCGACCGCTGGCTGCCGGGCTGACGGCCGGCGATGTTGCGGGCCGGCATGGACCTGACCCTCGGCGAGCTCCACCTCGACGTGGACCTCGAGGTGGCCGATGGCGAGGTGGCTGCCCTGATCGGCCCCAACGGCGCCGGCAAGACCACGGCCCTGCGGGCGATCGCCGGCCTGCACCCTCTCGACGGTGGCCGGATCGAGGTCGACGGCGAGGTGCTCGACGACCCGGCCGCCGGGGTCTTCGTGGCGCCGGCTCGGCGTCCCGTGGGCTTCGTCTTCCAGGACTACCTGCTCTTTCCCCGCCTCAGCGCCCTGGACAACGTGGCCTTCGGCCTGCGCTGCCGGGGCTGGGGACGGGCCGCCGCCCGGTCCGAGGCCGGGCGCTGGCTGGCCCGCCTGGGGCTGGCCGACCAGGCGGGAAAACGCCCCCGGGCCCTCTCCGGGGGCCAGGCCCAGCGCGTCGCCCTGGCCCGGGCCCTGATCACCGACCCTCGGCTCTTGCTGCTGGACGAGCCCCTGGCCGCCCTCGATGCCGCCCGGCGCCCGCAGGTCCGCTCCGAGCTGCGCCGGCACCTGGCCACCTTCGACGGGGGCCGCCTGCTGGTCACCCACGACCCGGTCGACGCCCTCGTGCTGGCCGACCGCCTGCTGGTGCTCGAGGGCGGGCGGATCACCCAGGTGGGTTCCCCCGCGGCGGTGGCGGCCCGGCCGGCATCGCCCTACGTGGCCGAGCTCATCGGCGTCAACCTCCTCCAGGGGCGGGCCAGCGGGGAGCGCACCGTGCGCCTGGCCTCGGGCGCCGAGCTGGTGGTGGCCGACCCCTTGCCCGGGCCCGACGTGGCCCTGGCGCTGCGCCCCCAGGCCGTCGCCCTCCACCGCCACCGGCCCGAGGGCAGCCCCCGGAACTGCTGGTGGGCCACGGTGGAGGATCTCGAAGCCCGCCGCGACCGGGTCCGGGTCAGCCTGGCCGGGCCGGTGACCCTGGTGGCCGAAGTCACCCCGGCGGCGGTGGCCGAGCTCGGCCTGGTCGCCGGCGCCCGGGTGTGGGCCAGCGTCAAGGCCGTCGACCTCAGTGCCTACCCGGTGTGACACCGCTGACGGCCAAGCTCGATCTGGCAGCAGGAATGGTTGGGAATCCAGCCGATCCTGCTGCCAGATCGGGAGGGGCGCCGCGCTGCGCCCGGGGCGGCGCCCCCGCGCCAACCAGGCAGCGGCCACTAGCGTGGGCCACGACGTGGTAGGCCCGGTCACCCCGCAACGACAGCCGCCGGGGCCGCCGGGCAACGTCTTCGTCGGCCGGTCGCCCGAGCTGGCCGCCCTGGCCGCCAACCTGGCGTGGGCGGCCGCCGGCGAACCCCGGGTGGTGGTGATCGAAGGCCCGGCGGGCATGGGCAAGTCCGCCCTGGTACGGGCCTTTCTCGCCCAGGCCGGGCCGCAGGTCCCCGTGCTGGCCGCCGGCGGCGAGGAGCCCGGACCCCGCCGGCGCCTGGGCGTGGTCGGCCAGCTGCTCTCCGGCGCCGGTCTCCCGGCGCCCGGCATCGGGCCCGAGTGCGAGCCCTTGCAGGCCGGAGCCCAGCTCCTGGAGGTGCTCGCCACCGTGTCGGACGGCGGGCCCATGGTGCTCGCCTTCGAGGATGTGCAGTGGGCCGACCTTGCCTCGGTCCAGGCGCTTACCTTCGCCCTGCGCCGCCTGCACGCCGACCGGGTGCTGGCCGTGCTCACCCGCCGGGAGGGGACGCCGCCGCTGCCCGGGGGCCTCCAGCGCCTGGTGGACGGCCGGGGCCAACGACTGCGCCTCGGCGGCCTCGACGCCATCGCCCTGGCCGAGATGGCCGTGCGCTTGGGGGCGGGGCGGCTCCCAGTCGCCGCCGCCGAGCGCCTCCGCCATCATTGCGGGGGGAGTCCGCTGCACGCCAGGGCCCTGCTGGAGGACCTCGACGCCGGCGACCTGCGGCGGGAGTCGGGCGCCCTGCCCGCCCCCCGCTCCTTTGCCGCCGTGGTGGCGGCCAAGGTCGAGGCCTGCCCGGCGCCCGCCCGTGCCCTGGTGCAGGCGGCGGCGGTGCTGGGCGAGCGCTGCTCCCTGCCCACTGCGGTGCGCCTGGCCGGGCTGGATGCCCCCGGCGAGGCCCTCGAAGCGGCGGTGGCCACCTCCCTTCTCGACGTGGAGGCCGACCCCACCAGCCGGTCCGTCTGCTTTACCCACCGGCTGGTGCGCGCCGCCGTCTACGGGGATCTGCGCCCGTCCCTGCGGGCCGAACTGCACACCCGGGCCGCCACCATCACCGCCGGCCAGGTGGCCGTCGACCACCGGGTGGCGGCCACGTCGATGAAAGACGCCGAGCTGTCCGGGGAGCTGCGCCGTCTCGCCGCCGCCGAGGCGGCCGGTGGGGCGCCGGCCCAGGCTGCGGGGCACCTGGTGGCGGCGGCCCGGCTGGATCCCGACACCCGCCGGGCCGAGCAGTGCCTGCTGGACGCCGCCGGTCTCCACCTGGGCGACGGCGAGACCAGCGCCGCGGCCGAGTTGGTGGCGGCCGTGTCGGGCGACCTCCCCGCTCGCCGGGCCCTGGCCGGTCGGCTGGCCCTGGTGGCTGGTCGCCTGGACGAAGCCCGGTTGCACCTGGAGGAGGCGTGGAAGGCCGATGCGGCGCCGGCCCTGCTGGCGACCCAGCTGGGCCAGCTGGCGCTCCAGGATGCCCGGGCCGAGGAGGCGGTGATGTGGGGTCACCGGGCCCTGGAGGCGACCGGTGGCGGCCCCGCCGAACGGTCGGCAGCCCGGTCGGTGGTCGCCATCGGCCTCGGCCTGGCCGGGCGGGGCGAGGAGGCGCTGGCGTTCCTCGAGACCGGGGCGGGCC
>DATMJI010000060.1:0-12582 GCA_035553895.1 Acidimicrobiales bacterium | reverse complement strand
GGCCGCGCCATTTTGGCGCGCAGGATTTCTCTCGCCATTGTGGCGCCAAAATCGAGAACCGTTCCCGCCTTTGAGGGGTCCGCACCCCCTCTGACCTGGGCTTTTGTGTGGGCGATGAGGGTCTTGATCCCCCGACCTCTGCCGTGTGAAGGCAGCGCTCTACCACTGAGCTAATCGCCCGAGAACGGGTGCTGGGACTGCGGCGCCCACGTTAGCGCCGGCTCCGGAGCCCGGAGCGGCGCTCGCAACGAGGCGGTCAGGCCGACCGGCCGGCGGGCGGGCTTCATCACCAGGCGCATGCCGGCGATCAACAGGCCGCGGTGGCGGCCGGCGAGGCCGGCCAGCGGGTCGTCGGCGGGGACCTCCACCTCCACGTGGGCCACCCTCCCCCGGCCCCGGGTGTGACCACGGATGGACACCAACCCGTCGGCCCGGCGCTGCAGCGCCCGCAGGGGCAGCAGGACGGGCAATGGGGGCCCCACCGGCGACGCCCGAACGACGATGTCACGCTCCTCCCACCGCAGGACCCGGTCGTCGCCCTCGTCGAGCCAGACCAGGGTGCCCATCTCCTTGGGAAAGCCCCAGTTGACCCGGCCGCCGAGGCGGGAGTCCACCGACGTGACAACCATCGTCGTGATGCACAGCCCGAGGCGGGCGCCAAGGTGCGCGGGCTGGCCGACGGCGAGCTCGCGGTAGGGGCCCACCGGCGAATCGTCGTAGCGGGCGGCGGTGATGGAGCACGGCCCGGGGATCCGCCTGAGGCCATCCGGCACGTCGCCGAGCGGCGACTTGGCCGAGGCCAGGGCGACGAGCGACTCGCCACCCAGCAGCCAGGGGGCGTGCGGCAGCTCAGAGCTCACGAACCCACGATACCGGCCGGCGTGTGCTCAAATCCCCCGGTGAAGATCGGCATCATCGCCCCGCCCTGGGCACCCATCCCGCCCGACCTCTACGGCGGGATCGAGCAGGCCGTCGACTGCCTGTGCCGGGGCTTGGTGGCCGCCGGCCACGAAGTCCTGCTCTTCGCCACCGGCGACTCCACCTGCCCGGTGCCGACCAAGTGGCTGCTGGAGCAGTCCGAGGGGACCCGGATCGGGTTCACCGTGCCCGAGCTGCGCCACGTCTTCGCCGCCTACGAGGCGATGGCCGGCTGCGACCTCATCCACGACCACACGATGATCGGGCCGACCTACGCCTCGGCCCTCACCGACATCCCCGTCGTCACCACCATCCACGGGCCGCTCAACGTCGAGCTGATCGACCTCTACCGCCGCATCGCCGACCGGGTGCCGCTGATAGCCATCTCCCACGTCCAGCTCACCGCCGATCCGGGCCTGAAGGTGGCCGGCGTCATCCATCACGGCGTCGACGTGGACGACTTCCCAATCGGCGCCGGCACCGGCGACTACTGCATGTACCTCGGGCGCATGGTGGCCGAGAAGGGTGCCCACCGCGCCGTCATCGCCGCCAAGGAGGCCGGCGTGCCCATCCTGCTCGCCGGCAAGATGCGGGAGCCCTGGGAGACGGCGTACTTCGAGAAGGAGATCGAGCCACTCCTGGGCGACGGCGTCGAGTACCTGGGCGAGGTGCCCTACGAGGAGAAGCTGCGGCTCCTCGCCGACGCCAAGGCCACCCTCTTCCCCATCCGCTGGAGCGAGCCGTTCGGCCTGGTGATGCTGGAATCGCTGGCCTGCGCCACCCCGGTCCTGGCCTTCGCCGAGGGCGCCGCCCCCGAGGTGGTCGCCGACGGCCGGACCGGTTGGCTGTGCCACGACGAGTCCGATATGGCCGCCAAGCTGCGGGCCATCGGCGAGATCGACCGGGCGGAGTGCCGGGCCGACGTGGAGGCCCGCTTCTCCACCCAGCGGATGGCGCGCCAGCACGCCGAGCTCTTCGAGAGCGTCCTCAGCTCTCGGAGAGCGGCCGTTTCGACGCCGGCTCCGTCGCCACCAGTCCCTCCCGCTGGAGTCGGCCACTGATCCGCGACCGCATGGCACGGGCGAAAGGTGCCCTGTGCGCCGGCGTGGTCTTGGTCGACACCCGCACGGTCACGTTCTCCGCCCCCAGCGACTCGACCCCCAGCACCTGAGGCTCCTCCAGGACGCACTCGCTCCAGACCTCCTCCGACGCCAAGGCCGCGGCCTCCTCGGCGATGACAGCCGTCGCCGCGGCCAGGTCGGCCTTGTTGGGGATGAGCACGTCGACGATCGACCGTGACCACTCCTTGGCCGAGTTGCCCACCTTGCGGATCTCGCCGTTGGGTACGAACCACACGGTCCCGTCGGCGGCCCGGATGCGGGTCACCCGCAGGTTGATCTCCTCCACCGTCCCGGTCTGGTCGGCGATGGTGATGACGTCGCCGACCGCGTACTGGTCCTCCACGAGGATGAAGAACCCGGAGAAGAAGTCCTTCACCAGGCTCTGGGCGCCGAAGCCCACCGCCACGCCCACGATGCTGGCGCCGGCCAGCAGTGGCCCGAGGTTGAGCCCGAACTCCTCCAGCACCAGCAGGACGGCGACCGTCCAGACCACGATCCGCACCACGCTCTTGGCCACGCCGGCCAAGGTCTCGGCCCGCTGTTCCAGCCGGGGCGACGACTCACGCAGCGGCGAACGGGCTCCGATCGACCTCAGGGAGCGGTCGACGAGGCGAGTACCGAGTCGCAGGAAGACCAGCGCCAGCACCAGGACCAGGACGATCTTCGCCGACCTGCCGGTGAACCCCGACCAGTCGTAGTCCGCGATGAAGTCGGGCATCTAGGCGTCGGGCTGGCAGTCCATGGGTGCCCTGATGCTAGAGATTGAGCGTGAGCGAGGACCGAAGCGCAGCGGAGGACCGCAGCGACCCAGCAGATTCAGTCGCCGAGGCTCTGGCCGGAAAGCGCATCGCCATCACCGGCTCGACCGGCTTCCTGGGTACCGCCCTGGTCGAGCGGCTCCTCCGCGCCGTACCCGGCTGCGAGCTCGTCCTCATCGTCCGCGCCGGGCGCCGGACGAGCCCGGCGGCACGGGCCAAGCGGGAGATCTTCGCCAACGACGCCTTCCGTACCCTGCGGGCCCAGCTCGGCGACTCCTTCGATGCCGAGATCGCCCGCCGGGTCCAGGTGGTCAACGGTGACGTCTCTCTGGACGGCCTGGGCCTCGACGAGGAGGCGACGGTCCTGGTCGCCAGCTGTGACACGGTCATCCACTCGGCCGCCATCGTCAGCTTCGACTCCCCCATCGACGTCGCCGCCGAGGTCAACCTCATGGGCCCGGTCCGGGTGGCCGAGCTCCTCCGTGACGCCGGCTCCGCCGCTCACATGGTGGCCGTGTCCACCGCCTACGTCGCCGGCACCCGCCGGGGACGGGCCAACGAGGCCGCCCTGGCCGACACCCCGTTCAGCACCGAGGTCGACTGGCGGGCCGAGATGGCCGCCGCCCGCCGGGCCCGGGCCGACGCCGACGCCGCCAGCCGGGATCCCGAGCTCCTCATCCAGTTCGCCAAGGAGGCCCGGGCCGAGCTGGGCGCCGCCGGCCCGCCCCTGCTGGCGGCCAAGACCGAGAAGCGCCGGGAGAAGTGGGTGGCCGACCGCCTGGTGGAGGCGGGCCGGTCGAGGGCCAAGAGCCTGGGCTGGCCCGACGCCTACGCCTACACCAAGGCTCTCGCCGAGCGGGCCACGCTGGAGGTGCGTGGGCATGTGCCGGTGACGGTCGTGCGGCCGTCGATCATCGAGTCGGCGTGGCAGGAACCGCACCCGGGCTGGATCCGTGGTTTCCGCATGGCCGAGCCGGTCCTCATCTCCTATGGCCGGGGCCTGCTCAGCGAATTCCCGGGCATCCCCGAGGGCGTGGTCGACGTCATCCCTGTCGACATGGTGGTCGCCACCATCGTCACGGTGGCGGCCAAGGGCCCCGAGCCCGACGGCACTGGCGTCTACCAGGTGGCCACCGGCAACCGGAACCCGCTCTACTACCGCAACCTTGTCAACCTGGTCAGGGAGTACTTCCTCGACCACCCCCTGTACGACTCCGACGGCCAGCCCATCGTGGCCCCCGACTGGTCGTTCTCGGGCCGCGGCAAGGCCCTGCGCCAGCTCCAGCGGGGGGTGAAGGCGCTCGGCCAGGCCGAGAAGGTGGTCGCCGCCCTGCCCATCCGGGGCAAGCGGGCCGAGGTCATGGCCCGGCTCGAGGAGCGGAGGGACATGGGCGAGCGGGCCCTCGACTACGTCAAGCTCTACGGGTCCTACGCCGAGACCGAGGCCCTCTTCGACGACACCCGCCTGCGCGCCCTGTGGGACAGCATGTCGCCCGAGGACCAGGCCGTCTTCGGGCTCGACACCACCGTCATCGACTGGAAGCACTACGTGCAGGTCGTCCACCTGCCGTCGGTGGTTCGCCAGGCCCGGGTTCGCACCACCGGCGGGTCGCGCCAGAGCGAGACCCGCCACGAGCGCGGGAAGCGGACGATCCTTTCCCCGGACCGCCACATCGCCGCCTTCGACCTCGAGAACACCCTGATCGCCTCGAACGTCGTCGAGTCCTACTCCTACCTGGCGTCGCGGCGGCTCCCTGACGACGAGCGGACCCGCTTCACCCTGGACATGATGCGCCAGGGGCCGGGCCTGCTCGCCCTCGACCGCAAGGACAGGGGCGACTTCCTCCGCCACTTCTACCGGAAGTACGACGGGGCGCCGGCGGACCGCATCCGGGCCGACGCATGGGAGCTGTTCAGCGACCTCATCCTCACCAAGTCCTTCCCGGCCGGCATCCGCCGGGTGCGGGAGCACCGGGCGCTCGGCCACCGCACCCTGCTCATCACCGGAGCCCTCGACTTCGTCATCGAGCCCCTGCGGCCGCTGTTCGACGACATCGTGTGCGCCCGGCTGGGCGAACGGGACGGCCGGTTCACCGGCGAGATGATCGACGCGCCCCCGACCGGGGAGGCCCGGGCCATCGCCATCGCCGACTACGCCGACTCCGAGGGGCTGGAGCTGTCCGAATCCGTCGTCTACGCCGACTCGGCCAGTGACCTGCCCATGCTGGAGGCGGTCGGACATCCGGTGGCCGTCAACGCCGAGCCGAAGCTCGCCGCCATCGCCCGCAAGCGGGGGTGGCACATCGAGCAGTGGACCAAGGCGCCGGGAGCGCCCGTCCCCCTGCTGCCCCTGTCACCGCGCGGTATCGCCCGGTGAGGGCACTCCAGTTCAAGCGCAACCTGCCCCGGTACGGCGCGGCGATGGTCGCCGGCGGCCTGGTGCCCGGCCTCGGCGCCCGCGTCGGCCCCCTGCGGCTGGCCGACATCGACGAGCCCGACCTGCCCGGCCCGGGCTGGCAGCGCATCCGGCCCCGGCTGGCGGGCATCTGCGGCTCGGACCTGTCGACGATCGACGGCAAGTCGTCGCGCTACTTCGAGCCCATCGTCTCGTTTCCGTTCGTGCCCGGCCACGAGATCGTGGCGGACAGCGACCTCGGTCGGGTGGTCGTCGAGCCGGTCCTGAACTGCATCCCCCGGGGCATCGACCCGCCGTGCTCGTTCTGCGCCGCCGGCCTCACCGGGAGCTGCCAGAACCTGGCCCTGGGCGAGATCGAGCCCGGCCTGCAGATCGGCTCCTGCGCCGACACGGGCGGCGGCTGGTCGACGGCGATGGTGGCCCATGAGAGCCAGCTCCACGCCGTGCCCGAGGACTTCAGCGACGAGGCGGCCGTCATGGTGGAGCCAGCGGCGTGCGCCATCCACGCCGCCCGCCGGCCGGAGGCCGACCAGCCGGCGACGGTGGTCGTGCTGGGCGCCGGCACCGTCGGGTTGTGCACGATCGCCGCCGTCCGCCGCCAGCTCCAGCCCGGCACGCTCGTCGCCTCGGCCAAGCACCCCGAGCAGCGCAGGCTGGCGCTCGACCTGGGCGCCGACGTGGTGGTCGAGCCCGGCGAGGTGCGGCGCGCCGTTCGCCGGCTGAGCCGCTCCCCCATGGTGGGGGCCGGCGTCGGCGAGGGCGTCGAGCTGGTCTACGACTGCGTGGGCAGCGAGTCGAGCATCGACGACGCCCTGAACATCGTCCGGCCCCGAGCGCAGGTGGTCCTGGTCGGCATGGCCGGGCGCACGAACGTCGACATGACCGTCCTCTGGCACAAGGAGATCCGCCTGGTCGGGGCGTACACCTACGGCGTGGAGAGCACAGGCGAGCGGACCTTCGACATGGCCTTCGACCTGGTACGGGACGCCGATCTGGGCCGGCTGGTCTCGGCCACCTACACCCTCGACCGCTACCGTGAGGCCATCGACCACGCCGCCAACGCCGGCGCCCGCGGGGCGGTCAAGGTGGTTTTCGATCTACGAGGAGAGCGCTACAGGTGAGCAGGCCGGGATTCGTTTTAGAGGTTGACCGGTCGACGCCGCCGATCCTCTTCCACCACGGCGAGGGCTTCAGCCTGGAGAAGCTGCCCCCCGGCAGCCGGGTGGTGTACCCGGCCGAGCCGGTCAAGCCGCTCGCCGACCCCGACGCCGCCATCCGCCACGCCCTGCTGAACCCGGTGGGCGACAGCGAGCCCCTGCCGTCGCTGCTCTACGCCGGCATGAAGCTGACCATCGCCATGGACAACCAGGCGGTGCCGCTGCCCCCGATGACCCGGCCGGACAACCGCCAGCGGGTCCTCGAGATCGTCCTCGACATGGCGGCCGCCGCCGGCGTGGACGACGTCGAGCTCATCATCGCCCACGGCCTCCACCGTCGCCAGACCGAGGCCGAGCTGCGCCACATGCTGGGCGACCGCATCTACGACGCCTTCGCCCCCCACGGCATGCTCACCCAGCACGACGCCGAGGACCACGACAACCTGATTCTCATCGGCCGCACCGAGCAGGGCGAACACGTCGAGATCAACAAGCGGGCGGCCACCAGCGACCTGCTGATCTACGTCAACGTGAACCTGGTGGCCATGGACGGCGGCCACAAGTCGACCATGACCGGGCTCACCTCCTACCGGGGCCTCAAGCACCACCACAACGTGACCGGCATGCAGCAGAGCCGGTCGTTCATGGACCCGCCCAACTCCGAGCTGCACAACTCGGTGTGGCGCCAGGGCCGGATGCTGGCCGACGCGGTGAAGATCTTCCAGATCGAGACCACGGTCAACACCGACACGTTCCCGAGCCCGTTCGCCTTCCTCCAGAAGCGGGAGTGGGAGTGGTCGGCCAGGGACCGGGCGTCGTACCTGGGCGTGTCCAAGAGCCTGGAGAGGGTGCCGCCTCGTATGGCCCGCAGCATCTTCCACGGGATGAAGTCGCCGCAGAAGATGACGAGCGTGCAGGCCGGCGAGGTGGAGGCGGTGCACAAGCTGACGCTGGAGAACGTCCACCGCCAGCACCTGGTGCCGGTGCAGGGACAGGCGGATGTGCTCACCATGGGCCTGCCCTACGTCGGGCCCTACAACGTCAACTCGATCCTGAACCCGCTCCTCGTCATGTGCCTGGGGCTCGGGTACTTCTTCAACCTCTACCGGGGCAAGCCGCTGGTGCGCAAGGGCGGCGTGGTCATCATGAGCCACCCCACCCGGTGGGAGTTCCACCCCGTCCACCACCCGAGCTACATCGACTTCTTCGAGCAGGTCCTGACCGAGACGACGGATCCGCTGGAGATCGAGAAGAAGTTCGAGGAGGACTTCGCCACCGACCCCTGGTACATCCACCTGTACCGCAACAGCTACGCCTACCACGGCGTCCACGCCTTCTACATGTGGTACTGGGGCGCCCACGCCCTCCAGCACGTCGGCCAGGTCATCATCGTGGGCGGCGAGCCAAAGGCCGTGCGGCGCATGGGCTTCAAGCCGGCGTCGACCCTGCGCGACGCCCTGGAGATGGCCGAGGACGTGGTAGGGCGCGACCCGTCGATCACCCACATCCACAACCCGCCGATCTTCATCGCGGACGTGACGTGAGCCTGCGGGTGCGGGCGCCGTTCCCGATCGGGAAGCCGACCTGGCCGACGTCGGTCCCCCGCCCACCGCTGGAGCGGCGCACGGGCGTGGACTACGAGACGGACTGGGCCCGCACGCCGGCGGCCCGGGTGGCCAGGGCGCTCATCCTGGACGACGTGTTCAAGCCGGTGGTGCACGCCATCGCCTCGCCCACCGTCCACGGCGACGACCGGCTGGTGGACCTGGACGGCCCGGCCATCTTCGTGGCCAACCACCACAGCCACCTGGACACCGCCCTGCTGCTCACGTCGCTGCCCGAGCGGTTCCGGCACAAGGCGGTGGTGGCCGCGGCGGCCGACTACTTCTTCCCGTCCCGGGCCAAGGGGGCCGTCTCCGCGCTCACCATCGGGGCCATCCCCATGGAGCGCACCAAGGTCGGCCGCCGCTCGGCCGACCTGGCCGCCGACCTCCTCGAGGAGGGCTGGAACCTGGTCATGTTCCCCGAGGGCGGCCGCAGCCCCGACGGCTGGGGGCGGGCCTTCCGCGGCGGCGCCGCCTACCTGGCCCTGCGCTGCGGGCGGCCGATCGTGCCCGCCTACCTGGCCGGCACCGGCCGGTTGTGGCGGAAGGGCAAGACGCTGCCCAAGGTGGCCGGCAAGGGCGAGGGCGTCCACGTGATCTTCGGCGCCCCCGTGGTGGCCGAGGCCGGAGAGGACGCCCGCCGGCTGGCCGCCCGGGTCGAGCGCACGGTCGCCGCCCTGGCCGACGAGTGGTCGACGGACTGGTGGTCGGCCCGCCGGCGGGCGGCCTCCGGCACCACCCCGGCCCTCACCGGGCCCACCGGCGGTGCGTGGCGGCGGGCCTGGGCCCTCGACGCCGACGCCGCCAGCCGCAAGAGCCGCCGGGCCTGGCCGTAGCCGGAGGCGCCCCTCCCCCCTCCGTTCTTGGCGCGCGCATCCGTGCTCTGTACGGATGAGCGCGCCAAGAAAGGCGGGGTGGGACGGAGCCGGTCTGAGCTAGATTGGGTCCCCACCCACCGGGGCTGTGGCAATGGCGCCTCTTCGCCCAAAGAAGGCTTCGACGAGGAAGCGCCCCGGTCTCCCGACCTTCCCACCACTGACCACCGAGGTGACATGAGCCCGACTCGAGAGCTCGACGCGTGCGGCATCGGCTTCGTCGCCAACAGTTCCGGCCGAGCGTCCCGTGACGTGGTGGCCGCCGCCCTGCACGGCCTGGCCTGCGTGAAGCACCGGGGGGCGGTGGCGGCCGACGCCCGGTCGTCGGACGGCTCCGGCCTGCTCGTCCCCATCCCGCCGGCCATCTTCGGCGAGCGCCGGGGCCTGGCCATGCTCTTCGTCCGGGGCGACGACCCTCGCGCCGCCGTGGAGGAGGCGGCCAAGGCCGAGGGCATCCGGGTGATCGAGTGGCGGGTGCCCCCCACCGACGAGTCGGTGCTCGGCGAGCTGGCCCGCTCCTCCCAGCCCCGGCTCCTCCAGGCGGTGCTGGAGACCGACGGCGTGCCCGACGAGCGGGCCGCCTTCCGCCTGCGCCGGCGCATCGCGGCCACCACCACCGGCACCTACGTGGCCTCCTGCTCGTTCCGGACGGTGGTCTACAAGGGCCTGATCACCGCCGACGCCCTCTCGGAGTACTGGCTGGACCTGGCCGACGAGCGGTTCGCGGCCCCCTTCGCCGTCTTCCACCAGCGCTTCTCCACCAACACCCTGCCCACGTGGGAGCGGGCCCAGCCCTTCCGCACCCTCTGCCACAACGGCGAAATCAACGCGGTCGCCGGCAACATCAACCGCATGCGGGCCCGGGCCGTGCTGGGCACCGAGGCGGCGGGGCTCGGTCCCGAGGAGCTGATGCGGCCGGTGATCGACGAGTCCGACTCGGACTCCGGCCAGCTCGACTCCGTGGTCGAGCTGCTCACCCAGGGCGGTCGCGACATCCGCCACGCGGTGGCCATGACCGTCCCCGAGGCCTGGGAGGGCGAGCGCGACCTGGCCCCCGAGGTGCGGGGCTTCTACCGGTACCACGCCTCGCTCATGGAGCCGTGGGACGGCCCCGCCGGCCTCATCTTCACCGACGGCGTCGGGGTGGGGGCCGCCCTCGACCGCAACGGCCTGCGGCCCCTGCGCTGGGCCGTGTGCGACGACGGGCTGGTCGTCTGCTCCTCCGAGGCGGGGGCGGTCGACGTCTCCGGGCGGGGCCAGGTCAAGCGGGGCCGGCTCGGCCCCGGCCAGATGCTGTACGTCTCCCCCACCGACGGCGTGGTCTTCGACAAGGCCAACAAGCAGCGCCTGTCCTCCCTCGGCCCCTACGCCCGCTGGGCCCAGGACGGCCTGCGCCCCCTCGACGCCGGCCGCCAGATCGAGCAGACCGCCGACCCCTCGGTCCTCGAGCGCCGCCAGGCCATCTTCGGCTACACCCGGGAAGAGCTGGCCATGGTCCTGCGCTACATGGCCAACGAGGCCAAGGAGCCGACCTACTCCATGGGCGACGACTCGCCCCTCCCCCACCTGGCCGGCCGCCCGCGCCCCGTCCACCACTACCTGAAGCAGCGGTTCGCCCAGGTCACCAACCCGCCCATCGACCACCTGCGCGAGCGCCTGGTCATGAGCCTGCGCACCCTGCTCGGCCCCCGCCACCCGATCCTCACCGAGGGGGCGGAGTCCACCGAGCTGCTCGTGCTCAAGTCGTACTTCCTCTACCCCTCGGCGGTCGTCGGCCTGCTGACCACGGGGTGCGGCACCTTCGGCTGCGGCCACCTCGACGCCACCTTCGCGATCGACGACGGCCCCGACGGCCTCCGCCGGGCCGTGGCCCGGCTGTGCGACGAGGCCGAGCGCCTGGCCCGCGAGGGCACCGGCATCCTGGTGATCGACGACGGCGGCGTGGGTGACGAGCGGGCCCCGGTCCCGGCCCTGCTGGCCACCGGCGCCATCCACCACCGGCTGGTGGCCCGCGGCCTGCGGTCGAACACCAGCCTGGTGGTCAACGCCGACGACGCCCGCGACGTCCACTACATCGCCTGCCTCCTCGGCTACGGCGCCGACGCCATCTGCCCCGGGCTGGCCCTGGAGACCGTCGCCCACGAGGCCGACCAGAGCGACAACGAGCTGTCGGGGCCGGAGGCCCAGCAGCGGCTCCAGGCCGCCCTCGAGGACGGCGTGCTCAAGGTCATGTCCAAGATGGGCATCTCCACCGTCGACTCCTACCGGGGGGCCCAGATCTTCGAGGTCATGGGCCTCGGGCCCGAGGTGGTCGACGTGTGCTTCGCCGGCACCCCCTCCCTAGTCGGCGGCGTGGGGTGGGCCGAGCTGGGCGACGACGTGCTCCGGCGCCACGCCGAGGGCCGGATGACCGAGGGCGGCTACTACCGGGCCCTCAAGAACAAGGGCGAGTTCCACACCCACAACGACCCGGTGGTCAAGTCCCTCAACGAGATGAAGGCGGCCCACCTGCTCCAGGCCGCCATCCGCGACGGCCAGAGCGAGCTCTACGACCGGTTCGCCGAGCTGGTGAACAGCCGCCCGCCCACCGAGCTGCACGACCTGCTGGAGTTCGTCCCCGCCGGACCGCCGGTCCCCGTGGAGGAGGTCGAGCCGGCCTCGGCCATCGTGAAGCGGTTCTCGACGGGCGCCATGTCGCACGGGGCCCTCAGCCGGGAGGCCCACGAGACCCTCACCGAGGCCATGAACCTCATCGGAGGCATGTCGAACTGTGGCGAGGGGGGCGAGAGCTTCGCCCGCTTCTCGACCCGGGGCCGGCCGACGGGCGACAAGAACAGCCGGATCAAGCAGATCGCCTCCGGGCGCTTCGGCGTCACCGCCGAGTACTGCGCCTTCGCCGACGAGCTCAACATCAAGATGGCCCAGGGCTCCAAGCCGGGCGAGGGCGGCCAGATCCCCGGCAACAAGGTCTCCGAGGAGATCGCCGCGCTCCGCCACACCCAGCCGGGCATCGGCCTGATCTCCCCGCCGCCCCACCACGACATCTACTCCATCGAGGACCTGGCCCAGCTGATCTACGACCTGAAGCAGGTCAACCGGCTGGCCGACGTGTCGGTGAAGCTGGTGGCCGAGGACAACGTGGGCACTATCGCCGCCGGCGTGGCCAAGGCCCTGGCCGAGGTGGTCCACATCTCGGGCGCCAACGGCGGCACCGGCGCCTCCCCCCTGGGTTCGATCAAGCACGCCGGCCTGCCCTGGGAGCTGGGCCTGGCCGACACCCAGCGGGCGCTCATGGAGAACGGCCTGCGCGACCGGGTGCGGGTGCGGATGGACGGCGGCCTGCTCACCGGCCGCGACGTGCTCATGGCCGCCCTGCTGGGCGCCGACGAGTACTCCTTCGGCACGGCGGCGATGATCGCCGAGGGCTGCATCATGCTGCGGGCCTGCCACAAGGACACCTGCACCACGGGCATCGCCACCCAGCGCCCCCACCTGCGGGCCAAGTTCAAGGGCACGCCCGAGGGCGTGGCCGCCTACATGCTCTTCATCGCCGAGGAGGTCCGCCAGGAGCTGGCCGCCCTCGGGCTGCGGACGATGAACGAGGCCATCGGCCGGGTGGAGTGCCTGGTGCAGAAGGTCTACGGCGACCCCCGGCCCGACGCCATGGACCTCACCCCGCTGATCACCCCGCCCGACGACCTCACCGCGCCCCGGCACTTCGTCCGCCGGGTCG
>DATMJI010000059.1:0-2364 GCA_035553895.1 Acidimicrobiales bacterium | reverse complement strand
CCCTTCGCCCCCACCCAGGTGCGCGAGCTCGGCCCCAACGCCCTGGTCCTGCGCATCCAGCCCGACGAGGGCATCACCCTGCGCTTCGGGGCCAAAGTCCCCGGCCAGGCCTTCGACGTGCGCAGCGTCTCCATGGACTTCTCCTACGGCGCCGCCTTCGCCGAGGAGGCACCGGAGGCCTACGAGCGGCTCCTGCTCGATGCCCTGGTCGGCGACCCCACGCTGTTCATCCGCAACGACGAGGTGGAGCAGGCCTGGCGCATCGTCCAGCCCATCCTCGATGCCTGGGCCGGCGACGATGCCGAGCCGGCCGGCTATGACGCCGGTACCTGGGGACCGCCCGAGGCCGAGGCGCTGCTCGCCGCCGACGGGCGCTGCTGGCGCCGGCCCTGACCCATGGCGTCGGGCGAGGTCATCACCGTCGGCACCTGGGAGGAACGGGGCACCACCATGGGGCCGGTGCTGTCCGCCCTCGACCGCCTGCGCCGGTGCGACCGCCGGGGGGCCGTGCGGGCGTCGTTCCTCACCCTGCTGGCCGTGGGCGGGCGTAGCGTCGAGGTCGACGAGGTGTTCGACACCGTGCACCGCCTCGGCATCGTCCAACCCACCCGGGTGGTGGTGGTGCGGGTGATCGGGCGCAAGGAGCCTCGCCTCGATGCCCGCGTCGGGGTTCACCTCCAGTCCCGGGGGGAGCGCTGCCTGGGGATCGACGACGTGGCCCTGGAGGTGGGGGGACCCCTCACCGACCACCTCGACTCTCTGGTCGAGCCCCTGACCCTGCCCGACCTGCCGGTGGTGGTGTGGTGCCGCGAACGCCTGCCCCCGGCCCGCAGCCGCCTCATCGACCTGGCCGACCACCTGGTTGTCGACACGACGGCCGCCGGTGGCCGGGATCGCCTCCCGGCCCTGGCCCGCCTCCACCAGCGCACACCGGTGGTCGACTTCGCCTGGTTGCGCCTCCAGCCGCTACGCCAGGCCCTGGGCGCATGGGTGCGCCGGCCGGCGTTCCGCCCCTTGCTCGACCAGCTCGATGCCACCACCGTGAGCGGCCCCGACGTCGACCGGGCCCTGCTCGGGGCCTGGCTCGGGGATCGCCTGGCCGCCACGACCGTGGTCGAGGGTCCCACCACCGACCAGCCGTCTCTGACCCTCACCGGCAAGGGGCTGCGCCTGGAGGTGGCCGCCCGGTCCGGCGCCGTGGTGACCACGCTCGAGCAGCCGGGCCGGGACGCCTGGCGCGGCCAGACCGCCGCCCCGCCGGCCCACACCGAGGAGCTGCTGGCCCAGGCCCTGCTCCACCTGCAACCCGATCCCGTCTACACCCGTACCCTGGCCATCGCCGCGTCGCCCCCGCCAATTCTGGAGGATCGAGGTGGCTGAGCCACGATGATCCTCCTCTTTTGACCGGGGTGGGCGAGAGACGCCACGGGCGAGCTGTCCCCTAGGGTCGTGAGCATGCGAGGCGGGGAGGTCCTGGAGCTGCCGCCGGAAGAGCTCGGGCGCCGGGCCCGGGCCCGGCGCGACGAGGCCCACGGGCGCCGGGTCACCTTCTCCCCCAAGGTGTTCGTCCCCCTCACCCAGCTGTGCCGGGACCGCTGCGGCTACTGCACCTTCGCCCGGGCGCCGGCCCGCCTGGCGGCGCCGTACCTGGGCCTCGACGAGGTCGTGGCCATCGCCCGGGCGGGAGCGGCCGCCGGGTGCCACGAAGCGCTCTTCACCCTGGGGGAAGCACCCGAGGACCGCTACCCCCAGGCCCGGGCCTGGCTGGACGGGCACGGCTACGCCACCACCCTCGACTACCTGGTGGCCGCCGGTGCCGCCGTGCTGGCCGACACCGGGCTGTTGCCCCACGCCAACGCCGGCGCCCTGGGACCGGGCGAGCTGGCCCGGCTGCGGGCGGTCGCCCCGTCCCAGGGCATGATGGTCGAGACCCTGCGAGACGACCTGGCGGCCCACCGGGGGGCCCCCGACAAGGACCCGTCCCGGCGCCTGGCCACCCTGGAGGCAGCCGGCCGCCTGGCCATCCCCTTCACCACCGGGATCCTGGTGGGCATCGGCGAGACCCGCCGGGACCGGGTGGCGGCGCTGGAGGCCATCGCCGCCGCCCACCGCCGCTACGGCCACGTCCAGGAGGTGATCGTCCAGAACTTCGTGCCCAAGGTGGGCACGGCCATGCAGCGCCACCCGCCGTGCCCCGCCGGCGAGCTGGCGTGGACGGTCGCCGCCGCCCGGCTGGTGCTGCCGGCCGAGGTCCACCTCCAGGCACCCCCCAACCTGAGCGACGACCTCGCCCGCCTCCTCGACGCCGGCATCGACGACTGGGGGGGCGTCTCCCCCGTCACCCCCGACCACGTCAACCCCGAC
>DATMJI010000058.1:0-3853 GCA_035553895.1 Acidimicrobiales bacterium | reverse complement strand
GGTCTGCCCACCCGGGGCCCACCCTCGGTCCCATCCCGCCAGGCACGTCCGGGCTCCCGGCTGCAACACTGGGCCCATCGACCTGGGAGCCCACCGGCCGGCCGCTCGCCATGACCCGCCCGGGATGAAAACGCCGCGCCTGGCCGCCCCCCTCACGTCGCTGGCCTTCCTGGCCGAGGCCTCGGCGGTGCTGGGAACCAGCCTGGATCCGGCCACCACCCTGGGCCTGCTGGCCGAGCTGAGCGTGCCCCGCCTGGCCGACTGGTGCGTGGTGTACCTGGTCGACGGCGGCGGCGAGCTCCGTCCCGTCGCCCACGCCCCCGCCGGCGAGGACGGGGGCGACGCCCTCGCTGCCCTGGTGGCCCGCTACCCGGAATCGCTCACCGCTGCCTTGGACCCCGCCGCCGTGGTGGCATCCGGTGAAACGGCCGTCAGCGACGGTCCGACCGACAGCGAGCTCCGGCGGATCGCCATCGACGACGAGCACCTGGACCTGCTGCGCCGCCTCCCCATGACGGCGCTGGTCGCCGTCCCCCTTTCGGCCCGGGGTCGCCAGCTGGGATGCTTGTGCCTGGGTGCCGGCGGTCCCGACCTCGGCGGCGACGAGGTGGCTCTGGCCGAAGAGCTGGGCTGCCGGGCCGGGCTGGCCGTCGACAACGCCCGGCTCTACCACGAGATGGTCCGGGCCAAGGACGCGGCCCGCTTCCAGGCCGCCCTGCTGCGGGCCCAGAGCGAAGCCGGCCTCGACGGCTCGCTCATCGTGTCCCCCGAAGGGGAGATGATCTCCCACAACCATCGCTTCGCCGAGATCTGGGGGCTCACCGACGACGTGCTCGGCACCCGCTCCGACGCCGCCGCCCTGGCCCGGGCCGTCGAGCAGGTGGTCGACCCCGAGGCCTTCCTCGCCCGCGTCGGCGAGGTCTACCGCCGGCGCCCGCCCCGCACCCGGGACGAGATCGAGCTCCGGGACGGCCGGGTACTCGAACGCTTCGGCGCTCCCCTCCACGGCGACGACGGCAGCTACTACGGCTGGGCCTGGCACTTCCGGGACGTGAGCAACGAGCGGCGGGCGGAGCGGGCCCTGATCGAGTCGCGGGAGCGCTTCGCCACCCTGGCCCGCACCCTCCAGCAGAGCCTGCTGCCTCCGGCGCTGCCCGAGATCCCGGGTGCCGAGCTCGCCGCCCGCTACCACCCTGCCGGGTCCGGGCTGGAGATCGGGGGCGACTTCTACGACGTGTTCCGCACCGGCCGGGGCCGCTGGGGCATCGTGGTGGGCGATGTCTGCGGCAAGGGCGCCGAGGCAGCCCGCTTCACCGCCCTGGCCCGCTACACGGTGCGGGCGGCGTCGATGACGGCCCCGGGCCCGGCCCAGGTCCTGGACACCCTCAACCGGGCCATGCTGCGCCAGAACGACAACCTCTCCGACGACGGCGTGGAGCGCTTCGCCACGGTGGCCTACGCCAGCCTGCGCCGCATCGGTGGCCGGCTGTCGCTCATCCTCAGCTCCGGCGGCCATCCCTGCGCTCTGGTGGTGCGCTCCAGCGGCCGGGTGGAGCCCGTCGCGGCGCAGGGGATGGCTCTGGGGCTGTTCCCCGGTGCCGATCTGCGGGAGGCCAGGATCAGCCTGTCCGCCGGCGACAGCCTCGTCCTCTACACCGACGGGGTCACCGAGGCCCGCACCGACGGGGTGTTCTTCGGCGAGGAGCGCCTCATGGAGGAGTTGGGACGCAGGGGCGGCAGCCGGGCCTCCGAGCTGGCCGAGGCGCTGGAGCGGGCGGTGCTCGACCACCAGGGGGGAGAGGCGGCCGACGACATCGCCATCCTGGTGGTGGCCGCCCGCTGAGCGGTCGCCCGGTGCCGCGGTCGCCCGCCGCTCAGCGCCGCCCGCCCACCAGCTCGGCCACCAAGCGGGCAGCCTCGCTCGGGTCGCGCCCCACGGCCACGCCGGCCCGCTCGAAGGCGTCGATCTTGGCCTGCGCTGTCCCCGCCGAGCCGGAAACGATGGCGCCGGCGTGGCCCATCCGCCGGCCCGGCGGGGCGGTCACCCCGGCGACGTGGGCCACCAGCGGGGTGGCGAGGCCGGCGGCGAACTCGGCCGCCTCCTCCTCCGCCGATCCGCCGATCTCCCCGATGAGCAGGACCGCCTCGGTGTCGGGATCGGCATCGAAGGCGGCGAGGCAGTCGACGAAGGTGGTCCCGGGCACCGGGTCGCCGCCGATGCCCACACAGGTGGTCTGGCCCACCCCCGCCTGGGTGAGCTCGTGCAGGGCCTGGTAGGTGAGGGTGCCCGAGCGGCTCACAATGCCCACCGGTCCCCCGCCCGAGGCGATCTCCCCGGCGGTGATGCCGATGTTGCACCGCCCCGGGCTGATGACTCCTGGGCAGTTGGGGCCGAGCAGGCGGGTGCCCGGGAAGTCGCGGGCCACGGTGGCGAACATGCGCGCCTGGTCGTGGGTGGGGACACCCTCGGTGATCACCACCACCAGCTCGACGCCGGCACCGGCCGCCTCCAGGACGGCCGCCAGCACCCCCGGGGCGGGGACGAAGATGCACGAGGCGTTGGCTCCGGTCGCCTCCACCGCCTCGCCCACGGTGGCGAAGACGGGGATGCCGTCCACGTCGGTGCCCGCCTTGCGGGGATTGGTGCCGGCCACCACCTGGGTGCCGTAGTCGCGGTTGCGCAGCCCGTAGAAGCGGCCCTGGCTGCCGGTGAGACCCTGGTAGACCACCTTGGTGGTCTCGTCGACCAAGATGGTCACGGGCCCCGCCCATCGCTGGTTCGCCTCGTTGGCCCCGTGTCTGGCCGGGCGGGTCCTGTCACCGACGGGACTCCTTCCCACCCGGTCCTCGGCACCGCCGTCACGTCCGGGCCAGCTCGACGGCGAGGCGGGCGGCGTCGACCATGGTGGGCGAGGAGCGCAGGCGCTCGGACTCGTGGGCGGCCAGGATGGCCCGCCCCTCGGCAGCGTTGGTGCCGTCGAGGCGCACGACGATGGGCGAGGCCATGTCGACCCGGCCGAGGGCCTCCACGATGCCGGTGGCCACCTCCTCGCCCCGGGTGATGCCACCGAAGATGTTGACGAAGATGGACCGCACCTCGGGGTCGCCGTTGACCACCTCCAGGGCCGCGGCCATGACCTCGGCCTTGGCCCCGCCCCCGATGTCGAGGAAGTTGGCCGGGCTGCCGCCGGCCTGGCTGACCACATCGAGGGTGCTCATGGCCAGGCCGGCGCCGTTGGCGATGATCCCCACCGAGCCGTCGAGGCCGACGTACTGCAGGCCGTGGGCCCGGGCCGCCCGCTCCCGGGCGTCGCCGGCCTGGGTGGCGGCGTAGGCGGCCCAGTCGTGGCGGAAGGCGGCGCTGTCGTCCAGGGTCACCTTGGCGTCGAGGGCCACCAGGTCCCCGGTGGTGGTCACGGCCAGGGGGTTGACCTCCACCAGCTCGGCATCGCCCTCGCTGTAGGCCACCCACAGCCGCTCCAGCACCCCGACCAGGGCGTCGCCGAGGGCGCCCTCGCCCAGGCCGGCGCTGGCCACCCACTCCCGGCACTGCGCCACCCCCAGGCCGTCCAGGGGATGGATGTGGAGCCGGGCCACGGCACCGGGCGCCTCGGCCGCCACCGTCTCGATGTCGACGCCACCCCGGGCCGAGAGCAGGCCGAGATGGTCCCGGGCGGCGCGGTCGAGGGTGAAGCTCACGTAGTGCTCGGCGGCGATCTCCGACGCCGCCTCGATCCACACGTGCTCGACCGCGCCGCCCGGGACCATCTCGGCCTGCTCTCGGCCCGGGGTGGCGTCGACATCGAGACGGTGGCGGCCGAGGCGCCCGGTGCCGTGGCCCGGCTCCACATCC
>DATMJI010000057.1:0-7508 GCA_035553895.1 Acidimicrobiales bacterium | reverse complement strand
GTCGAGCTCATGGTGTTGGTGGCGGCCATGGTGCCCCGACCGGGCGAATCCGGTGGGCAGTGGTGGGAGGCGACCGGTCACGCCCGTGCCGTCGCCGCCCAGGGGATGGAGGACGGTGGGCCGGAAACCCTGTTCGTCCATGACGTGCCGCCGGAGGTGCTGGCCGTAGCCGGCCCCCCGCGTGACCAGACATCGACGATCCTCGAGGAGCCGTGGCCGCTGCCGGCGTGGCCGGACGTGGCCACCCGGTTCCTCGCCTGCCGGGACGACCGGTTCTTCCCCCTCGACTGGCTGGCGACCGTGGTGGGCGACCGGCTGGGGATCGAGCCCAACGTGGTCCCGGGGGGGCACTGCGCCTACCTGAGCCGCCCGGCCGAGCTGGCCGGCGCCATCGAAGCCTGCTGGCTCGACCACCTGGGCCGGTGACCAGCCGTGCCTCCCTGCCAGATCGCCATCGGGCCCAAGCGTCGTCGGCCCCAACCCCACTGATCTACGCTGTTCGACGATGACGCCTCCCGCCGCCGTCGCCACTGGCCAGGCCGAGGTCGAGTCGGCCCTGGAGAGCCACCGCCGGGAGCTCACCGGCTACTGCTACCGGATGCTGGGCTCGGGTGCCGAAGCCGAGGACGCCGTCCAGGAGACGATGGTCCGGGCCTGGCGGTCCGCCGGGCGGTTCGAGGGCCGCTCCTCGCTGCGCTCCTGGCTCTACCGCATCGCCACCAACGTGTGCCTCGACATGCACCGCAGCCCCCAGCGCCGGGCCCGGCCCATGGATCTCGGCCCGGCCACGCCCGCCGCCGGAGCCGCGCCCGGCCCCGAGCACCCCGAGGCCATGTGGGTCCAGCCGGTGGCCGACGAGGCCGTCCTCGACCTGAGCGGCGACCCGGCCGAGGTGGCGGCGGCGCGGGAGTCGATCCGGCTGGCCTTCGTGGCCGCCCTCCAGCACCTCCCGGCCCGCCAGCGGGCTGTCCTCATCCTGCGGGAGGTGCTGCGCTGGCCGGCGGCCGAGGTGGCCGAGCTGCTCGACGCCTCGGTGGCGTCGGTCAACAGCGCCCTGCAGCGGGCCCGGGCCACGCTGGCGAGCATCCCGGCCGAGCGCCTCGACGCCATCGTCGACCCCGAGCACGAGGCCCTGCTGGCCCGCTACGTCGACGCCTTCGAGCGCTACGACATCTCCGCCCTGGTCGCGCTGCTGCGCCACGACGTGGTGCTGTCCATGCCCCCCTACGCCATCCACCTGGTGGGCCCCGACGACCTGGCGGCGTGGTTCCTCGGTCCGGGCATCGGCTGCCGGGGTGGGCGCCTGGTGCCGGTCGCCGCCAACGGCACCGCCGCCTTCGGGAACTACCGCTGTCGCCGGCCCGGGCTCTGGGAGCCGTTCGCCATCCAGGTCATCGAGGTGGCCGGTGGCCGCATCAGCGGCCACCACAACTTCTTGTACCCCGAGCTCTTCGCCCGCTTCGGCCTCCCGCCCCGCATCGAGGAGTAGCCGCCCGCCGGGCGGCCGCCGGGCGGTCAGTCGCAGAGCAGCTCGTGGAGTCCGGCCAGGACCAGGAGGTCGCCCATACGGCGGTCGACGCCCACCAGGCGGAGACGGAACCCGAGACGTCGCAGGCCCAGGCTCGCCCGGGCCAGGTCGTCCACCAGCTCCAGACCGCACCTGCCCTCATCCGGGAGAGGGCCGAGGCAGACCCAACCGGCGCCGTCTCCCGGTGTCGCCCGCCGGGCGAGCAGGACGGCCAGGGGCCGGATCGTCTCGTCGTCCACTGCGAAGGGTGACGGGCCGGCCCGGCGGCAGTCACCGGTCCCGGCCTGGCAAGGTGAGGGTGTGCGACCAGACGAGACGGAGATCACCTTCACCGGGTCCCAGGGCGACCGGCTGGCGGGCCGCCTGCGGATGCCGACCGGCCGGCCCCGGGCCCTGGCCCTCTTCGCCCACTGCTTCACCTGTGGCAAGGACATGGCCACCGCCACCCGGGTGGGGGCCGGGCTGGTGGCGGCGGGCTTCGGCGTCCTGCGCTTCGACTTCACCGGCGTGGGGGCGAGCGAGGGGGACTTCGCCGCCACCAACTTCAGCTCCAACGTGGCCGACCTGGTCACCGCCGCCGATCTCCTCAGGGAGCGCCTGGCCGCCCCCCGCCTGCTGGTCGGCCACAGCCTGGGCGGCGCCGCCGTCCTGGCCGCCGCCGGACACATCCCCGAGGTGACGGCCGTGGCCACCATCGCCGCTCCCTCCGACACCGCCCACGTCGCCGAGGCCTTCGGCTCCGAGTCGGTCGAGCGCATCCGGCGGGACGGTGAAGCCCAGGTGGACATCGCCGGGCGGCCGTTTCGCATCCGCCGCCAGTTCCTCGAGGACATCGCCGAGCACGACCTGGAGCCGGCCGTCGCCGGCCTCGACGCCGCCCTGCTGGTGATGCACTCGCCGATCGACGACACGGTGGGTGTCGAGCATGCCCGCCAGATCTTCGAGTGGGCCCGCCACCCCAAGAGCTACGTCTCCCTCGACCACGCCGACCACCTTCTCGGCGATCCGGCCGATGCGGCCTACGCCGCCGGCGTCCTGGCCGCCTGGGCCAGCCGCTACCTCCCGCCTCCCGAGCCGGGCCCGGACCGGGGGGAGGGTGTCGTGGTCGTGGAGGAGACCGGTGCCGGGCCGTTCACCCAGCGAATCCTGGCCGGTCACCACGTCCTGGCCGCCGACGAGCCCATCGGGGTGGGCGACGACACCGGCCCCAGCCCCTACGACCTTCTCCTCGCCGGGTTGGGTGCGTGCACCTCGATGACGCTGCGCATGTACGCCCGGCGCAAGCACCTGCCCCTGGAGCACGTGCGGGTCACCCTCGAGCACCGGCGCCACCACGCCGACGACTGCGAGGGGGCGGAGTCCTCGCCGGGCGCCGTCGAGCACATCGAGCGCCGCGTCGAGATCGAGGGTGACCTGAGCGACGACCAGCGGGCCCGCCTGGGGGAGATCGCCGCCAAGTGCCCCGTCCATCGCACCCTGGAGTCCGACCTGCGCATCACCACCGAGCTGGCCCCCGCCCCACCACGCTGACGATCGGGCCGGGCACCTCAGCCGGTGCCCCCGGCCAGGGCGGCCTCGGTCAGCACCCGCATGCGCCGGCAGGCGTGGCGGGCGAAGCGGACCTGCTGGCGCCGGCCGAAGAGCCACAGCCCGAGGCGCACGACCGGCGGGCCGGTGCCGGCCCGTCGGGAGACCCGGCAGGTGACGAACTCGACCTCACCGGAGTCGAGCCACTTCCAGACCTCGTAGTCCATCTGGCCCATCTCCAGGTGGCCCTGGAGAGTGCGGTAGTGCCACCCCCACACCCGGACAGGCCGCCCGCCGACGTCCCGGGTCTCGTCCCGCACCCCGCCGACGCGCACCCCGAAGCGGAAGCGCAGGCCCCAGAACCGGGCTTCGAGGAGCATGTCCCGCTCCTCGAGGGGGCGCTCGGGACGGTAGACGGCCCGCACGATGTCGGGGTCGGCGAACTCGTAGTCGCCCATGAGGCGCTGAGCCACCTCCCAGCTCCCCCCGGGTACCGGTGGGCCGGGAGGCTCGCCCGGGAGGGCCTGGCGGTACTCGTCCTGCCTCCAGCCCGGTTCCCGGCGATCCCCGTCCGATTGGTAGTTGAGCGGCGTGTCGTGCAGCTCGTCGAGCATCCGCTTGGCCCGGGCGTCGCCCAGCCGCAGCCCCTGGCCGCCGGCCTTTCCGGGGGTGCCGGGGTCGTCGATGCGCCGGGTATCGATGTCGATGCCCCCCTGCAGGCGACCGCCGGCGATGACGGCACAGCGCTCCAGCACCGACGTCCACATGTGGAGCTGCACCTCCTTGGCCATGCGCAGGTGGTGGTAGAGCACGAACGACAGGCGGTCGCCGCTGCGGGCCCAGGACTCGATCTCGACCACCAGCTCCCCGTCCTGGCCCTCCCGGTGGGCGCGGAACTCGATCTGGCCCGCCTCGAGGTGGCGGTCGAGGGTGGCCAGCCGGAAGGAGGTGGGTCGGCGCTCCACCACCCGCACCGGGCCGTTCCAGGGTCCGGGCATCCGCACCAGGTACTCGTCGCCCACGCCCATGGCGCCCGCGGTGCCGGCCACCTTGGCGAACCGGGCGAACTCGGTGGGAGCCACGCAGTTGGGATCGGCCGAGACCCGCTCGATCAGCTCCTCGGGACCGACCTGGGCCCCCGCCACCCGCACCCGGTAGCGGCGCCGGAACAGCGGGCCCACGCCGGCCTCGGCCGGCTGCAGGCCGTCCCGGGAGATCCCGGCAGGGATGGCCGGCACGGCGGTGTCGCCGGGCGAACCCACCACCTCCCGGCGGTGCAGCGCCGTCGTGCGCCACATGTAGTGCCAGCTGGTGTAGGCGATGCCGGGGGGCCACAGGGCGGCGACGACCAGGTTGCGGACCACCTGTGGCTTCATGCCTCCAGTGTCCCCGCTGCGCCTCACCCGCCGACAACCGGCTACCTTGACCAGCCGTGGTGATCCGCCTGATCCGCCGGTGCGGGCTGCGCAGCACCTTCTTCTATAGTGCCTCGCTGTCGAGCATCGCTCTCTGCATCGGGTTGTGGATTCGGGCCAAGACCGTCGACCAGGAGGAGCGAGGCAACGCTGAGCGCCGGGCGCTGTTCGTGGGCCTGTGGCCGCCGATGTTCTGGCTCATCGGCGACCGGGTGGCACGCGACGAGTAGGGGCACCGTGCCCTGACCCCGCCAGGCGGGCGAGCACGCCCACCAGAACCGGCCCCGACCGGCCCGCTGGTAGGTTTGCCGGGGCGATGCCCGCACCGCCGACCTCCGCCAGTGGCGGGCTCCGCCGCTGGGTCGAGGGCTGGGCCGGGGTGCTGGCACCCGAGCAGGTCCACTGGTGCGACGGCTCAGTGGCCGAGTACGACCGGCTGTGCCAGCAACTGGTCGATACCGGGACGTTCGAGCGCCTGGACGGCAAGGCCCGCCCGACCAGCTTCCTGGCCCGCTCCGATCCGGCCGACGTGGCCCGGGTGGAGGACCGCACCTTCATCTGCAGCGCGCAGGAGGATGACGCCGGGCCGACCAACAACTGGCGGGACCCGGAGGAGATGCGCTCGACGATGCACCGGTTCTACGCCGGGGCCATGCGGGGCCGGACCCTCTTCGTGGTCCCGTTCTCGATGGGCCCCCTCGGCTCGGCCATCGCCCACATCGGCGTCCAGCTCACCGATTCGCCCTACGTGGCCGCCAGCATGCGCACCATGACCCGCATGGGCGCGCCCGTGCTCGACGTGCTCGGTGACGGCGCCTTCGTACCCTGCGTGCACTCGGTGGGCTACCCCCTGGTCGACGGCGCCGGCCGCTCCCGTCCCGACCGGCCCTGGCCGTGCGACGCCGACAACAAGTACATCGCCCACTTCCCCGAGACCCGGGAGATCTGGTCCTACGGCTCGGGCTACGGCGGCAATGCCCTGCTGGGCAAGAAGTGCTTCGCCCTGCGCATCGCCTCAACCATGGCCCATGGCGGCGGCTGGCTGGCCGAGCACATGTTGATCATTGGGGTCACCCCGCCCCACGGGCCGAAGCGCTACCTCGCCGCCGCCTTCCCGTCGGCGTGCGGCAAGACCAACATGGCCATGCTCATCCCCACCCTGCCCGGCTGGAGGGTGGAGACGGTGGGCGACGACATCGCCTGGATGACCTTCGATGCCGGCGGGCAGCTGCGGGCCATCAATCCCGAGGCCGGCTTCTTCGGCGTGGCCCCGGGCACCTCGGCCCAGACCAACCCCAACGCCTTGGCCACCCTGGACCGCAACTGCATCTTCACCAACGTGGCCGCCACTGACGGCGGCGACGTGTGGTGGGAGGGGCTCAGCGCCGAGCCGCCAGCCCACCTCACCGACTGGCAGGGCCGGGACTGGACACCGGCGTCGCCGACGCCGGCGGCCCATCCCAACGCCCGCTTCACCGTGCCCGCCGAGCAGTGCCCGTCGATGGCTCCCGAGTGGAACGACCCGGCGGGCGTGCCCATCTCGGCCATCCTCTTCGGCGGCCGCCGGGCCACCAACGTCCCGCTGGTGACGGAGTCCTTCGACTGGGAGCACGGCGTCTTCCTCGGCTCCATCATGAGCTCGGAGACCACGGCGGCGGCGGCCGGCGAGGTGGGCCGGCTGCGCTTCGACCCCTTCGCCATGTTGCCGTTCTGCGGCTACAACATGGGCGACTACTTCGCCCACTGGCTGGATGTCGGGGCCCGGGTCGGCCCGGCGGCCCGGCCCCGGCTCTTCTGGGTCAACTGGTTCCGGCGGGGCGGCGACGGCCGCTTCCTCTGGCCCGGCTTCGGCGACAACATCCGGGTGCTGGCGTGGATCTTGGACCGCCTCGACGGCCGGGCCGCAGCCGTCGACACGCCCATCGGCCGGGTGCCCGCCCCCGGAGCGATCGACACCCGCGGCCTCGCCCTCGGCCCGGGCGTGCTCGCCGACCTGGTGGGCGTCGACCCCGAACGCTGGCGGGCCGAGCTGGCCCCCCTGCGGGCCCACTACGGCGCCCTGGGCCCCCGCCTGCCCCAGGCCCTCTGGGACCAGCTCTCCGCCTTGGAGCACCGCCTGGCCGCCTAGCCCAGCCGGCCGGTCGTCCCGCCCGCCCGTCGCCCGCCGGCCGTTCTCCGGGAACCCGGCGGCGTCAGGCGCCGCCCCCGCACCGGAAACGTGCGGGCAGCGGGGGCGAGGGCTCTAGCATGGGCCCACACCACCACTGCGTCGGGAGGGCCCGTGATCGGCTTCATCGTGTTCGGCTTGGTCGTCGGGGCGGTGGCCCGCCTGCTGGTACCCGGTCGCCAGCACCTGAGCATCGTCATGACGCTTCTGCTGGGGGTGATCGGCTCGGTGGTGGGCGGCGTGGTGGCCAACGCCATCGGCACCGGGGACATCTTCGAGCTCAACATCCTCGGTTCCCTGGTGGCCTTCGCCACCGCCGTGGTGCTGGTGGTCCTCGGTGAGCGCACCGGGGCCATCCGTCGCCGCTCGCGGCGATCCTGAGCCCGTCGCCCCCGGCGGCGTCTCCGGTGCCGGGGCGGCGCCTGGCGCCACCTGAGGCCCGGAGAATCGCCGAGGAACGGGTCAGGAGAGGGAGGGCAGCTCCTGGCGCTGGGTGGCAGCGGCGGCGAAGTGGTCACCCGCGGCGTCGATGCGCTCGAGCACGGCGGGGGCCTCGAAGCTGAGGGCGCTGGCGTCGCCGGCCCGCTGGGCCGCCTCCACCTCTTCCCAGGTGAGCGGGGTGGACACCGTCGGACGCTCCCGGGCCCGCAGCGAGTAGGCGCACACGGTGGTCTTGTGCCGGGCATTCTGGCTCCAGTCGACGAGGACCTTGCCCGTGCGCACGTCCTTACGCTGCACGCTGACCACCAGCTCGGGGCGTTCGCGCTCCAGCAGCTGGGCCAGGTGGTGGGCGAAGCCCGACGTGGCCTCGTAGGTGGCGGGGGTGTTGAGGGGCAGGTACACCTGCAGGCCCTTGGACCCGCTGGTCTTG
>DATMJI010000056.1:0-4503 GCA_035553895.1 Acidimicrobiales bacterium | reverse complement strand
CGGATGAACTACGGGGGCTGATGACCCGCCGGGGCGGCATCGTCCGGCCCGACCGGGCCGCCGGCCGCCGGGTGGGGTGAGCGGCCCGGGCTCCTTCAGCGGCGCCGTGCTCACCGGCGGGGCGGGCCGGCGTATGGGCCGGGACAAGGCGTTGCTGGCGCTGGCCGGCGAACCGATGGCCCTGCGGGTCGCCCGGGCCCTGCGCGCCGCTGGGGCCGCCGAGGTCTTCGCCGTGGGCGGCGACATCGATGCCCTGGCGGCCCGCGGGCTGGTGGCGGTGGCCGACGAGCGGCCCGGCGAGGGTCCCCTGGCCGGGCTGCTGGCCGCCCTCGACCACGCCCGCCACCCGGTGGTGGCCGTTCTGGCCTGCGATCTGGTGTCGCCCGACCCGGCAGCGGTGGCGGCGGTGGTGGTGGCTCTGGAGACCGATCCGGCGCTGGCGTGGGCCGTCCCGGTGCTGGATGGGCGCCGCCAGCTGGTGCACGGTGCCTGGCGGCGCTCCGCCCGCCCCGTCCTCGGCGCCGCCTTCGAGCGGGGGGAGCGGTCCCTGCACCGGGCGGTGGCCGGCCTGGCCGGCACCGAGGTGGCGGGAATCGGCGCCGCCGCCCTGGCCGACGCCGACACCCCGGCCCAGCTGCCGCCGTCCGCTCTCCAGCCACCCCGATCTGGTGGTCAGGCCGGGCCGGCGGCGCCCTGATCCGACCACCAGAACGGGAAGACGTCGCCGGGTGCACCTCGATGTGACCACCAGATGGGTCGTGGGCCACACTTGGGGCATGAGCGACGGTGGTGAGCCCGAGATCGACGTGGAGCGCTTGGCCGAGCTCCAGGCCCAGGACGTCTGGGTGCTCGACGTGCGCCAGCCGGACGAGTACCAGGACGGTCACGTCCCCGGAGCCCACCTCATCCCCCTCGACCAGCTCGACACCCGCCACACCGAGGTCCCCCGGGACCAGGACGTCTACGTGGTCTGCGGGGGCGGCGGGCGCAGCGCGGCGGCCACCGAAGCTCTCAACGGCGCCGGCTACCGGGCGATCAACGTGGCCGGCGGCACCCGGGGCTGGATCGAGGCCGGGAACCCGGTGGTGAAGGGCACGGAACCGAGCTGAGGCGGACCACCCCGCCCCCCGGCGGCCCCGAGCTCGCCGTCGAGCACCGCCTGATCGCCGACGATGGCGCCCTGGCTGAGGTGGTGGGTGCCCTCGAGGGTGTCGATGCCTACGCCGTCGACACCGAGTTTCACCGCGAGCGCACCTACTACCCCCAGCTGGCCCTGGTCCAGATCGCCTGGTCCGGCGGCCTGGTGCTCATCGACCCCCTGGCGGTCGACATCTCGCCCCTGGCCCGGACCCTGGCGGGTCCGGCGACGGCGGTCATGCACGCCGCCAGCCAGGATCTGGAGGTGCTGCAGCGGGCGTGCGGCACCGTGCCGGCCGCCTTGTTCGACACCCAGCTGGCCGCCGGGTTCCTGGGGTTCTCCACCCCGTCGTTGGCCTCCCTCGTCGAGCGGGTGCTCGGCGTCGACCTGCCCAAGGCCAACCGCCTGACCGACTGGCTGCGCCGTCCCCTCACCAGCGACCAGCGCCACTACGCCGCCGCCGACGTGCTCCACCTCCTCGGCCTGGCCGCCCGCCTCGAGGCCGAGCTGGAGGCGACCGGGCGCCTGGGCTGGGCCCGGGCCGAGTGCGAGGAGCTGCGGGTCCGCCGCTGGGGCCCGCCCGAGCCCGAGGATGCCTGGCGGCGCCTCAAGGACGCCCGCTCCCTGCGGGGCCGGGCCCGGGGCGTCGCCCAGGCGGTGGCCGAGTGGCGGGAGCGGCGGGCGGCGGAGACCGATCAGCCGGTGCGCTTCGTGCTGTCGGACCTGGCCCTGGTGGGGGTGGCCCAGGGCGCTCCCCAGACGGCGGAGCAGCTCCGGCGCATCCGCGGGGTCGACCCGCGCCACCTCCGGGACGGCCAGGGCCAGGCCATCCTCTCGGCGGTGGAGCGGGGCCGATCGGTGCCCGAGGCGGCGGTGCGGGCCCCCCGCCGGGACCAGCTCGACCGGGAGCTACGGCCGGCCCAGGCCCTGCTGGCCGCCTGGGTCGCCCAACTCGGCCGCGAGCTCCACCTCGACCCCGGCCTGCTGGCCACCCGGGCCGACCTGGTCGCCTTCCTCGCGAGCGACCCGGAGTCCCGCCTGGCCCAGGGCTGGCGCGCCGACGTGGTGGGGGAGCCGGCCCTGCGCCTGGTCCGGGGGGAGCTGGCCCTGGCCTTCGACGGGTCGGGTGCCCTGGTGCTCGAGCGGCGCTCGGGCGACGCCGTGGCCCCGGACCTGCCCCGGCCGAGCGCGCCGTGGGTGCAAGAAGTGCTCAGCCCGGGCTGAGGATCACCGCCTGGTCGCCAGCCAGCCGGCCTGTCCAGTCCTGGCCCTGCCCGGCGCCGTCACTGGACACGGCCACGACCCAGCGGCCGGCGAGGTCGAGGGTCCGGCTCGTGCGGGCGAAGTTGACCGCCACCACCCGGTGGTCGGCGCCGTGGCGGCGCTGCCAGGCGAGGACGCCGGGCGGGGCGTCGAGGAGCACCAGGTCCCCGAGGGACAGCGCCGGGCTGGCCCGGCGGGTGGCCAGGAGGTGGCGGAAGAGGTGCAGGATCGAGCCGGGATCGGCCCGCTGGGCCTGGACGTTGCGGGACTGGGGATCCGGGGGCCAGGGGAGCCAGGGCGGCCCCGTCCAGCCGTGGCCGGCGGTGCCGTCCCACGGGATGGGTGCCCGGCAGCCGTCCCGGCCGCCGGGGTCGACCCTGGCCCCGTCGGGCACCAGGGCGTCCTCCAGCCCCAGCTCGTCGCCGGCGTAGATGAAGGGGGTGCCGGGGAGGCCGAGCAGGAGCACGGCCGCCGCCCGGGCCCGGTGCTCGCCGCCGTAGCGGGTGGCCGGCCTGGGGGTGTCATGGTTGCCCAGGACCCACGTCGGCCAGTGGCCGGCATCGAGGAGGTGGCGGGCCACCTCCTCGATGCGGGTGCACCACGGCCCCGCCTCCCACGGGGTGAACAGGGGGGAGAAGTTGAACGCCAGGTGGAGCTCGTCGCCCGTGCCGTAGTAGGGGGCCACCAGGGCGGTGTCGAGCAGGTAGACCTCGCCGACCATCACCCGCGCTCCCGGGTAGCCGTCGAGGAGGGTGCGCGCCGCCCGGAGCAGGTCGTGGGTGACCTGCTCGTCGTTGGTGGAGGACCGGGGCCGGCCCACCTGGCCCTCGGGATCGTCGGGCAGCGCCGGGTCCTTGCCGATGGCGTGGATGGCGTCGGCCCGGAAGCCGTCGATGCCCCGGTCGAGCCAGAAGCGCAAGACGCCGTGCATGGCCTCGACCAGCCCCGGGTCGGACCAGTTGACGTCGGGTTGCTCGGGGAGGAAGAGGTGCAGGTAGTACTGGCCGGTCTGGGGATCGAAGGTCCAGGCGGGGACATCGTCGCCGAAGGCCGCCCGCCAGTTGTTGGGCGGCCCGCCGCCGGGGGCCGGGTCCCGCCAGATGTACCACGAGCGGGTGGCCGCCTGGACCGACGAGCGGGCCTCGGTGAACCAGGGGTGGCGGTCCGACGTGTGGTTGGCGACCCAGTCGATGATCACCCGCAGGCCCCGCCGGTGGGCCTCCTCCACCAGGCGGTCGAGGTCCTCGAGGGAGCCGAAGAGCGGATCGACGTCGCAGTGGTCGGCCACGTCGTAGCCGAAATCGGCCATGGGGGAGCGGTAGAACGGCGAGAGCCAGATGGCGTCCACCCCCAGCCAGCGGAGATGGTCGAGGTGGCGGCGGATCCCCTCCAGGTCGCCCACGCCCGCCCCGGCGGGCCCTCCGGCGCCGGAGTCGGCGAAGGACCGCGGGTAGATCTGGTACACGACGGCGGTCTGCCACCAGGGCACGCCATCCATGCCCGTGACGATAGGGCCGGCGAGGGCCGGCGGTTCTTTGGAGGGCCCGGGGGAGACGATAAACTCGCCGGGCAGCCGTGTGAGGAGGCTTTGTGGTCAAGAAGGGCCGCCATCGGCGATACGAGGAAGCTCGGGCGGTCAAGCACGCCACGAGTGAGCTGCGCCTGGGCGACGTCGGGTTCATCGAGGTCGAGCCCTGCCCCGAATGCGGGGCCCGGCCCGAGGCCGAGCATGCCTCCTGGTGCCTCCACGAGGACGACGACACCGACGAGGAGGCGGGCACCGCCTAGCCCGCCAGCGTTCTAGGCTCTCGGCGTGCGCGCCAGAGGTCGTCTCGTGGTCGTCCTCGTGGCCGGCCTGGTCCTGGCCGCGTGCGGCGTCCCCGGCGGGTCGACGGTCGAGACGGCGCTGTCCCGGGCTCCCGCCGCCCGGGTCACCCCGGCGGCCGTGCCCGACGCCGGCGGCGCCGTGGAGTCCGTGGTCGACGGCGTGGTCGGCGACGTGGTGGGTGCCGTCGACGTCGCCGGGGAGGCACCGGCCCCTCCGCCGGGGCCGTCCCCCACCACCACTGCTGCCCCCGTTCCCGCCCCGAGCACGGCGCCCG
>DATMJI010000055.1:0-5281 GCA_035553895.1 Acidimicrobiales bacterium | reverse complement strand
ATCGCCGAGCGCCTGGTCTCGGGCCACCTCGACTCCATCGCCAGCGAGCCCGGGATGCTGTTCGGCTTCCTGGCCCAAGTGCCGGTGGCCTGGGTGCTCCACCGCCTGTCTGGCCTGGCCCACCGGTGGCGCCGCCAGCAGGCGGCTGGCCACCCGGTGGGCCAGGCCAGACAGGCGGTGGAGCACCCAGGCCACCGGCACTTGGGCCAGGAAGCCGAACAGCATCCCGGGCTCGCTGGCGATGGAGTCGAGGTGGCCCGAGACCAGGCGCTCGGCGATCTCCTGGACGGCGAACAAGGCCAACTGCGCACCGGCCAGCCGGGCGGCCGAGAACTCCGACGCCAGACCGGTCCGCCGGGCTTCGGCCACCGCGGCCAGGGCGGCCACCACGACGGCGACCGGCCCCATGACGCCCAGGGCAGGCAGGACGTAGCCGTGGCCCAGCCCGGCCGGGCCCTGGGCGCTCAGGGCGTAGCCGAGGCTGTGGGCGACCAGCACACCGGCGCTCGCCAGGACGGCGAGGGCGAGGCGGCGATGCGTCACCGCGTCACCCTAACGCCTCCCCCCTCCCGGTCCCGAGCGCCGATCCGCTCGGCGGTACCGGGGCCGAGATGCCAAGATGCCCGGGTGCGGGTGACGGCCAAGGTGGACTACGCCGTGCGGGCGATGGTGGAGCTGGCGGCCGCCGCACCGGCTGCCGTCAAGGGTGACGAGCTGGCCGGCCGCCAGGGCATCCCCTTCAAGTTCCTGGAGAACATCCTGGCCGAGCTGCGCCGGGCCGGGCTGGTTCAGAGCCAGCGGGGGGCCGAGGGCGGCTACTGGCTGCGGGGAGCGGCCGGCGAGATCTCCGTCGCCGACATCATCCGGGCCGTGGAGGGCCCGCTGGCCGACGTCCGGCGCACGCCGCCGGAGGACCTCGACTACCCCGGTGCCGCCGAGGCTCTGCAGCGGGTGTGGCTCGCCACCCGGGCCAGCTTGCGCCGGGTGCTGGAGGTGGTGACGGTGGCCGACGTGGTGGCGGGGCGCCTGCCCGCCGCCGTGGAGGACCTCCTCGATGCGCCGGGCGCCTGGTCACGCCGGGACCTGCGCCCGCCGGTCGGCGAAGCCCGGTGATCACCGGGGTTGCGGCCGTGCTCGCCTCCATCCCGTCGCCGTCGACCAACAAGATCGAGATCGGGCCCCTCGACCTCACCTTCTACGGCGTGCTCATCGCCGCCGGTGCCCTGGCCGCCATCACCCTGGCGCAGCGCCGCTGGGCCGCCCGGGGCGGGGATCCCGAGCTCATGGCCCGCATCGGGGTGTGGTCGGTGGCCGCCGGCGTCGCCGGAGCCCGGGTCGCCTACCTCATCCCCCGCCTGGATCGCTTCCAGGGCCGCTGGATCGAGGTGCTCTACATCTGGGAGGGCGGCCTGGCCATCTTCGGCGGGCTCATCGCCGGCATCGTCACCGGCGTGCTCATGGCCCGGCGGGCCGGGGTCGACCTCCTCGACATCCTCGACGCGGTGGCGCCGGCCATCCCCCTGGCCCAGGTCATCGGGCGCTGGGGCAACTACTTCAACCAGGAGCTCTTCGGCCGGCCCACCGACCTGGCGTGGGGGCTGGAGATCGCTCCGGAGAACCGCCCCGAGCGCTTCGCCTCCTCGGAGCTGTTCCACCCCACCTTCCTCTACGAATCGCTCTGGAACGCCGGGGTGGTGATGTTGCTGCTGTTCCTCGACCGCCGCCGTGTCCTGCCCCGGGGCCACCTCTTCGTGGCCTACCTCGGCCTCTACGGAGTCGGCCGCTTCTGGATCGAGCTGCTGCGGGTCGACACCACCTTCCGCTTCCTCGGGCTCAGCCGCAACGCCCTCTTCGCTCTGGCCCTCGCCCTGGCGGCCGGTGCCTTCCTCGTCCGGCGCCGCCGCCGGGCGGAAGGGCGAGCAGACGGGGCCGGCGGGTCCGACGAAGCGGACGAAGTCCCCGTCTCCCGGCGCGACGGCGATGGCTGCTGAGCCGTTGCGCCCGCCGCCCGTTTGAACACTGCCGGTCTGTGGAATGGACACCTAGCAGGGGAAAGGAAACCAGAGGCAGGGAGGCCCACGGCGGAGATGACGGCGGCGATGCCCGAAAAGAGCCCGGCCCAGCGGCTGCTCGACCACCTGGGGCCGGTGGAGGGCTACCACGACCACGAGGCCATCGGCGACTTCGGCATGCCGACCCGCCGGTCGCTGGAGGACATGCTCGGTCCCAACACCACCGAGACCGGCTTCGCCCACGCCCACCTGGGGCCGCTCAAGAAGGTCCACGCCTTCTGGTTCGCCGGGATGAGCTGCGACGGCTGCACCGTGTCGGTCACCGGCGCGACCACGCCCAGCGTGGAGAGCCTGCTCCTGGGTGCCCACCCCGGCATCCCGCCGGTGGTGCTGCACCACCCGGTGGTGAACATGGAGTCGGGCCCGGCCTACCTGCGGGCGCATGAGCAGGCACTGCGGGGGGAGTTGGAGGACCCCTACGTCATCATCCTCGAAGGTTCGGCCACGGAGGAGACGCTGGCCACCGAGACGGGGGGCTACTGGACGGCCCAGGGCGAGCAGCCGTGGGGGCCCGGTGGGGAGAAGCGCACGGTCACCGTCGAGGAATGGGTCGCCCGCCTGGCACCGGGTGCGGCGGCGGCCATCGCCATCGGGACGTGTGCCACGTGGGGAGGGATCCCCTCGGCCGACGGCAACGTCACCGGGGCCATGAGCCTGATGGACTTCCTGGGCAAGGACTACCGCAGCGCCTTCGGGCTGCCTGTGGTCAACGTGCCCGGCTGCGCCCCCGTCGGCGACAACTTCACCGAGACGGTGGCCGCCATCTTGTACTTCCTCCAGGGCTTCGGGCCCCTGCCCGAGTTCGACGAGCTGGGGCGGCCGGCCTGGCTCTTCGGGGAGACGGTGCACCGCCACTGCGTGCGGGGTGCCTACTACGAGGAGGGCACCTATGCCGAGGAGTTCGGCGATCCCGAGTGCCTGGTCGAGGTCGGCTGCTGGGGCCCGGTGGTCAACTGCAACATCACCTCGCGGGGCGCCATCAACCACGTGGGCGGCTGCATGAACGCCGGAGGGGCCTGCATCGGCTGCACCATGCCCGGGTTCCCCGACAAGTTCACCCCCTTCTACAAGACCCCGCCGGGATCGATGGCGTCGACTTCGGCATCGCGCCTGCTGGGCAGCGTCATCAAACCGCTGCGCCAGCTCACCAACGACCACCTCAACCGGGAGGTGCGCTGGGACCTCCACCACGAGGTGCCCAGCGGATGGGCGCGCCACGAACCCGAGCCCCGAGCCTGGCAGAACGTCACCCACAAGTTCTACGACAGCCTCCGGCGCTCCAACGACCGGGGCAACGGCAAGACCGAAGCCGCCGCCTGGGGCAAGCGGGCGGAGCTGTCCCGGCGCCGGGACCCCACGGTCGAGCGCCACCTGCCGGGGGCCGAAGGGGCCGAGTCGCCCGGCGTGGCCGCCGAGCTGGCGGGCCGGGAAGGCCCGGAGGGCAACGGCCGGGCACCCAACGGCCGGGCACCCGCCGGCCGGGCGCCCACCGGCCGGGAACCCACCGGCCGCCCTGGCGACGGCAACGGCCGGGATGCCCGCGGCCACGCCGGCGATGGGGGTCCCCGCCAGCGCCGCCGGACCCTCCGTGCCCACACCCGCCGCTGACGAGTCGGGAGACCATCATGTGCTTCAAGAACCTGCCCATCGAGTTCGACAGCGCCGGCCGGGCAACCCTCAAGCAGGGCGTGGCCGACCCCTACTCGGTGCGCACGGCCCGGCCCGAGGTCGACATGACCGAGGAGGAGCGCCAGGCCAACATCAAGCGGCTGATGGCCCGCAACGGCCACATCAAGGACCACGACATGGATCCTGTCACCCGGGTGGCCGGCGCCCTGGCGGTGCACATGACGGCCGACCTCGACCAGGGCCGCTACCTCGACGCCCACTCCCAGGCGACGCTGTTCCGGGGCTACGAGGTCATCCTCATGGACCGCGACCCCCGGGACGCCATCTTCATCTCCTCGCGGGCTTGCGGCGTCTGCGGCGGGGTGCACTCGCACTGCGCGGCCATGGCCATCGAGATGGCCATGGGCATCACGCCCCCCAAGCTGGGCACGGTGGTGCGCAACCTGGGGGAGGCGGCCGAGATGGGCTACGACAACCCCCTGCACCTCTACCTGTTGGCGGGCCCGGACTACTGCGAGGCGGTGGTCAAGGCCACCACCCCGTGGCTGTGGCCCCGGGCCGAGGCCTGGAAGTGCCCGGGCGAGCAATGGCACGGCTTCGCCACCATGGCCGACCTGATGGAGGCCCTCAACCCCCTCACCGGCCAGCTCTACCGGGAGGGCCTGGAGTTCACCCGGTTGTCCCGGGAGATGTTCTCCCTCCTCTACGGCAAGTACCCCCATCCCCAGGCCCTGGTGCCCGGCGGGGTGTCGACCACCCTCACCCTCCAGACGCTCAACGAGTACCACTCCCGCCTGGGCAAGATCTTCGACTACGCCCAGCGCCTGATCGCCGTGTGGGACGACATCCCCGAGTTCTTCTACGAGTGCGACGAGCGCTACAAGGAGGTCGGGGCCCTGCCCATGAACCTCATCGACCCCGGCTACTGGGACGACCCCGAGGCCTACGAGGCCGACTACGCCACCTGCAACGAGTGGGGCGAGCGGCGCTACTCGACCCCGGGTGTCGTCATCGACGGCAAGTTGGTCACCACCCGCCTCACCGACATCAACGCCGGGTGGGAGGAGTTCGTCGAGCACTCCTACTACGACGAGTGGGACGATCCCCGATACGCCGAGGACCCCGAAGGCAACGCCATCAGCCCCTACCACCCCTGGAACAAGCGCACCCTGCCCAAGCCCTCGGCCAAGAGCTGGAAGGACAAGTACACCTGGGGCACGGCACCGCGCTGGGACCGCCAGGTGGTCGAGGCCGGGGCCTACGCCCGGCTGTTCATGACGGCCATGGCCCAGAAGCACCCGGAGAACGACTACTACGAGGCCACCGGCCACAGCCTGCGCATGCACGTCCCCAAGGGGAGCACGCCCGGCTCGGACCTCGAGTGGCGGGTCCCCGAGGTGTGGAACGCCTTCGAGCGCAACCGGGGACGGGCCTTCCACTACCTGTTCTCCCAGCTCGTCGGTTTCCAGAATCTCATCGACGGCTACCGGCGGATGAAGGAGGGTGAACGGGAGGTGGCCGCCTACACCCCCGAGGAGCTCGAGGCCCGAATCCCGACCGACGAGCGGGTCGGGGTGGGG
>DATMJI010000054.1:0-18955 GCA_035553895.1 Acidimicrobiales bacterium | reverse complement strand
CCTCGCCGAACTGGTGGCAGAAGCGGGGCCGGTCCGGCCCCGCTTCTGCCACCACAACGGGATCCCACCCGTCCACCCGGAATCCACCTCAGCTCCGGGTGACGTCTCCTCGCCGACCAAAGGAAGTGCACAGACCATGTCCCGCCGCCGCCGCCTCCCGACCGCCGTGCTCATCTTGGGGCTGCTCGCCCTGGCCGCCTGCGGGACCACCACCACCGGTGCCGACCGGGCCGCCGATGGGGGCACCGCCGAGGTGGAGAAGCTCCGCTTCGGCATCGGCCCCTACCAACCGACGGCCGAGGACACCAAGGCGGCCTTCGAGCCGTTCTTCGCCTACCTGGCCGGCGAGCTCGGCGTCGATTACGAGCTCGACGTGACCACCGACTTCGTCGGCATCGGCGTCGCCCTGGCCAACGAGCAGGTCGACCTGGCCTGGATGGGCCCGTTCGGCCTGGTGCTGTCCCAGAAGGAATCCGACACCGAGGCCATCGCCACCGTCAACTACGACGGCAAGCCCGTCTACCACGCCATCGTGGTGGCCGCCCCCGACTCGCCGGTGCAGAACTGGCCCGACGACGCCGAGGGCAGATCGATCTCCTTCGCCGACGTCGGGTCCACCTCGGGCTGGCTCGTGCCCACCAAGTTCCTGAAGGACCGGGGGATCGATCCCACCACCTACTTCGACTACCGCGAGGGTGCCACCCACGCCGCCAACGAGACGGCCGTCGCCAACGGCCAGGTCGAGCTGGCCACCGACTACGACCGCAACCGAACGGCCATGATCGAGTCCGGGGCCATCGCCCCTGACGCCACCAAGGTGGTGTGGGAGTCCGACCCCCTGCCCAACGACGCCATCGGCGTGCGGGAGGGCTTCGACCCCGAGCTGGCCCAGCGCATCCAGGACATCCTCGTCGGCATCTCCCCCGAGCTGGCCGAGGAGATCCTGCCCGAGCACTACACCGGCTTCGTCGCCGCCGACAACGACAGCTACGAGTCGATCCGCCAGGCCGCCGAGGACCTGGGCACGCTCGAGTGACCGACGTCGCCGCCCGGCACGGCCGGGAGGCGGAGGCCGAGGCCGACGGTCCGGGCGCCGTCGAGGCCGGTGAGCGGCGACCGGCGACGCCCGGGCCCGGTCGGCTTCCCCGGGCGGGGAAGGCCACGGCCGCCCTCGTGGTGGTGGCCGGCTTCGCCCTGTGCGTGCGCCTGGCCGAGATCGATCCCGCAGCCCTGGCCGACGGCCTGCCCCGCATGGCCGGGTGGGCCGCCCGGGCCTGGCCACCGTCGACCGACGAGCTCGGCCTGCTCCTGCAGCGGGCGGCCGAGACCGTCGCCATCGCCGTGGTGGGCACGACCCTGGCCGCCGCCGCCGCCCTGGTGGCCTGCGTCCCGGCCGCCCGCAACCTCACGCCCCTGCGCCTGGTGCGGGTTCCCGCCCGCTGGCTGCTCAACGCCTGCCGGGGCATCGACTCGTTCGTCTTCGCCCTGCTCTTCGTGGCCGCCGTGGGCCTCGGTCCCTTCGCCGGGACCCTCGGCGTCGCCGTCCACACCTTCGGCAGCATGGGCAAGCTCTTCGCCGAGTCCATCGAAGGCCTGCCCGGTGGCCCCCTGGAGGCCGCTGAGCTCACCGGCGCCAGCCGCCTCAAGGTCGTGCGCTGGGCCCTGCTGCCCGACGTGGCTCCCGGACTCGTCTCCGTCGGCCTCTACATGCTCGAGTTCAACATCAGGGCCTCGATCGTGCTGGGGGTGGTGGGCGCCGGGGGCATCGGCCAGCAGCTGAAGAACTCCATCGACCTGCTCGACTTCCCCCGCCTGTTCACCATCTTGATCATCATGGTGGCCATGGTCACCGCCGTGGACCAGCTCTCGGCCCGCATCCGGGCCCGCCTCGGCTGATGGGCGTCCACCCCGCCCTGTCGGTCCGCGACCTGGGCCACGCCTACGGCGGTGCACCGGTGCTCGACGGCGTGTCCTTCGACGCCGGTGCCGGCGAGGTGGTCGCCGTCATCGGGCCCAGCGGTGCGGGCAAGACCACCTTGTTCCGCTGCGCCACCGCCGTGATCCGGCCCCGCCAGGGCCACATCGAGGTGGAGGGGCGGGATCTGAGCCGTCTCGGGCCCGCCGACCTCCGCCGGGCCCGCCAGGCCATGGGCCTCGTGTACCAGCACTACAACCTGGTGCGGCGCCTCAGCGCCCTCGACAACGTCCTGGTCGGTCGCCTGGCCCACGTGCCCACCTGGCGGGTGCTGCTGCGGCGGGTGGGATCCAAGGAGCGTTCCCTCGCCCTCGAGTGCCTCGAGCGGGTCGGGCTGGCCCACCTGGCCGGTGCCCGGTCCGACACCCTCTCGGGTGGCCAGCAGCAACGGGTGGCCATCGCCCGGGCCCTGGCCCAGCGCAGCCGGCTGATCCTGGCCGACGAGCCGGTGGCCAGCCTCGACCCGGCGTCGGCCGCCAGCGTGCTCGCCACCTTGCGGTCGGTGGCGGCCGAGGAGGGCATCGCCGTGGTGTGCAGCCTGCACCAGATCGACCTCGTCCCCGGCTTCGCCGACCGGGTGGTGGCGCTGCGGGGCGGCCGCCTCGTCCTCGACATCCCGGCCGGGCAGCTGGGCCCCGAGCACCGGGCCACCGTCTACGGCGCAGACGGGCTGGTGCAGCAGTAGCCTCCCGACCGGTGACAACCGAGCGAACCTACGTCCGGCGCTGCCCGCCCCTGGTGCGTTCCTCCCGGCCGTGAGCACCGAGACCCGCCAGGACCCGGCGGCTGACGACGCCGGCGGCCCCAAGCGGGAGGGAACGCCCGATGGTGCCGCCCGCCCCCAGCGCCTCGACCCCGATACCCGCCGCCAGATCGGCAGCCGCCGCCGGCAGGTCGACGCCGAGCTGCGGGTCACCTTCCAGGCCACCGTCGACGAAGCCCAGCGCCGCCTGTCGAGGAGCTGGCCGGCCCTGTTCGCCACCGGTGCGGTCGGTGGCTTCGACGTGGGCGTGGGCGTGTTGGCGCTGCTCCTCGTGCGCGAGGCCACGGGCAACGAGCTGCTGGGGGCGCTGGCCTTCAGCATCGGCTTCATCGCCTTGACCCTGGGGCGCAGCGAGCTGTTCACCGAGAACTTTCTGGTGCCGGTGGCTGCGGTGGTCACCCGGAACTCCACCGTGGGTGCCACGGTGCGCCTATGGGGCGGCACCGCCGTCACCAACCTGGCCGGCGGCTGGCTGTTCACCCTGCTCATCTCCGTGGGCCTGCCCGAGCTCCACGAGACGGCCGTCGAGGTCGGCCGCCACTACCCCGAGCTGGGCATCGGCTCGGTCTCCTTCGCCTCGGCCATCATCGGCGGCTCGGCCATCACCTTGATGACCTGGATGGAGCGGGGCACCGATTCGGTCCCGGCCAAGGTGGTGGCGGCCGTGGCCATCGCCTTCGTCCTCGCCTCCGGCCGGCTCAACCACGCCATCGTCATCTCGTTGGAGATGTTCGCCGCCCTGCATGCCGGAGCCCCCTTCGGCTACGCCGACTGGCTGGGCATGGTCCTGTGGGCGGCGCTGGGCAACCTCATCGGCGGACTGGGCCTGGTCACCGTCCTGCGCCTGATCCAGGTGGGACGCACGACCGTGCTCGAAGAGCGCGACCGGCCCACCGACCAACCCCGCCCCGCCCCCGCCGACTGAAGCCGTGGTGGCCGGCACCGGTTCCGAAGGATTCCTCGTCGCCGCCCGAGCCAGCGACGACGACGACCGCCGCCGCCGCCTGGATGCCGCCGTGGCCGTGCTCGCCGGTACCGCACCGGTCGAGGTGCGCCGTAGCCAGGGCGACGGTGACCTGCCGTCGTTGCTGGCCGACGCCGGGCGGCGCACCGTGGTGATCGCCGGTGGTGACGGCAGCGTCCACCGGGTGGTCAACGAGCTGCGCTCGAGCGGCGCCCTCACTGGCACCCTCGTGGGACTCATCCCCCTCGGCACCGGCAACGACCTGGCCCGGGGTCTGGGCCTGCCCCTCGACGCCGCCGACGCCGCCCGGGCCCTGCTCGCCGGTGAACGGCGGCGCCTCGACCTGCTCGAGAGCGATGGCGGCACCGTGGTGACCAACGCCGTGCACGCCGGCCTCGGGGCCCGGGCGGCGGCCGTGGCGACGGGGATGAAGGACTCGCTCGGTCCCCTGGCCTACCCGCTCGGCGCCCTCATCGCCGGGGTCCGGGAAGGAGGTTGGTCGCTTCACATCGAGGTGGACGGCGAACCCCTCGGGGGAGGCGACGATCGCTGGCTCATGGTCGGCCTGGCCAACGGCCCGTCCATCGGCGGAGGCACCCGGCTGTGCCCGGGTGCCGATCCCGGCGACGGGCTGGTCGACGTGGTGGCGGTCGGCGCCACCGGCCCCGCCGCCCGGGTGGCCTTCGGGGCGGCCCTGGCCCGGGGCACCCATCTCGAGCGCGACGACGTCGTGCACTGCCGGGGGCGGGCCGTCACCGTCACCGGCGACGCCGTGCCCTACAACGCCGACGGCGAGCTGGAGGAGGCCACCACCGAGCGCCGCTACCGCCTGCTCCCGGGGGCGTGGACCCTCCTCGTGCCCCCCACCGTGGGGTAGGGGCCTTGGCAATGGACCTCGGCGCCGTCCTCGCCGGCCCCATCCTGCGCCGCTGCGACGCCGAGCGCATCTGCGTCTGGCTGGCCACCAGCAGCGAGCATCCGGTGCGAGTCACCGTGTTCGCAGGGGACACCCCCGGCGATCCCGTCCCCCTGGGTGCGGCCGAGGCCGCCCGGGTCCGCCTCGGTCCCCGCCTGGTGGTCCAGCTGGCCTCGGTGCGCCCCGACGCCGGGCGCTTCCCCCTCGACACCCTGCTGGCCTACGACGTGGAGGTCGGCGCCGGCGGTGACACCCGCAACCTGGCCGGGTTGGGCCTCCTCGACGACTCGCCGGGACTCAGCTACGGCGACCACCGGCTGCCCACCTTCTTCCTCCGGGGGCCGGCGACGCCGTCCCTGCACCTCCTGCACGGGTCCTGCCGCCTGCTCCACGGGAAGGGCGAAGACGCCTTCCTGGCCGCCGACGAGACGCTGGCGGCCACCGCCGGTGACCTGGCCCGGCGGCCGGCGGCCCTGCTGCTCACCGGTGACCAGATCTACGCCGACGAGGTGGGCGGTCCCCTCATCGGCCACCTCGGCCGCCTGGGCTCGGCCCTGCTCGGGCCCGGGGACGACTCGTCGGTGCCCGGCCTGCCGCCGTTGTCCACCATCGCCACCTACGGGCGCCAGGGCCTGGCCGAGGACCGGGCCGGCTTCACCTCCGACAAGGCCCAGAACCACCTCTTCAGCCAGGGCGAGTTCGCCGCCGCCTACCTGGTGGCCTGGCAGGAAGCCAACTGGCCCCCGGCGTGGCCGGACGCCGAGGAGGTCCTCGATCGCCACCGGGACACTCCCCGTCAGCAGCGCCGCCTACGGTCGCAGTTCGAGCACGAGGCGTCGTGCCTCGACGCCGCCCGCCGGGCCCTGCCCGCCGTGCGCCGGGTCCTGGCCAACGTGCCCACCTACGCCTGCTTCGACGACCACGACGTCACCGACGACTGGAACCTCTCCCGGGAGTGGTGCCAGCAGGTGCACTCGTCGCCCACCGGCCGGCGGGCGGTGGCCAACGCCCTGGCCGCCTTCTGGGCCTTCCAGGCCTGGGGCAACGATCCCGACGCCTTTGACGACGCCTTCCTCGCCGCCGTGGCCGCCGGCTTCGCCGACGACGGTGAGGCCCGCCGGCACCTCGACGGTGTGGTCTGGGGCTTCGACCGCTGGAGCTACCGCATCCCCACCGACCCCCCCGTCGTCATGCTCGACACCCGGACCCAGCGATCGTTCGACAGCGACCGGGGGGCAGCCCGCCTGGTCAGCGACGCCGAGGCCCGGCGCCTGGTCGGGCTCTGCGCCGGCCGGGACGAGGCATCGGGGCCCCTCGTGATGGTGTCGGCCGTGCCCGTCTTCGGCTTGGAGCTCCAGGAGCGGCGCCAGAAGTTCCTGGTGGGCAAGCTGGGCCCCTACGCCATCGACTTCGAGGCCTGGCACTCCAACCTGGCCGGCTTCGTCGACTTCATGCACCTGCTGGTCGGCGAGCTGGGCCTGCGGCGCTGCGTCATGGTCTCCGGCGACGTCCATTACGGGCTCAACGTCGACGCCCGCTTCTCGATCGACGACGCCGAGCTGCGGGTGGCCCAGGTGGTCAGCAGCTCGTTCAAGCACAGCGGGGCCCTGGAGAAGTCGGCCCTGCACGCCCTGGGCCGGGTCGTGCGGGGAGGCCCGGACCGGGTGGGCTGGGACCGTCCCCCGGACACCTCCGGCGCCACCGGGGTGATCGACCGCCTCCTGACCCGGGCGGTCAACACCGACGAGTGGAACGACGACTCACCGGTGTTCGTGCCCCACCAGCTCCTCGGCCACCTCGGTGCCACGCCGCCACCCCGCTACCACGAGACCCGGTCCTACATCGATCCCGAGGAGCACCCGGGATGGGCCATCGTCGGGGACAACAACGTCGGTTACCTCTCGGTGGGCCCGGACGAGGTCGTGCACCGCCTCCTCACCCGCAACGGGAGCGGTTCGGGGACCTACACGGCCCGGTTCCGCCTGGAGCCCTGAGGGAGCGAGCTCACGCCGCCTGGGGGCGATCGAGCAGGCCGAACACCTCGCTGACCTGGTCCCAGCCGATGCGCAGCAGGTACTGGTTGACCCGCCCGTAGGACTTGATGCCGAGGATGAAGAAGCCGGGCTCGGGGTTGGCCAGCACGTCGGATCCGTGGCCGGTCTGCTCCAGGCAGTCGCCCGCCCCGGAACCGAGCAGGGCGGCCGACAGGTCCATGGGCGCCGAGGTGGCGTAGCACTCGTGCACCTGGAGCTGGCGGTAGAGGTGGTGGTCACCCACGAAGCCGGTGAGGGAGAGCACCCGGTCCACCACCACCTCCTGGGCTGCCGCCCCCCGGCGCAGGGTGACGGCCACCCGGCTGCCCCGGCGGGCCAGCCCTTCGACCGCCGTCCCGGCGTACACCTCGACACCCGGTTGGCCGCCGCCGCGCAGGCGCTCGGCCTCGGCGGCGAGCGAGGCCCGGGCCGGCAGCGGGTCGTCGGTGACCGCTCCCCAGGTGGGCTCGGGGTGGCGCACCACCCAGGTCACGGTGGTGCCCGGCGCCCGGGCCACCAGCTCGGCCAGAGCGGCGGCTGCCGTCTGGGCCGAGGCCCCGGCCCCCACCAGCAGGATCGACCGACCGGCCCAGCCGTCGCCTTCGGCCCGGAGGTCGGGCAGGTGGCGGCGGATCTGCGCAGCGAGGGAGCGCTCCCCCGGTGCGGGGATGCCGCCGTCGCCGAGCGGGTTGGGCGAGTGGTAGGTGCCCGTGCAGTCGAGCACCACGTCGGCGCCGGCCACCTCCTCGGCGCCGCCGGACTCCACCAGGAGGCGGAAGGGCCGCGACGCCCGGTCGGCGCTGGCGATCTCCTCGTGCTTGAGCAGCCCCTGGCGACCGACGGTGTCGACCCGGCTGCCGAGGCGGATGCGGCCCTGCAGCGCCGGCAAGGCGGCCACCGGCGCCAGGAGGCGCTCGACCAGCTCGTGGCCGGTGGGCAGCTCGTCGCCGGAGGGCACGACCATCCCGCCAGCAGCCAGATGGCGGGCCATACGGGGCGAGACGTTCATGTCCCACGGGGTGAACAGCCGCACGTGGCCCCACTGGCGCACCGAGCCCGCCACCTCGGGGGCCGCCTCGTAGACGATGAAGGGCCGGCCGGTGTCGACGCAGGCCAGAGCCGCCTCCAGCCCCGTCGGGCCGGCTCCCAGGATGGCGACGTGCCCGCCTGCGCTCCCCATGGCCCAAACCCCCGATTTCAACGCCGGCTAAAATTGCGGTGGTGGGTGTTGTAGCACGCCGGTCGCCGTCCCGGTGAGCGGGCGGGACTGGCTGGTCGCCCTGGGCATCGAGTCCGCCGACGTGCCTGAACGCCTGGTCCTGGAGGGGTCATGGTGGCGGGCCGAGAGCAACGCCCGGCGCCTGGCCCTGCTCGAGCGACCCCGGGAGCTGGCCTTCCCCGAGTTCCACCTGGGACGTCACCGAGGTGCGCCGGTCGCCTACTCCTGCGCCTACGGCGCCCCCCGGGCGGTCGAGCCCGTCCACGTCTTCGGCGAGCTGGGGACGCCGCTGGTCGTCCAGATCGGCTCCTGCGGGGCCCTGCAGCCGGGCATGGCCCCGGGCGACATCGTGCTGGCCGAGGAGGCCACCATCGGCGAGGGGGCGTCGCAGTACTACGGGGCCAGCGGATCGTCGCTGGCCACTCCCGAGCTGGTCGACGCCGCCGCCGGCGCCTTCGAGGCCCGGGGCCTGCGCGTGCACCGGGGCCGCCACATCACCACCTCGGCCCTGCTGGCCCAGCCCCCCGAACTGGTGGCCGCCTGGCACCAGGCCGGCTATCTGGCCGTCGACATGGAGACCTCGGCCGTCTTCAGCGCCGCCGCCCACTTCGCCATGCGGGCGGTGTCGATGCTCTTCGTCTGGGACGACCTGCTGCGCCGGCGCAGCTGGCTCGACCCCCTCCCGCCAAAGGACCAGGCCGCCCAGGACCGGGCCAGCGCCGCGCTCATGGAGGTCGCCCTGCAGTTGCCGGCGTGACCTTCCCGAATTGTGGAGGATCGAGGTGGCTCAGCCACGCCGATCCTCCTGAATCGGGATCGATCTGGCTGGGTGGGCGCCCCCGGTAGGATTCGAACCTACGCACCCGCCTCCGGAGGGCGGTGCTCTATCCCCTGAGCTACGGGGGCCGCAGGGCGAGCCTACCCGAGGCCCGCCCGGGCGGCGGTTGCGCTCGGGGGGCGCCGGTAGCATCGCCGGGATGAACGACGTCGGCGCCGGGGTGAACGGCCAGGTCCGGGTCCTGGTCGTCGACGACGATCCGGTGATCCTGCGCCTGCTCGAGGTCAACTTCGAGATGGAGGGCTACGCCGTCCAGACGGCGGCCGACGGTGCCAGTGGCCTGCGAGCGGCGCAGGAGAGCAGGCCCGACGTCATCGTCTCCGACGTGATGATGCCGCAGATGAACGGGCTGGAGCTGGTGGCCGCCCTCGACGCCGACGACGCCACCGGTGCCATCCCCGTCATCTTGCTGTCGGCCCGGGCCCAGGAGCTCGACGTGCGCGACGGGCTGGCCGCCGGAGCCGACGACTACGTCACCAAGCCCTTCGATCCCCTGGAGCTCATCGACCGGGTCAAGCAGCTCCTGGCCGGGTCCCGAGGGTGACGCCCCTCCCCCTCCAGCTCCTCCCCCGCACCGCCACCGTCGACACCAGCGGCCGGCTGGCCGTGGGCGGCTGCGATGTGTTGGACCTGGCCGCCGAGCACGGCACCCCCCTGTTCGTCTACGACGAGGACCACCTCCGCGCCCGGTGCCGGGAAGCGGTGGAGGCCTTCGGCGACGGTGCCACCTACGCAGCCAAGGCCTTCTTGTGCCGGGCCATGGCCGAGCTGGTCCACCAGGAGGGTATGGCCATCGACGTGGCCAGCGGGGGCGAGCTGCACGTGGCCCTGGCCGCCGGCGTGCCGCCGGAACGCCTGGTGCTGCACGGCAACAACAAGTCGGAGGCGGAGCTGGCCCGGGCCCTGGAGGTCGGGGTCGGGCGCCTGGTGGTCGACAGCCACGACGAGCTCGACCGCATCGAAGCGCTGGTGGCCGCCGGCGCCACCCCGCCCCGGGTCCTGCTGCGCATCACCCCCGGGGTGGAGGCCCACACCCACATCTACGTCATGACCGGCCAGGCCGACTCCAAGTTCGGTTTCGGCCTGGCCTCGGGCGAGGCGGCGGCGGCCGTGGCCCGGGCGGCGTCGTCCCCGGCGGTCGAGCTGGTGGGCCTGCACGCCCACATCGGCAGCAACGTCTTCGCCCTGGCCTCCTTCACCCAAGCGGTCGACGTGCTGGCCGGCTTCGTCGCCCCCCTGGGCCTGGAGGAGCTCAATCTCGGTGGCGGACTGGGGGTGGCCTACGTCGAGGGGGAGGAGGCACCCACCATCGACGAGTGGGCCCAGGCCCTGACCAAGGCGTGCCGCCAGGCCGGCATCACCTCCCGCCTAGCGGTGGAGCCGGGGCGGGCCATCGCCGCCGCCGCCGCCGTCACCCTCTACACGGTGGGCACGGTCAAGGATCTGCCCGGCCTGCGCACCTACGTGTCCGTCGACGGGGGGATGAGCGACAACCCCCGCCCCGTGCTCTACGGCAGCGGCTACGAGGCCTTCCTCCCCCGGGCCACCAACGCCACCCGGCCCCGGGCGGTGCGGGTGGTGGGCAAGCACTGCGAGTCGGGCGACGTTGTCGTCCACGATGCCCGGGTGCCGGCCGATCTGGCCGTGGGCGACATCCTGGCCACCCCGGTCACGGGTGCCTACGGCCACTCCATGGCCTCCAACTACAACAAGGTCCCCCGCCCCGCGGTGGTGTTCGCGGCCGGTGGCGACGCCCGGCTGGTAGTCCGCCGGGAGACCCTCGACGACCTCCTGCGCCTCGACGCCTGAGCGGGGGGCGGCGGTAGCGTGGCGGCCATGCACGTGGACTCGACCCGGGTACGCCTCGGGCTGCTGGGGTGCGGCAACGTCGGCGCCGCCCTGGTGCGCCTGATCGCCGAGCAGGCCCCCGCCATCGAGGCCCGCACGGGCATGCGCCTGGAGATCACCCGGGTGGCGGTGCGCAACCTGGCCAAGTCCCGCTCGGTAGAGCTGGCCGAGGGCGTGCTCACCCACGACGCCGACGGGGTGGTCCACGACCCCGAGGTCGACCTGGTGGTCGAACTGGTCGGGGGCATCGAGCCGGCCCGGGGCCTGGTGCTGGACGCCCTCAAGTCGGGCAAGCCGGTGGTCACGGCCAACAAGGAGCTGGTGGCCAACGTGGGCACCGAGCTCTTCGCCGCCGCCGACAGCGCCGGCGTCGACCTGCTCTTCGAAGCGGCAGTGGGCGGGGCCATCCCCGTGGTGCGGCCCCTGCGGGAGTCGCTGGCCGGCTCGCGCATCCGGCGCATTACCGGCATCGTCAACGGCACCACCAACTACATCCTCACCCGCATGAGCGAGGAGGGCGCCACCTACGCCGACGCTCTGGCCGAGGCCCAGAGCCTGGGCTACGCCGAGCGTGATCCCACCGCCGACGTCGAGGGCTTCGACGCCGGGGCCAAGGCCGCCATCCTCGCCACCATTGCCTTCGGCGTCTCGGTGGTGGCCGGCGACGTCTCCCACGAGGGGATCGCCGCCGTGGCCCAGGCCGACATCGCCTTCGCCCACCGCTTGGGTTACGAGATCAAGTTGCTGGCGGTGGCCGAGCAGGGCGACGACGGCCGGGTGGCGGTGCGGGTCCATCCCGCCATGGTGGCCATGGGCCACCCCCTCACCAGCGTGCGGGGCAGCTTCAACGCCGTGTTCATCGAGGGCGACGGCTTCGGCGAGCTCATGCTCTACGGGCGGGGGGCGGGGGGCGGTCCCACCGCCAGCGCCGTGCTGGGCGATGTGATCGACGCTGCCGGCAACCTGCGCCGCGGTGGCAGTGCCGGTCTGGGCGCCCTGCCCCGGGCCGAGATCCGCCCCGTCGACGAGGTGCGCTCGGCCTACTACCTCCACCTGGAGGTGCTCGATCGCCCCGGTGTGCTCCACGCCGTGGCCGGCGTGTTCGCCGAGCACCAGGTGTCCATCCGCTCCATGGAGCAGGAGGGCCTCGGCGAGGAGGCCCGGCTCATCTTCATCACCCACGAGGCGGCCGAGTCGGCGGTGCAGTCCACCGTGCGGGCCCTGCGCCACCTCGAGGCCGTCGACCGGGTGACGAACCTTTTGCGGGTGGTCACCGAGCGATGACGGCAGGCCCCCCGTGAAGTACATCAGCACCCGGGGCGACGCCCCCGTCCTCGGCTTCGACGACGTCCTGCTGGCCGGGCTGGCGCGCGACGGTGGCCTCTACGTGCCCGAGACGTGGCCGGAGCTGAGCCCGGCGACCCTGGAGAGCTTCGCCGGGCTGCCCTACACCGAGGTGGCCACCCGGGTCATGGCCCCCTTCCTCGGCGGGGGCATCGACGAGGACCTGGTGCGGGGCATCGTCGAGGAGGCCTACGCCCGCTTCCGCCACCCGGCGGTGGTGCCGCTGCGCCAGGTGGGCGACAACGAGTGGGTGCTGGAGCTATTCCACGGGCCCACCCTGGCCTTCAAGGACGTGGCCCTGCAGGTGGTCGGGCGCCTCTTCGACGCCGAGCTGAGCCGGCGGGACGAGCACCTCACCATCCTCGGGGCCACCTCGGGCGACACCGGGCCGGCGGCCATCGAGGCCTGCCGCGACCGGGCGGCGCTCGACGTGTTCATCCTTCACCCGGCCGGGCGCATCTCCGAGGTCCAGCGCCGCCAGATGACCTCGGTCGACGCCCCCAACGTGCACAACCTGGCCGTGGAGGGCACCTTCGACGACTGCCAGGATTTGGTCAAGACCATGTTCGCCGACGCCGAGCTGCGCCGGCGCCTGCGCCTGTCGGCGGTGAACTCCATCAACTGGGCCCGGGTCCTGCCCCAAGCCGTCTACTACGTCACCGCCGCCGTGGCCCTGGGCGCCCCGGGGCGCCCGATCGCCTTCTCGGTTCCCACCGGCAACTTCGGCAACGCCTTCGCCGGCTGGGCCGCCCGGCGCATGGGCGTGCCCATCGCCCAGCTGGTGGTGGCCAGCAACCGCAACGACATCGCCACCCGGTTCCTCACCACCGCCACCATGGAGGTGCAGGAGGTCCATCCCACCACCAGCCCGGCCATGGACATCCAGGTGTCGAGCAACATCGAGCGCCTCCTCTTCGAGCTCCACGACCGCGATGCGGCGACGGTGGCCGACCTCATGGCCCGCTTCGCCACCACCGGGCGCATGGACGTGGCTCCCGAGCGCCTGGCCCCCACCCGGGAGGTGTTCGCCACCACCCGGGTCGACGACGAGACGGTGGCGGCCGCCATGGCCGAGCTCTACGCCGCCTCGGGCCACATCGTCGATCCCCACACCGCCGTAGGGCTGGTGGCCGGGCGGGAGTGCCGCCGCGACCCGTCGGTTCCGCTGGTCACCCTGGCCACGGCGCATCCGGCCAAGTTCCCCGACACCGTGCTCGCCGCCACCGGCGCCGAGCCCGGGCTGCCCGAGCACCTGGGCGACCTCTTCGAGCGCCCCGAGCACTGCGCCACCCTGCCCTGCGACCTGGCCGCCGTGCGCGACTACGTCGTCGCCAACGCCCGCGCCTGACCATCGCCCCCGACCCTTCCGAACTCTTCCGCTCCCCCTCGAACTGGTGGTAGAAGCGGGACCGGACCGGTCCCGCTTCTACCACCAGTTCGGAAGGAGGGGGCGGCAGGCTTGGGCCGGGAGCCCGGTAGCGTCGCCGGGGTGAAGTACGTGGTGTGCGTGCCCGACGGCTGCGCCGACGAGCCGGTGGACGAGCTGGACGGGCGCACGCCCCTCGAAGCGGCCGACCTGCCCACCTTCTCGGCTCTGGCCGCCCGCGGGGAGGTGGGCCGGGCCCTCGTCATCCCCCCGGGCATGGCGCCGGGCAGCGACGTGGGCAACATGAGCATCCTCGGCTACGACCCGGCCCGCTACCACACCGGCCGGGCCCCCATCGAGGCGGCCGGGCGGGGCATCACCCTGGCCCCGGGCGAGGTGGCCTACCGCTGCAACCTGGTCACGGTGGGCGCCGACGGGACCATGGTCGACTTCGCTGGCGGCCACCCCAGCACCGAGGAGGCGGCCGAGGTGGTCTCGGCCCTCCAGGATCACCTGGGAGGCGACGGCGTGCGCTTCCACGCCGGGGTCCAGTACCGCCACGTCCTCACCGCCCCCGCCGAATGGCTCGACGCCACGTGCGTCCCGCCCCACGACCTGTCCGGGCGGCCGGCGGTGGGGCCGAGCGGCCCGGCCGCCCCCCGGCTCCACGCCCTCATGGACGCCTCCCGGGCGGTGGTCGAGGGCTTCGGCGGGGCCGCCAACCAGATCTGGCTCTGGGGCCAGGGCACGGCCCCGGCCCTGCCGTCGTTCACCGAGCAGCGGCGACTGCGGGCCGGCCTGGTCACGGCCGTCGACCTCATCCGGGGCCTGGGCGCCCTGGCCGGCATCGAGGTGGTCGAGGTCCCCGGCGCCACCGGCTGGTACGACACCGACTACGAGGCCAAGCGTGACGCCTGCCTCGACACCCTGGCCGATGGTGCCGACCTGTTCGTCATCCATGTAGAGGCCACCGACGAGGCCGGCCACGCCGGCGACCTGGAGGAGAAGATCCGGGCCCTGGAGCACTGGGACCGGCGCATCTTGCGCCCCCTCATCGAGGGCCTCGACCGCCAGGGGGACTGGCGCCTGCTCCTCCTCCCCGACCACGCCACCCCGGTGGCCCGGCGTACCCACACCCCCGACCCGGTGCCCTGGCTGCTGGTCGACAGCCGCCACCGGGGCCCGGGGGGCACCTACAGCGAGACCGGCGTCGCTGCCACCCCGGCCATACCCGGCCACCAGCTCATGGATCGCCTCACCGCGGCGGGCTGACCGCGGTTCGTGGGACCGGGGCGTCGGTAGCCTGGACGGCGATGCCGCCCCCCCCGCCCGAACCCCTGCCCGCCGACGACGGGCCGCGTGTCCTGTGGGACTGCTACCGCCACCCGGGCGCCGAGAGCGGGGTGCGCTGCCGGCGCTGCGAGCGGCCCATCTGCCCCGACTGCATGATCAGCGCCCCGGTCGGCTTCCAGTGCCCGGAGTGCGTCAAGTCCGGGCCCCAGGTGCAGTCCCTGCGCTCCCTGGTCAGCCGGCCGGTGCTGACCCTGACCCTGATCGCCGTCAGCGCCGTGCTCTTCGTACCCACCCTGGGCGGCGGCGACGTGCTCGGCGGCGGCACCCGCACCATCGCCGAAGCGCTCGCCCTCAACGGCCCCGACGTGGCCGCCGGCCAGTGGTGGCGGCTGGTGACCTCGGGCTTCGTGCACTACGGGCTCATCCACATCGGCTTCAACATGCTCATCCTCTACCAGCTCGGCTCCATGCTGGAACCGGCGCTGGGACGGGTCCGCTTCGGCCTGCTCTACGCCACGGCCCTGCTCGGTGGCTCCTTCGGCGCCCTGCTCCTCGAGCCCGATGCCCTGACCGCCGGCGCCTCGGGGGCGGTCTACGGGCTGATGGGCGCCGCCATCCTCGGCATGCGCCGCCGGGGGATCAACCCCATGCAGTCCGGCCTCGGCGGCCTGCTGCTCATCAACCTCCTGCTGACCTTCGCCATCCCCGGCATCTCCATCGGCGGGCACCTCGGAGGCCTGGTCGCCGGGGGGGCGGCCGGGGGCATCCTCTTCGCCAGCGAGGGAGGCGACCCGGCTCGCCGGGCGATGGGGACGGCGGGGTGCGCCGCCATCGCCGTGGTCGCCGCCCTCGGCTCCCTCTCCACCGCCGCCACCCCCCTCTGGCCCTTCTGAGCGTCGACCGCGGCGTGGCCCACGATCCCCGGCGCCTCCCCGACGAGGTGCACGACTTCCTGGCCGAGCGCCACCTGGCCAGCCTCACCACCCTGCGGGCCGACGGGTCGCCGCACGTGGTGCCCGTCGGCTTCACCTTCGACGCCCGGGCCGGTGTGGTCCGGGTGATCACCGGGGCCGCCAGCCAGAAGGCGGCCAACGCCCGCCGGGGCGGCCGGGCGGCCGTCTGCCAGATCGACGGCGGGCGCTGGCTGGCCCTGGAGGGCGAGGTCGCCCTCAGCGCCGATCCCGACCGGGTCGCGCTGGCGGTGGCCGCCTACACCACCCGCTACCGCCCGCCCCGGGACAACCCCGACCGGGTGGCCCTGGAGATCACCGTCGACCGGGTCCTGGGCCGGGCCTGACCTCCTGAGCCATCGTCCCCGAAGCCGGCGTGGGTCGGCCGCTCGCTTTCTGGGCGCGTCCGCACCGTGGCGGTCCCCAAGTGACCAGAAACCGGGAGGAGGATGCTCCCCTCAGCCCCCGGCGATCTGCCAGAGGCCCAACACGTTGCCCTCGGGGTCGCTGAAGTAGGCGGCGAAGCCCATGTCGCCCACCTGCTGGCGGCCCCGGACCACGCTGCCCCCGAGGCCCTCCACCTTGCCCAGGGCGGTGTCGATGTCGTCGACCATGATGGTGACCACCGGTGAGGTGATGTCGTCCTGGCGGGCGAACATCCCGCCGTTGACGGCCCCCGGCTCCGACGGTTGCCCGTCCGGACCCGAAGGCGTGGTGGAGATCATGGTGTAGCCCATGTCGGGCATGCTCTGGAGCTGCCAGCCGAAGGCACCCTGGTAGAAGGCGCTGGCCCGCTCGACGTCGTCGGCGGGGATCTCGAAGTGCACCACCTGTCCGGACACGGCTCAACCTCCTCCGGTGGCCGGCAACCTGCCGGCAACCGGGGAGGAGACTACGCCTCGGCGGGGCCGGCCTCGGCCAGCTCCACCGGCGGGGGCTCGAAGCCCTCGACGGTGCGGAACACGATGTCGCCGTTCTCGGCGTCGACGATGATGGTCTCGCCGGCCGAGAACTCCTTGAACAGGATGCGCTCGGACATGGGATCCTCGATCATGCGCTGGATGGCCCGACGCAGCGGGCGGGCACCGAGGGTGGGGTCGTAGCCCCGCTCGGCCAGGAGCTGCTTGGCCTCGGGGGTGAGCTCGAGGCCGATCCCCTGGCCCACCAGCTGGCCGGTGACCCGCTTGATCATGAGGTCGACGATGCTGACCACCTCGGCCTTGGAGAGCTCGTGGAACACGATCGTCTCGTCGATGCGGTTCAAGAACTCGGGCCGGAAGTGGGCCTTGAGGGCGTCGTTGACCTTCTCCTTCATCTTGGCGTAGCTCACCGCCTCGTCGGTCTTGGAGAAGCCGACGTTGGCCTTGCGCAGGTCGGCCGTCCCCAGGTTCGAGGTCATGATCAGCACCGTGTTGCGGAAGTCGACCGAGCGGCCCTGGGCATCGGTGAGCCGGCCCTCCTCGAGGATCTGCAGCAGCGTGTTGAACACGTCGGTGTGGGCCTTTTCGATCTCGTCGAAGAGGACCACCGAGAAGGGCTTGCGCCGAACCGCTTCGGTGAGCTGGCCGCCCTCCTCGTAGCCGACGTAGCCCGGAGGCGAACCGACCAGGCGGCTGACGGTGTGCTTCTCCATGTACTCCGACATGTCGAGGGAGATGAGGGAGGACTCGTCGCCGAAGAGGAACTCCGACAGGGTCTTGGCCAGCTCGGTCTTGCCCACGCCCGAGGGGCCCAGGAAGATGAACGAGCCGCTGGGGCGCTTGGGGTCCTTGAGGCCGGCCCGGGTGCGGCGGATGGCCTGGGACACCGACTTGATGGCGTCCTCTTGGCCCACCACCCGCTTGTGGAGCTCCTCCTCCATACGCAGCAGCTTGGTGGTCTCCTCCTCGGTGAGCTTGTAGACGGGGATACCCGTCCACACCGAGAGCACCTCGGCGATGGCCTCCTCGTCGACCTCGTCGAAGAGGTCGACGCCCGACTCCTTGATCTCCTGCTCCTTGGCCGCCTTGCGCTCGAGCAGGCTCTTTTCCTCGTCGCGCAGCTTGCCCGCTTCCTCGTAGCGCTGGGCCTCCACCGCCTCCTTCTTGGACTGGACCACCCGGGAGAGCTCGTTCTCGAGCTCCTTGTAGTCGGGCGGGGTCTGCATGCGGCGGATGCGCATGCGGCTGCCGGCCTCGTCGATGAGGTCGATGGCCTTGTCGGGGAGGTGGCGGTCGGAGATGTACTGGTCGGCCAGGTTGGCCGAGGCCACCAGGGCCTGGTCGGTGATGGTGACCCGGTGGTGGGACTCGTAGCGGTCGCGCAGGCCCTTCAGGATCTCGATGGTGTGGGCCACGGTGGGCTCCTCCACCTTGATGGGCTGGAAGCGCCGCTCCAGGGCGGCGTCCTTCTCCAGGTGCTTGCGGTACTCGTCGAGGGTGGTGGCGCCGATGGTCTGCAGCTCGCCCCGGGCCAGCATGGGCTTGAGGATGGAGGCGGCGTCGATGGCCCCCTCGGCGGCGCCAGCGCCCACCAGGGTGTGGAGCTCGTCGATGAAGAGGATGATGTCGCCCCGGGTGCGGATCTCCTTGAGCACCTTCTTCAGGCGCTCCTCGAAGTCGCCCCGGTAGCGGCTGCCGGCCACCAGGGCGCCGAGGTCGAGGGTGTAGAGCTGCTTGCCGGTGATGGTCTCGGGCACGTCGTCGGCGGTGATGCGCTGGGCCAGGCCCTCGACGATGGCCGTCTTGCCCACCCCGGGCTCGCCGATGAGCACCGGGTTGTTCTTGGTGCGCCGGGACAGCACCTGCATGACCCGTTCGATCTCCCGGGCCCGGCCGATGACCGGGTCGAGCTTCTTCTCCCGGGCCTGCTGGGTGAGGTTGCGCCCGAACTGGTCGAGCACCAGGGATCCGGACGGAGACTCGCCACCGCCCCCCGTGCTGGCCCCGGCCTTGCCCGCCTCGGGGCTGCCCGAGCCGGAGTAGCCCGACAGGAGCTGGATGACCTGCTGGCGCACGCGGGACAGGTCGGCGCCCAGCTTGACCAGCACCTGGGCGGCCACCCCCTCGCCCTCGCGGATGAGCCCGAGGAGGATGTGCTCGGTGCCGATGTAGTTGTGGCTGAGCATGCGGGCTTCCTCCTGGGCGAGGACGACCACCCGGCGAGCCCGGTCTGTGAACCGCTCGAACATTTCTCATCGCTCCTAGCCGGCCCGCCTCGAGCGGGAACCGATCACATGCCCGTGGTCCGCGAGCCTAGTCCTGCGGCGCGCGGTTGTCGTGACGCAGAAGTATCAGTACCGCCCGGTCACGACAGGTCAACCGACCTCTCCACCCTACGTGTTCCCCACGGCGCCCGGTAACGCCTTCGCCCTCAGCGAACAGGCGGCTCCCGGAGCGCTCAGTGAGCGGCGGCGTAGGCCTCGCGGACGTCGGCCGAGACCCGGCCGCGCTCGGGGACCTCGTAGC